>JANXZS010000311.1 GCA_025355385.1 Acidobacteriaceae bacterium | reverse complement strand
CGCCACGGAATGGGCCCGTCCATCGTTTCCAGAAACTGCTCACGCTTACTATTAAAACCATACTTCTCGAAGCTCGACTGTGACCCAAAGGTAGACTGAAATATCGCACCTCCTATCTACTGACAACTTTATCCAAGCTGCCTGTGGATCACGAACTTATGCAGAGTCTCCATAAGCAAACTGATGTCGTGAAGCCTCTTGCCTAACCCGCAGGTCATGGGTGAAAGGAGCCGCACATGGGTGATCGGCGGACTTACGACGACGGCTTTCTTCGTCGCGATCGGCTCAGTACTGTTTCTCAGCGGGGGCTTACCACAGCGGTCGCCGAAGATCGCGCGCTGGACCATTCAGGAACAGAGAGAACGCAAAACCTTATACTCCTCACCCTGCCTGGTTGATGGCACATCCCTTCCTCCCGCAGCGCACTGCCTGCTTGGCACAGCCTCTGCGGCATCGGGCTATAGCGTGGTTCTTTGGGGAGATTCGCACGCCGCGCACCTTGCTCCTGCGCTAGACGAGATTGGCCAGCAACTTGGCATAACAATCCGTGAGATTACGAAGAAGTCATGTCCTCCCTCGCTGGGGGCCTACTTCTGGGGTGAACGCCGCGCCGGGGGCACAATCTTCAACGATAACGCCCTCGATGCAATAAGCGCCGACAAGCATGTTCGGGTCGTCGTTCTTGCTGCTCGCTGGGATGCAGGCGCAGAAGGGAATTGGGCATTCCGAGTTGAGAATGAGCACCTCATCACCAGGGAGGCGCGGCAACTCTTCATTGTCAGCTTGCGCAGAACCTTGGAAGCCCCTGTTGCCAGCGGGCGCCAGGTGATTATCGTTGGACAAGTGCCATTGGCAGAGAGAGACCCGGTAACGTGCATTGGCCAGTCACGATTCAATCATCAGAATGAATCTCCGTGCTTGGTCCTGCCAGTCAGCAGTACCGCCAAGTCTGAAGGGCTAGTAAATCACGCGCTATCCGCCGCAGCGGGTGCGAATCCAGGGGTCCGGATTGTGCATCCATAAGATCGGCTATGCGATAACCACGTTTGCAAAATTGTCTACAATAGCCACCTGCTCTACCTGGATGCCACGCATCTCTCGTCTTTTGGAGCACAACTAATCGGCATCAATTTTGGAAAAAACATTGCGTCCTCGCTCGGAATCGCCGAGACGACTGGAATGCCGCAGGTGCGTGGAAGATGAGGCATCGCGTGAAGCGTGGAATCTACGCATGCTGAAACGTAGTACCACTCAGAATGCCGGACCAGGCCCAGAGTCAGGAGCGCCCCATCAGGAACATATGTTGATCAAAGAAAGGTCGGGGATCAGATGCTGAGAGCCTGACCTTTCATAAAAACATTCGCTTCTCACACGCGAGGGCGTATAAAGCGACGCCGAAAGTCGGTTTGGATACGTCGTATTAGTGTTTAGAATGACTCCTATGAGTGATGACGCTTTGAATCGGCGCGATTTTTTAAAATGCAGCCTGACCGCTGGTATTTCGTTGTCTCTACCGACGGTCGCTTTCTTGTCAGATCCATCTGACCGTAACAACCCAAGTCACGAAAGCAACCTTTTCAAAGCTCATATGATCTGGTCGTCCGAGTCTGTTACCGTGCCGCTCAGACTGGACAGTCCGGCGGCTTCCATTGCATCTTCGTCGGGCGGCCATGAGCCAGTTCAAACACCCGACCTCCACGCAATATTTATCAAAGAGCTCACACTCGAGACTGTCCCCTCTACCGCGCTGATTCGCCTGTTTTCCTACACACGCTATCGCCTTTACATCAATGGCGTCTATCAGGGCCGTGGTCCGAGCAGGTATCAGAATCAACGCCCGGAATATGACACGCGCGATATTGGGCCTACACTTCGAACTGGGAAAAACATCATCGCTGTTCTCGTGCATCGCGATGCTCCAACTGGTCGTATCATGCGTCATGATCCAGGCTTTGCTGCAGCGATTCATCTCACGCACGGATCTAAGACTCGAGTAATCGTCACCGATACGACCTGGCTGTCGAGACCTGATCTTTCCTTTGGTCCGCGCAACCAGGCATGGTCTTCGATTGAAGAGCACATTGACGCTCGCGATGGTTTCGATTTGACCAACGCCGGCATCTCCTTAGCAGGATGGCCATCTTCAATCTTAGTGGGGGGCCCGGAGTTTTTTCCCGTCTGGCCCAGGACTGCCCCACTGCAAGCAGAAAAGCTCAAAGGTTGGAGCGCAGGCGCGGGGCAACTGCCCGTCATACTGCACTCGGAACAAGAAGTGTCATTCGACCTGCCCGAGCTGATACAGGGATACCACAATCTTGAACTGGATGCGGATGAGGGAAGCGAACTTGAGATAGCCTATTTGCTTCCGCAAGGCGCAACAAGCGGTAAGAACACCTATATCACTCGCGCAGGTGTGCAGACGTACATGGGTGGGGATACCTTTGCCTTCGATAAGCTGTCGATTCGACTCACGTCTGGTCGAGTCAAGTTGACGCGGGTTGACGCCGTCGAAGTGTGCTACCCTTTCGTTCGCGCAGGATCGTTCGATAGCAATGATCCCTTTCTCAATCAGCTCTGGATGATCTGTGCGCGTTCACTTGAAGTGCTCAGCGAAGATTCTTACGTTGATTGTGCTGACCGCGAGCGCGTGGAATGGACCGATGATAGTCCGCCCGCATTCGACTGCACTCGTGTAATGATGCGAGGGCCCAATGATGACAGCCTGGAACACTGGGGTGATAACAGGTTATTGAAGGCTCTCCTTCGTCGAATTGCATTGACCCAGCAACCTGATGGACAGATAAAAGCCCACAGCTGCTCGGAACGTTTCGACATCCACGCCATCATGGAAGATCGCTCTTGCGACTGGGTCATCCTACTGGGCGAATACTTTGACAGTTCGAACGATAAAAATCTCGTTCGAGAACTGTGGCCTACTTTGACACGCCTAATGGGCTGGTTTCACACGCGGCGGAGCAAAAGGGGACTAGTCCTCGCAAGAGATTGGGAGGTTTGGGATAACCCCCTGCGGTACCAGGTCTGCGAGGCAGCTGGCTTGAATGCCTTGGTCTACCGCGCCTTGTGCACCGCCTCTTATCTAGGGAATGCGATTGCCAAGACCACCGAGAGTAAAGCATTTGCTGCAAGCGCAGATCGCCTGAAGTCTGACTTCAATTCTCTGCTTTGGAACAATGACCAAGGCACCTACGACGGGGCGCTCTTTGGTCAAGGCTCCAAGACCAACGAACAGCAGAATGGGCTTATGTTTGCCGGGCCAATCGTGGATGGTCGGTATCGCCCAACGGCGCAAGCTGGACTATTCGCACTCTACTGCGGAATAGTCCCGGCTGAGCGGCTCGCAGGCGTCCGGAGCTGGTTACTTTCTCATCTGGACGAAGTGGAGGGCCCCATGTCCCACTACTATCTTTTCCAGGCCATGTATGACATGAGGGATGAGAAGCAGGATCGCGAGGTACTCCGTCTGATGAGAGTGGGATGGAAAAATCAAGTGGATTCACCATGGCAGACGACATGGGAGGAGTTGATTGAAAGCGGCGCATCAAAGGTCCACGGGTATGGCATGGTGCCTGGCTTCTTTCTAACTGCCTTTGTCCTCGGTGCGCGTCGAATCGGATCGATCTCGGACCGGTCGATCCTGATTGAGCCACGCTGCGGCGATTTATTGAGAGCCGACGGGATAGCAATTACGGAGTTCGGCCCGGTAGACATCAAATGGTCAAGAAATACCGACCGCACATTATCAATCGACTGTTCCATTCCACCAAATATCAAGACGACTCTGAGGCTATATAAATCGGACAAAGGCGAATTCATCCTGATCGATGATGCGAGGCGCAGGCCGCAGTCGGACGGGAGCTTCGTAGAAGTCTCCCTGCTTCCAGGCCGGCATCGAATCCAGTACCCCGGTTGAAACGGCACTTTGCTCTTACAGTCGCTGATAGCTATTTCCGATAGGGAGATGCTAAATATTTCCTATTTCTATAGGTTAGGTATAGGTAGCCCGCCGTACAATCGCGCGCCTACGGACTCGGCGTAGACCGTAGACCCGGCGGCATTCCAACTATTCTGTTGATCAGCGGAGGATTCCCTGAGGCGGTCCTGGCACAGCTGGCTCTGTTTGTCCATGCAGGCGGGAAAGTGGTCTAAGGACTGGTGCGCCCGAGACCGGCGTGGGCGCTTTGTGGGACATCTGACGCGACGATCCTTAACAGGTTGTGGCAGGACGGCACCACATAACAAATCGACAATCTGGCGGCTGCGGATGAAGCGTTATGCAGCGCCTGTAGGGCTTCAGTCAGGGTTTTTCTAGGAACCGGCAAAGGCTATCTGCAAGCTCCCAAGGTGTACTCGATTGCTGTGCAGCAGGGCGCAATTGCGGTCGGCGACGTGAACGGCGATGGGAAGTCGGATATTGTTGTGACGCGAAATGCAGGCCTGCTCAACGCAGTATTTCCACCGAATCCTAATGCGTCTCCTGATATCAGTGTCCTTCTAGGACGCGGAGATGGCACTTTCGACTCGCCCGTGAACTCCCATCTGCTCGGCGCGTCAGTGAAAAGTACTTTCAGCACATCGGTGTACCTAGTGGACGTAAACCACGACGGTAAACTCGACTTGATTGGGGATTGCGGAACCGCCCTGGGCAAAGGCGACGGACGATTCGGCGCGCCGATCCCCTTGCTGTCGGGCACAGACGGGATCGTAGCGGTGGCGCCGGGCGACTTCAACGGCGATGGAAAAATCGGACCCGCTGTTGCCTCCAATACCTTCGACAGCACTTCCCGTTCACTCTCGACTCCTTCCTATATGCATATACTCATGGGCGCGGGCAATGGATCATTTACGGTAGGCAAAACAATTTCCACCGGCGTGCTCGTGAACCTGATCGCAGAGGATCTGAACGCCGATGGCTTGACCGATGTTCTCTATACGACTTCCATTGCAAAGGGAGGCCTTAACTACATTGACCTCATCGTAGCCCCGACGAAAAGTCATTCGCTGAAACGTCAGCTGCTGAGCGGCGTTGCGCCCGGCAAAGTAGTACCCCGCGGCTGCCGTGGCCGCCAGCAACATCGCCATCAGCAGCGGCATGCGCCACCGCCGCAAAGGAACCACCGGATCTGCTGCGATGGCGGACAGTGTGCCGGACGAGGCCGTTGAGAGCGTTTCCATGTCGGAAACAATGTCGCGCGCGGATTGGAAACGTTCCTCTGGGTTCTTCTCGAGGTAGTGACGAACTATGCGGCCCAACGCAGGTGTGATCCGTTGCTCTGCGGCTTCCAAAGGCGGCGGCTCGCTGTTCAGGATAGAACTGACGGTATCGGCCGGACTGGCACCCTCGAATGTTCGACGCCCACTCAACATCTCGTACATCACTGCACCGAAGGAAAAAACGTCCGACCGCGCATCGACAGGTTTGCCTCGCACCTGCCCAGGAGACCTATAGCCAACGGTCCCTACCAACGTTCCGACGGCGCTCTGTTGCATCATCGTCGCCGCCGTCCCCTCGTCCGCCTGCATCGTAATGCCTGCTTCGATGAGCTTGGCCAGCCCGAAGTCGAGCACTTTGGCCTGTTCGTCGCTGGGGATGAATATGTTCTCCGGCTTCAGATCGCGGTGTACGATTCGCTTCCGGTGCGCGGCTACCAGTGCGCGCGCGATCTGCATTCCGTATTCCATCACGCGGAGGACAACTTTCGTATGGACATGACCCGGATTCACCTGCGAGCGCCGAACGAAAACTCATGTCTTCGTAGCGTTTGAGCGCTAGGACGGTCTGGGCGGGTGGCCTGATTAGCGACCCAACAGGTCTATGAGCCTCCCCCGCAGCGGCTCTTCCTTCCGAGTCAATACTTGATTCCCAATTGAGAAGCTGCCGGTGAGTTGGAGCTTGGAGGCGGCGATACCTCGAACGCTGAGCGTGCGAGCTCCAGCCGCAGGGGCGATCCGAAGAGTCACCATGCCGCGATCCGGGCTCATCGCTATAAACTCGACAGACAAGTCGTACTGTTGATCCACATACCATTTGCCCGCTGACACTGCGGGCAATGGATGCGTTGCATCCCCACCCGATCCCGCCTTGAACGGACGAATGAGTCCGGCGTAGTACGACAACCCGTCAGCTCTTACTTGGTGGAGAACGATGGGGTCGTAGAAGATCCCCCGGTCCCAGCCACCGCGACGGTACTCGATGCAGTAGCGAACGCTCTGAGGCGTATCGAAGTCCACGACTGCCACTTGCGGATGGGTAGGGTTCATGTCTCCCAACGGAGACAAATCAAGAAGAGTCGAGGAGGGATATCTTCCATTCGACGCAACTTTCACCGAGCGGGGTTCAGGCAGCCAGCCAGAGGCCAGGACATAGGGGGAACACAGACCGGGTCCGGATGCCCCCCATCTCCCGGGGAACGTCGGATCGACGCGACGGAATACCACGTCATCGGTGCCGAAGATCATGCTACTCATGGTGCAGAACGGATTCCTATAGTCGATGGGGTTCACAACTGACCGTGAGTGTTTCAGTCCGTAAGCGTGTCCGTATTCCTGCTGGATCTGGGCAGGGCTGCTCAAGAGATCGCACACGACATGCGGACTGTCGGATGTACCGAACAAATCCGTCGCAACTGAAAAGAACACCGTAACGCCAAAGAAACGTCCGAAGTCGATGCCCGCATCCCTTCCTGCCGCTTTTGCCCACTGGAACAGGTCTTTTCGGGTGTCTAGACCCTTGTGGTCGGAGCGCTTCTGTTTCAATTGCAGCCACGGTGAGATTTCAGTCCCCGTCACCAGGTCCAATTCGCCATTAGAAATGTCCCGCCAATACGACGGGATGCTATCAGGATCATCACCTGCGAAGAACGCTGCATAGTCGGCGATGGACCGCAAAGTGGACATACCTGGATCGTCGCTGAATTTGCAAAGAAGTATTATCCAGGGAGTGTTCCGTGACATGTAATTAACCTTTCAGCGCAAGCAGATTAGCTTTCCACAGTCAGGCCCTTTTCTCCGGGATCGTATTTCAATCTAAGCGATCTGACCCGACCTTTGGATAGGCTGTGTCCTGAACGAACGTCCATGTCAGCCGAATGCTTTTGGAGCTTTGATCCTGGGAACGTTCGAGCCGGTCAATTCTGTGCCGCTCGAATGTTGTTGTTGATGTACCCGAAGAAGTCATCGTGGATGGCTGCCTGGGTTGACAGTTTCGATGCAAGGTCGTCGATGGAGGTCCACATAGATCCATATTTCCCAAACCAGTGATCGACGATTGCAGCCTGTTGCTCCAGTCCATAATCGTTCCACGCCTTACCGGCGGGGCCGGGGTCATACGATCCGGTCTCGAATACTATCTTGCAGAGCAATCCCGGTATAAACGACTTTGTCCGAATCTGCCAGGCATGCGCCATCTCATGAATGAAGAGCTGGCCTTGAGTCAGATAGGACCCGTTGGTAAAGGCCATGGGATTATCGAATGCCTTGTCGAGATTGAGGACCACCGAATGGTCAAGATCAGGCCAGGTGTATGCGCGTCCCCCACCGTGCGAGAGGTTGGTCAGATACAACTTGTCCATTGGTGGCAAAGTATTGCCGAACACCGTGACCGCAAACCGATACTCCTCCGATGTGATTTGCCGATGTCTGATCATCGCGTCTGTGATCGCGCCCGCCGCTACGCCGGCAACCACAGCAGCAATGATTGCCGAAGGCCCGAAGACCCAGACAACGCCCCCGGCGACCACCACGCCGACCAACCCTCCGGGGCCTACGAACGATGCGTCCAGCGCATTGGCCAGTTCCGCGGACGCAGCAATGACAAGTGCCAGTCCAACACCAAAGGTTACATCGGCAATGAGAAAGCCCATTAAGTCCTTGGCGATATCTTCGAGGGTATGGAGCAGGCCAGCGTCGTCGTACGATTTGCTGACCGACATCGACGATGCACGCACATCGATCCAGTATTGTTTGACGAGGGCGTTCTGACCTTCTTCATTATGGTCAAAATCTCGATTAACATGTCCGAATGGGTTTGATCCAGTCCCATCGGTGTGACCGCTCGTCTGGAACAGAATAGTCACTCCGCCCGGCGCCTGCACCGCACAACGCACGCGAAAGGTATAAGGATCAAAACCACTATCATGCATATGAACTTTGAACGAGAATCCGCCGTCCCTGAAGAGGGTGATATCCGCTGTTCCACCGAGCGCTGTACCGGATGGCGTTGTAATGTCTGCGTGAAAGCTTACGGGGAGCGACAACTCATCGATCAATCGAGCCAGGCTCACCGGGGCCGGCATATTCACCATCTGAGCCAGCGCCCTGGTGCTGGTAAGCGAGGGAGGATCCTGCTGTGCTGTTGCAATACTGCGAAAGGTCTTCATCGCCAGTCCTCACTTTAGAGTTGGTATCCAGCGTTTCTCACTGCAATGAAATCAGAATAGGGATGAGACTCTGCCCTTCCTTCAGGGAACGCAGTGCCTTGCCAATCACGGCGCCAAAAGCCCTCACAGGATCAGAAGCTCTCATCGCGTATCCAAGCGTGGGCGAGGTAGTCAGGAGGTCACCGACTTCGATGGCGCCATGCGAAGCATCGACCTTGCAAAACACTTTGCCGAGCAGGGCCACCGGCATACGGTCATTCGAACTCTGCTGTTTGTCGAGAACAATACCAGGGCGGTAGTTGCCCGCCCCCGAGATTACGCCGGCGACACGCTTGTCATAGGCACAGCGACTCGGAGATACAACTCCCTCATCACGCAGCACAACTACCGTTCCAGCCTCAACCAGATCGGCTTCAGCGATGTCGAAGTCTTCCGCACAGTCCGCATTGGTCAAGCGGATATCGCCGGTCACTTCAACATCCCCCTCGAAGAACGCAGCGAGCCTGCCACCCTTTCCATGCACGGCTATTCCAGTTTTGCTTTCACCAATTACGCCGTCCCCGGTATCGCTATGTCCCCAGACTCCCCGACCGCGGTCGCAGAAGCCTTCGACGCCCATGCCGCCCTGGTCGTTCACTCCAAATGTCCCAGCACCGTTGGGGTTATGGCAGACTCCGAACACACCATGCAGATTTGTGCTTTCACCAACCACGCCAGCGTTTCCAGTACTCACACCGTAGACGCCCTGAAAGTCCTGGCTTTGGCCAACGACACCTCTTCTGCCGACCCCGACGACTCCGTCGCCGCCAACATCGTTCTTGCCGTGCACCCCAATGCCCCCCGCGCTGTTCGAGACACCGAGCACGCCCCACATTGTGTCGCTTTCGCCCGCAACGCCTACATTGTCCTTGCTATGACCGAATACGCCGTGGAATGTCTCACTTGTTCCGACAACACCGCGCGACGACGTGCTATCACCATGAACTCCATGGCCCGTTGCGCAAATACCCCACACTCCCATTCCTCCACTACCCGTACATTCGCCCTTGACTGCAGCCACCTTGGTATCTGTAGATCCACCATTTACAGGGTTAGCCATGGTAAATTCCTCCGGTTCTAATTGTTTGGTCTCGCGTGAGCAAAAAAATCAAAGGAACATCTGGGCTTCCTGTTCCCTTGTCAGGGTGACGGGTCGATGTAACACGCTAGGTATTGGTGGCGACCTCAATGGTCGCTATCTCACTGAGGACCGTTTCTGGCTCTCGATTGCCAAATGTCGCGAGCTTCTTCAGCATTCCCTCTGTTGCTCCAACAGAAACCATACGGGTATTTTCAAACGACGAGCCTTGTACCGATTCCGGACTGCCGTCCCACTCTGTCACCCACAAGTATTCTCCGGGGCGCTGAGCCTTCTTCAATAACGATTGAGCCTTAAGGTCGGCGACTGAGACCCGCGTGGGCCCCTTGTAGTGCTCGCTAAACAGCGGAATGAATTCCTCTACCATGAACTTTTCGAAATCATCCTCCTTCACGCCACTGCTCAGTGTTACTGGATCGTGACGAATTACTCTTGTCA
>JANXZS010000285.1 GCA_025355385.1 Acidobacteriaceae bacterium | reverse complement strand
CGCCATCAACCGGGCGATTGCTGCTGCTACTGCTGCCGGCGGCGGGACCGTCCTGTTCCCAGCTGGACACTATCTTTCGTTCTCGATACGACTCGCAAGTCACATCACCATTGCACTGCAGGCAGGAGCCGTGATCATCGGCGCAGAGTCCGGTCCCCTCGGCGGCTATGATGCTGCCGAGGTGAGCGAGGTGCCTGGAAGTTATCAAGACTTTGGGCACAGTCATTGGCAAAACAGTCTCATTTGGGGAGAAGGTCTCGACGATATAGCCATCTTGGGACCGGGCCTCATCTGGGGTCGAGGCTTGACTGACGGACTTCCCCGAAGTCAGCCGCCTGCGGAACGAGCGGGTGTGGGCAATAAGACAATTGCGCTCAAGAACTGCCGGAATGTGCAACTACGTAATTTTTCCATCCTGAAGGGGGGACACTTTGGCATACTAGCGACCGGCGTAGACAATCTTACGATCGATGGTGTTCTGATTGATACCGATCGCGACGGGATGGACCTGGATTGTTGTAAGAACGTTCGCGTTTCGAATTGCTCCGTCAACTCGCCAGACGACGCGATTTGCCCCAAGAGCTCGTATGCTCTAGGCTACCCTAGAGCAACCGAGCACCTTACGATTACCAACTGCTACGTAACGGCCGCTTATCGCCTCGGTACCATGTTGGACGGCACTTGGAAGAAGTGGGGCGCGGAGGCACCTCCAGGCCAGAACGGCGGGATCAAGTTTGGGACCGAGTCGAACGGCGGCTTTCTAAATACAACTGTTTCGAACTGTGTCTTTGAGGAATGCCACGGGTTGAGCTTAGAGACTGTTGACGGCGCTCGACTGGAAGATATGACAATCTCGAACATAACGATGCGCAATCTCATCTCTCCGCCGATCTTCCTGCGGCTGGGTTCGCGCATGCGCGGTCCAGCCGGACGTCAGATTGGCACCCTCAAACGTGTTTTCATCTCGGACATCGTTTCCTCGAATACTGCGTCTGTATACTCATCCATCATCAGCGGCATACCCGAAGCAAATATCGAGGATGTGAAGCTCCGGAATATCTTCGTGGAGCACCTGGGAGGCGGGAGATCCCCGCAGAGTATGCCGGAAAGAGAACAGGGCTATCCCGAGTACTCCATGTTCGGGGCTTCGACGCCTTCTCAAGGCTTGTATATCAGGCATGTCAAAAGTCTCTTGCTGAGCGATGTTGAGATTAGAAGTGCGAGCCCGGACCCACGAGCCGTCGTCGTGATGGATCACGTCGAGAGGGTTACTGTGCGCTCGCTCAGAGCCAATACGGAAGCCAAAAGACCGCTGATTAGCTTAACTAACGTGAAAGATGTTTCAGTCGTGGGCGCTGCTCCCCGCAAGGATGTTTACGTTACCTCCGCCTCGAGCACCCGGCTGATCTAAGTCGCTGCGTTATCGAACAAGGACATATGCGCATCTGAGCCCAAGCTGAGCTGTGCTGGGGGGGTCGCCTCAGAATTCGGACAATAGAGCACGATAGTAAAAGTGCAGAATAATCAAATGAATAACTTACCGAGGGCGGGCTGCTGAGGGTATAGAACGGGTAACGCGCTAGCTAAACCCTTTGCTGTCAGCCGTCGTTTGGGCTTACCGAACATTATTATCCGAATTCTGAAGCGACCCCTGGGGAGCGTCCAAGGGACACCGCTTCCGGATTGCCAAATCTTCCCTCTTTACACTGGTCATACCACAGTGCTACTGTCTTCCTGTTCATGATATCGATATCGTGAGTGTGCCCGGGCGGGCTTTCACAGGAGACTTCGTGATCAAGATACGAAACGGCATATGCGAGGGAGCAAGATGAAGGTAGTTTCGAAAGCACGGTTGTCGCTGATGGTCCGATCACTTCTGATCTTATTTGCGTTGATATCAACTTTGCTGGTGGCTTCAGCACAACAGACAACGGGCGACGTTGTTGGACAAATTACGGAGTCAACGGGGGCCTTGCTTCCTCACGCCTCCGTGAGCCTGCGGAACACCGGAACTGATGAGACTCGACAATTCGAGACGATTAACGGTCAGTATGCCTTCACCCTTCTTAAGCTGGGCACGTACTCCCTTACGGTAACGGCCGACGGCTTTCGAACGGAGCACGTTAACACTTTCTCGCTCGTTGCGGGTGAGCGTCACCGTGTGGATTTGTCATTGCAATTGGGACAGCAGAACGAAACTGTCCAGGTGACCGCCGAAACCACTCTGCACACCGACTCGTCCACTATCGACCAGACGATTGGGAGCGACAAGGTTCAGGATCTACCTACAAACGGCAGAAACTTCATTCAACTGGCTCAGGATCTGGTCGCGGGGGCAAACTCCGGCGATCCGAATAACATTGCAAGCGGGGCGAAGCCAGATGACCGCCGTCAAACGTCTTCCATTTCGGTCAACGGTCAAAATATCCAGTCGAACGACAACCTGATCGATGGCTTAGACAATAACGAACGCCTCATTGGTGTTATCGGGGTTCGACCATCCATCGACGGAATCGCCGAACTCCGCGTAGAGACTAACCTCTACACGGCCGACATTGGACGGACGGCAGGCGGCGTAATCAACATCATCACCAAATCTGGTACGAACAGTTTTCATGGAACTGCCTACGAGTACATCCGGAACGACGCACTTGATGCGCGGAACTACTTCGCGCTTACGCGACCCGAGTTGAGGCAGAACAATTTCGGAGGGAGTCTTGGTGGCCGCATTTATCGAGACAAGACCTTCTTTTTCGTAGATTACGAGGCGCTGCGCATCATCTCCGGCACCACGTCAACTTCACTCGTTCCGACTCTGTACGAAGAACAACACCCGGGGGACCTGAGCGACATTGGCGGCCCGGTAATCCCAGCGGGCCAGTTGAACTCAATCGCACTCAACTATTTCAAGCTGTATCCGGCACCGAACCGCGTGGGCACCGGTGGAAATTTTACCTACTCCCCGAAAAAGACGCAGATCGCGCACACTGGGGATATTCGCGTCGATCACCACTTCAATGACAACAACCTTTTCTATGCGCGCTACACGCTGAATCAAACCGACACCAATGTTCCGGGTGCGCTACCGGCGGTGAATGGTATCGAACCTGCTGGTAATCCAAATTCCTATCCTGGTCTCTCCACGGAAAGGCAGCAGAATGTTCAGCTCAACTACATTCACGTCTTCACGCCCCAGGTGCTCGTCGAGCTAAAGACAGGCTTTACGCGGATCAACAACTCTGCTCTGCCCCTGAATTTCGGAACCAACGCTGCTGCGAAACTCGGGCTGGCGAACGTGAATCTAAGCCCCGATACTTCAGCGCTCACCCTTATGAACGTGGGTCCGTACACTCCGCTCGGAGAGGGGAATTTCGAGCCACTGAGGGATATTGATAACACTTTCCAGTACAACGGCACTGTCACGTGGACCAAGGGGAGCCAGACCTTTCGCGCTGGTGGTGCGTTGATTCGCCGGCAATTCACCAACGTGCAGAGTTCGCAGCCAGTCGGCCAATACACATTTACCGGTACCAACGCTGCCGCATTGCAAGCGTTTCTGACCGGGAACGCGTTCCAGTACATTCGCAGCAATCAGCTATTGCCTAGTTCTTACAGAAGCTGGGAGCCGAGCGGCTTTGTTCAGGATGACTGGCATGCTCTCCGCAACCTGACACTGAATATTGGCTTACGTTACGACTTCTTCTCACCGATCGTGGAGAGACATGACCGTATCTCCAACTTCGACATGGTAAATATCAAACTGCTTGTGGCTGGAGTGAATGGCGTGTCCCGTTCTGCAGGCGTGCGTCCGGACTACTCGAATCTGGCTCCGCGGCTTGGCTTCTCTTTCCAAGCGGCACAGGGCTTGGTGATTCGCGGAGGCTACGGGATATCCTACTTCCCCGAAGGGTACGGCTCCCACACGAACATGCAAAATGCTCCCTTCACCTTCAACTATGGACCGGTTACCAACGTCTCGTTGTCGACTCCCGCACCCACACCCGTGGCCAGCGACCCAAATGCCCCGTTCGGAACTATTCAAGGCGCGATTGCCCTCAACTACAGGAGCGCCCAGCTACATCAGACCAGCCTTGAGGTCTCGAAGAGCCTTGGGCCAAATGTGCTTACCGCGCGTTATGTAGGTGGTTTCGGGCGCCATATTTATCAGACCTACGGCAACATCGATGTCCCCGCTCCCAGCGCAACAACGACGAGTGCGAATCTGCAGTCTCGCCGCCCCTATTATGCTCAATTGCCGAACGTCACGGCGATCCAGGAACAACTCACCGGCGGGACGTCCTCCTACAACGCTTTCCAGACGGAATTCCAGCGTCGAGCTGCACACGGTCTGACGATCAGCGCAAACTATACCTGGGCGCATCTGCTCGACAACGTTTCCGTGAGCAGCCTCTTGCCATTTCAGAGTTCAACCTACGATTACGGGAATGGCTTTCTTGACATTCGTCACAGAGCAGCCGGCGCAATCAGCTATGCTCTTCCCTTCGGCCAGGGTGCCCATGGCGCTACACGGTTGCTGATCTACGGCTGGCAGGCCAATGTACTCGGTCGTTGGCAAACTGGTATCCCATTCACCGTCACGAACGGATCTCCCAGGATCAATGTGGGTGTCAGCAGTGATCGACCCGATATCATCGGTAATCCCAATTTGGCTCACCCGAGCATCACGCATTTCTTCAATGCAGGCGCATTTGCTCCGCAGGCGTTTGGAACGGCTGGCAATTCGCAGGTGAACAACATACACGGTCCACACCAAAGAAGCGTCGACCTTTCAATGCTGAAAGATTTCTCGATTACAGAGGCGCTTCGCCTACAATTCCGCGCTGAAACGTTCAATGTCACAAATACACCAAGCTTTTCGGTGCCAAACTCAAATATCTCGTCCTCAGCTGTGGGTACCATTACAAGCACCACTCTCATCCCGCGGCAAGTCCAGTTTGCAGCCAAACTGATCTTTTGAAACTCGATATCATTGAATTGAAACGCATATGAGCGCCGGTGCAAAACTAGGCCACAGTGCGCCGCGTGAGCGGCGTTCTGCGGCGGAGTAAAAGTAGGCCACCCGCCGGATCTTGATTTCGTGAGCTATTGCCTTGATGGCATGGTTCATGGAACACCGGAGGGATGT
>JANXZS010000253.1 GCA_025355385.1 Acidobacteriaceae bacterium | reverse complement strand
ACGGAGGGCAGCGCCTTCACGTCTCCGACCCAGGCGATCCCGATCTTTGTCCCGTCGCTGACTTACACAAAGTCTTCAGTTCGCTCGAAGTTGACGCTGAAATTCGCTCTAAGTGCCGCAACGCCCAGTTCTCCTGCCTCGATTGCAAGCATCTCCTCTATCAATCGCTCGAACCTAAGCTCAAGAAGATCCAGGACAAGAGGAACGAACTCGAAAAAAACCTCGATGACACCTGGAAAATCCTTATCGAGGGAGCAAAGAAGGCGGCCAACCGCGCCGAAGAAACCATGAAACTTGTGAGAGCCGCCATTGGCATCTCTCACGACACTTCCGGTCTTCACCGATCGTCGGTACAAATCGAAAACCTAAAATACCATAGGCTCATCGCGCATGGGCTGCACGGTCGGACGAGAATCTGGGATCTCTCTGACACGGAGCGAGACATCGAATTGACAAAAGCATGGTGCGAAACGATGATGCCCAGTTCAATAACACTCGCAAAATCTGCAGGATCGGTGTACCTCGCTCCGAGGAATCGAAGGGTCCTGATCTTATCGTCTGTCGACAGGACTGGTAATGGATGGAGCTTCTGTATAAATCGCAAGACTTATGAGGTATTGGTCCTGCTTTGCGCGGAAGTAACGGATCAGGAACCAGATGCGTTTCGTCTCCGCGATTACGTAGTCCCGCAAAAGGCCTATAGGGCTGTTTGGGACCAGATCGACAAGTCGGTGAAGAAAATCGACATCACTGTCCAGGAAACGAGCCGAGGATATTTGCTTTACATCGGATCGGCTGAGCCCATCAATCTCAAAGAATATCTCAGCAGCTATGAGGTTCTACGTTGATCGATGAATCCATGAATCCGGGCACCAGTTCCGACCAAACTGAGCCTTCAGCACCCATGCCCCCGCCCACCGCCGAGCAGAAGACCGCCGCCCGTCATGCCGCCTCTTCTGCCTCCGCGCAGGCCGCCGCCAAGGCCGAAGCTGACAACGCCTCCCCCTTCAATATCACCGTTGGCCGCGTCTACGATGGCCCCATGGATCTGCTGCTCGACCTCATTCGCAAGCAGGACATCGACATTTACGACATCCCCATCGCCAGGCTCACGGCACAGTTTCTGCGATACGTTGAAAACCTCAAGCAGACTGACGTAGATGCCGCCGGCGAGTTCATCTATACCGCCGCCCTGCTCATCCATATCAAGAGCAGAATGCTCCTCCCCCGCTCTCCCGACGAACTTGCCGAAGGCGACGAAGGAGATCCCCGCCGCGAGCTGGTGGAGCGTCTCCTCGAACACGAGCGCTTCAAGAATGCCGCACAGATGCTCGCCCAGAAGCAGCAGATCGAGGCCGCCACCTGGACTAACCCCGGCATGCGCGAGTTCCGCGACGATGCCGCCGCTGAACCAGAGATAGCCGCCGATACCGTCGACCTCGTCCGCATCTTCCGCGAAATCCTTGAGCGCGCCCGCAACCGCCCCATCCTCGATGTTGAGGAAGACGCCGTTACCGTCAGCCAGATGATTCGCTACGTCGGCCGCAGACTGGTGATGGAAGACAAGCCCATCGCACTCCGCAGACTGCTGCACAACATGCGCTCCGAGCATGCTCTCATCTGTATGTTCCTGGCCATATTGGAGTTGGTTCGCCTCCAGGCCATCCTCCTGCGGCAAAACCGCAACTTCAGCGAGGTCTTCATCAAAAAACACGCCATGTTCGAATCCGCCATGAATGAGAACCTCTCCCAGGCACGCGACGACTGGCAATAGCACCGATTGCATGAGAAACTACATCTGTTCAACTCTGATGTGCTGATTTTCCCCAAAGTTTTCGTTTCAAACGGTAAGACCGGGTTCCCACCAGCCGCATCCCGAGGGTTGGCAGACAGACGGTCGGAGTAACACAATGGAAGACGGCAGCGCCGCAGTCCTGGAGCCACCCCTCTCTCCATCCCCCATTTCTGAAATCTCTCCCGTTCATCGAAAACTTCATGGCAGGCCCCGGGGACGGCTCGGCCTTGGGCTCTTCGGGCTGGTACTCATAGCCGGCCTTAGCTATGCCGGTACCCAGTTGGCCTCCGACCTTTCCAAGGTCCACGACGTTCCCATGTGGCCCTACGTGCTGCTGGCCGTCGCCCTGCTGTGCGCGCTGGGGTTTGAGTTCGTCAATGGCTTCCACGACACCGCTAACGCCGTTGCTACCGTCATCTATACCAACTCTCTCGATCCCAACATCGCCGTCGTCTGGTCCGGCATATGGAACCTCATCGGCGTCCTCACTTCCACTGGAGCCGTCGCCTTTGGCATCATCGCTCTGCTCCCGGTCGAACTCATCCTGCAGGTCGGCAAAGGCGCGGGTTTCGCCATGGTGTTTGCCCTGCTCATCTCGGCCATTCTGTGGAACCTCAGCACCTGGTGGTTCGGCCTGCCCGCCTCCAGCTCCCACACCCTCATCGGCTCCATCATCGGCGTAGGCATAGCCAACCAGATGATGTCCGTCAAGACAGGAACCAGCGGCGTCGACTGGCTGCAGGCGGAAAAAATCTTCAAATCCCTGCTCATCTCCCCGCTCATCGGATTCGTCTGCGCCGGCTGCATGCTGCTCTTGGCCAAATTCCTGATCCGCGATAAGAAGCTCTACGAAGCTCCCCGCGGCGACGCACCCCCTCCCCTCTGGATCCGTTGCCTGCTCATCCTTACCTGCACCGGAGTCAGCTTCGCCCATGGATCCAATGACGGACAAAAGGGCATGGGCCTCATCATGCTCATCCTCATCGGAACCGTTCCCACCGCCTATGCCCTTAACCACGCCGTAGGATTCGGCCAGGTGCAGGAATTTGCCGCCATCTCCGAACAGGCAGTCAAAGTATTGAGCGCGCACGTCGACCCCGAGGCGGTTGTTGCCGACCCGCGCACCGACCTCACCGACTACATCCGCACCAAGGAGTATTCCCCCGCCACCGTGCTCGCGGCCCGCCAGCTTGTAAACGACACCGCCCAGGAAGTCTCCCTCTACAAAACCCTCTCGAATATTCCGGCTCGCGACCAAGCCAATGTCCGCAACGATATGTACGTCGCCGACGAAGCCCTGCGCATGATGATCCAGACAAAGAAACCGAAATTCACCGCAGCCGAGTCCGCCTTGCTGACCAGCTATCTCAAGCACCTCGACATCTCCACCAAATTCATTCCCACCTGGGTCAAGGTCGCCGTGGCCCTCTCCCTTGGCCTTGGAACCATGATTGGCTGGAAGCGCATCGTGATCACCGTCGGCGAAAGAATCGGCAATAAGCACCTCACTTACGCCCAGGGTGCATCCGCGGAACTCATCGCCATGGGCACCATCATGATGGCCGACCGCTTCGGCCTCCCCGTTTCCACCACCCATGTCCTCGCTTCCGGCGTCGCGGGAACGATGTTCGCCAACAACAGCGGACTGCAGTGGTCCACCATCCGCAACATCGCCCTCGCCTGGATCTGCACCCTGCCCGCCGCTGCCCTGCTCGCCGGCTGCCTCTTCTGGCTCTTCCACCGCTTCGTATAAGTCCGTTCCCTTTTTCCCCGTTCCCCTGTTTTCCAGTCGAGCTTTGGCTGACGCAAAACCCTGCGCTTCGGTACTATCAAAGAGACGCGGATGCAGCCCTTGCTTTTCCCGGCGTCAACCACTACCCATGAGCCTAAAAGCCAAGATTGAAGCAGTTGTCTACGCCGCCGAAGAGCCAGTCACACTAGCCCAGCTCGCAGCCTTGTTTGCCGAAGAAACGCTCGAATGGAAGCGCGATCATCAGACACCGGCAGAACCGTCCCCGGAGAATGCTGCACCCGCCGCCGAGCAGGTTCCCCTCCCCGCAGAGCTCGACTTAGCCACCGCTCCCGCTGCTCCCGAAGTCGCTGACGTCGATGAGAAGAGTCCGCCCAATGACGAAGAAACAGCGTCCCTTCATCCGCCCAACAACCCGCCCAACGAAGCCCCAGCCCAATCCGAAGCAGCCGTCGCATCCCCCGAAGTAGAAGAAAAGCGCCTTTCCCGGCAACGCGACCGCGAAGTCCGTGACACCCTGCGCCAATTGCTCGACCAGCTCATCGAGGAATACGCCGGAAGCGATCGTGGCATCGAGATTCGCGAAATCGCAGGCGGCTACCGCATCGGCACCAAGCCGGAGTATCACGACAGCGTCCGCACCTTCATTAAAAGCCTCAAGCCCCCCCTGAAGCTCTCCCTGCAGGCCCTCGAAACGCTCGCCGTCATCGCTTACAAGCAGCCCGTCACCGCGCCCGAAGTCAGCGAAATACGCGGTGTCGATACCTCCGGCGTCCTCGGCAGCCTTATAACCCGTAAGCTCATCACCACTGCCGGCCGCAAGCAGGTCGTCGGGCGACCCATCCTCTACAAAACCACCAGGGAGTTCCTGCTGCGCTTCGGCCTCAAAGACGTCAACGAACTGCCCAGCATCGAGGAGTTTGAAAAGATGGCTGGAGAACTAATCGACTCCGAACTCGCAGAAGAGCCATCCACCCCCGCCACTTCATTCCTAGGGGAAGACGACGAGGAACTACCCTTCGCCGACGCGGCCCCGACAAACGGCGAACTACTGAGTGTCGAAACCCCGAGCGAAACCCCGAGCGAATCCGCGACGCCCTACGAGCCCGATATCCAGCAGAACCAGCCCCCGGAGGGAGTTGTCACAGGGCCTCCAGGCACTGCGAACGCCCACAGACGTTGGATACAGTCCCAAAGCAAGCAGGCTCCGAGCAGCAATCCGAGGCTGCCCATCCGGTAACAGGCCCGGCGAAAGAAGAGGATTGATGGAAACCATACCGGAACAGAACGACCAGCAGCCACCCCGGCGCGAAGAGCGCCTGCAGAAGATCATGGCCGCGGCTGGCATCGCCTCCCGCCGCAAGTCGGAAGAGCTCATCGTAAGCGGCCGCGTCCGCATCAACGGTCAGATCGTCACCGAACTCGGCACCAAGGCCGACCCCGACCGCGACCATATCCGCGTCGACGGCAAGCTTCTCAAGGGCTCGGAGAAACATCGCTACTACATGCTCAACAAGCCCAAGGGATACGTCACCACAGTCTCCGACCCGGAAAACCGGCCCACGATCATGAAGTTTTTCGAGCGGGCAGGCGCGCGCGTCTACCCCGTCGGACGCCTCGACTACCAGAGCGAAGGCCTGCTCCTGGTAACCAATGACGGCGATCTCGCCAACCGGCTGACCAAGGCCTCCTCCAAAGTGGAGAAGACCTACCTGGTCAAAGTCAGCGGCAAGCCTAGTGAGAGCGCGCTCAACCAGCTCCGAGGCGGCATCATGATCGATCGCGGTAAGAAGGAGTCGCGCGAAGGCCGCGTTCTCACCCAGCCCGCCTCCGTCCGCCTCGTTCGCGACGCCGATAACCCCTGGTACGAAGTCATTCTGACCGAGGGCCGCAATCGCCAGTTGCGCAAGCTGTTTGAAGAAATTGGCCACTTCGTTGAAAAAATTCGCCGCGTCGGCTATGGACCTCTGGTACTGGATCTCCCTCCGGGCGAAATCCGCGAACTCAGCCAGGACGAGGTGCTTTCGCTGCAGCGCGCCTCTGTTGGCATGCGCGGCAAACGTGCGGCCCCTATTAAAATCCCAAAGCTCCTGGCTGCATCTAATCGAACAGGAACGCGCCCCGCCGCCCGCAAAAACGCTTCTTCACACAAGCGTTAACCCGGCTCAGGTCGATTTCAATGGGTGCCCCATGTCTCGCTTCTGAGACGTGGGCTCAGCGGGCTCCAACGGTGCCCCATGTCTCGCGTTTGAGACGTGGGTTCAGCGGGTGCTTTATGTCTCGGGATTAAAGACGTGTCATAAGCACTACGTTAGAGAATGGAGACGATCATGGAAAAAGCAACATTTGGTGCAGGGTGTTTTTGGGGAGTGGAGGCCACTTTCGGTCGCATCCCAGGCGTCATCGAGACGACCGTTGGATATGAGGGCGGCGAGCTAGAAAATCCCGCTTACAAGGATGTCTGCACCGATCAAACCGGCCACGCCGAAGTGGTCGAGGTCACCTTCGATCCCTCCAAGGTGAGTTTTGGGACGCTGCTCGACACCTTCTTTTCTCTACACGATTCAACCCAACTCAACCGCCAGGGCCCGGACTGGGGAACGCAATATCGCAGCGCCGTCTTCTTCCACTCGCCGGCGCAGGAAGCAGCAGCCAGGGCAAAGATTGCCGACCTGACCGCCGCGAACCTCTTTGCCGACCCCGTCGTCACCCAGGTCGTCCCCGCGCAAACCTTCTGGCGCGCGGAGGAGTATCACCAGAAGTATCTGGCCAAGCGCGGCGTCACAAGCTGCCACATCTAATTGGAATTATTTTAGGAGATTTACTCAAGGCGGCCCCGGAACCAGATCGACCGGACGCAGAAACCCACTCGCAAAGGGAGATGAAGAGGCTTAGTTCAATCCGCCGGGAAGCGGGTCGCTGTGACCGACGGCAATCTGTTCCATTGTTGTGCGCAAATATTTGTGCGGGTTCACAGGAGTGTTGTGCAGTCTGACTTCGTAGTGGAGATGCGGCCCCGTACTGCGTCCTGACAGTCCGACATAACCAATCACCTGACCGCGCTTGATCTGCTGCCCTGCGATCACTGTAAAGCCGGAGAGATGACCGTAAAGCGTCCGCACTCCATGACCGTGATCGATCACCACCTCGCGGCCATACCCATTCGCCAGCGAAGCTACTTCAATAATGCCGTCAGCCGCCGCCCGGACACTCTGTCCAAACGACGAGGAAATGTCGATACCCGCATGGAAGGCGCCTTCTCCGTTGAAGGGATCCTCACGCTGCCCAAAAGCGCTGGTTACCGTACCCTGAACCGGCCACAGCGAAGGACTGTCCGCCAACTGCATCCAGTCTGTCGTCGTGGTGGTAAGGTTTAGCCCACTCTCGAGCGCTCGCGAAACAAGGCCAGACATCGCCGAGGCGCGCAGTGCATAGAACTGGTC
The DNA here is from genome assembly GCA_025355385.1 of Acidobacteriaceae bacterium. Taxonomy (GTDB): domain Bacteria; phylum Acidobacteriota; class Terriglobia; order Terriglobales; family Acidobacteriaceae; genus JANXZS01. Next base: position 4,030 of record JANXZS010000253.1, on the reverse strand, counting down.
AATCGAGTGGTCGTACTGTTGCTGGTTGAAATCATCCGACACTGGAGCAGCCGCAGCCGTGAGTTCTTTGGCAGTAGCCTTCGCCGTCAGCTTGTTCTGGCGCAGGCCATACAGCGCGGTTATTTCGCTCGCCAGCGTGCCCAGGGACGCTGCCTGAATGTCCTTCTCGTGCGCCGCCTGCTCCATATGCAGATAATTCCTGCGGATAGATTCACGCTCGGAACGGATCTGGTTGAAGCTGGCAGTCTTCAGCAACATACGGGAGTAGGAGCCAGCCATGCCCGCAATGCTGAAGGCTCCGACCACCGCCGCCGCTACAAAAATGTAAGCGTAGTGCAGCGGCACCGGAATCTTCCTCAAGCGTCCGTCGTCCTCGCGGGAAACAAAAATTATGTAGAAACGATTACGCAATAAGTTATCTCTCTTGAAGAACCGGGCCCTACAAAAATGTCCTGCGGTATCGGACGCGGAGGTTTCACGCGAAAAGCTCAACACCACCAAAGGCAAAATGCTGGAGACAATCACCAGCTTCTACCCGACTCAAACCTTCATGAACGTAGCAGACCCTCCCGCCGTGAGTCAAACTTTTCAACGTTTTAATCAAACAGTTTAGCTCCCTCTTTTGAGGGATATTTCTTTCTCCAGTTGCACAAGAAACAGTGCAGTCCAGCCCCAAAATTCTGTCGTCGCGATATGCTGGCGACTACCAGATGAGACGCCCCGGCAATACCGGAAGTTTCCCCCCCAACACCGCCCGTCCAGCCGTTGCCGCCGATCCCAGCGAACTAGCCTTGATCGAGGCCATCCGCCAGCGTGCTGCGACGGGTAAAGCTCGGGGTCCCCTTCGCCTTGGCATTGGCGACGATTGCGCCATTCTGCGCCCCCGCGCCAGCGACGAGATCGTCATCACCACTGATCTCTCCCTTGAATTGGTCCATTTCCGCCGCGACTGGCACCCCGCTGAGGCCGTCGGACATCGCTGCCTCGCCCGCGGCCTCAGCGACCTGGCGGCGATGGGCGCCCGCCCCATGGCAGCCTTTCTCTCCCTCGCCATACCTCCTGAACTCACCCGTAAGAAACGCGGCACCCCCACCAGCGCCCGAAGTTGGATGGATCGCTTCCTGGACGGATTCTTCCGCCTGGCGGAGTCGTTCGACGTCCCCCTCGCCGGAGGCGATCTGGCCCAATCCCCGCGCGTGACAGGGAGCCTCTCCCTGGTTACCGCCGACATCCTGCTGCTGGGATCCGTACCCCGTGGCCGCGCGCTGTTACGTTCCACCGCACGCCCTGGAGACATCCTCTACGTCACCGGCAGTCTCGGCGGATCCGCCGCCGAACTACTCGCCCTCGAACGCTCTCCCCAGCGCTATTGCAACTCCCTCCCCACCCAGCCGCACCCTCACCTCTACCCCCAGCCGCGCCTGGCAACCGGCATTAAACTCCGCGCCGACGGGCTGGCAACCGCCGCCATCGACATCAGCGATGGACTCTCCACCGACCTCGCCCATCTCTGCGAAGCGTCCGCCCTCACCGCCGAAATCGACGCCCACTCCATTCCCATCCATGTCATGGCAGTCCTGGCAGAAAAGGCCGCCTTGACCCCTTCCGCTCTCACCCTCGCCCTCCATGGTGGTGAGGATTACGAACTCCTCTTCACTGCCGCTCCAGCGACCCGCATGCCCCCGAAGATCGGCGGCGTCCCCCTCCACCCCATCGGCCGCATGCTCCCTCGCCGCGCCGGCCGCCCCATTCTCACCCTGCGATCCGGCAGCCACCGCAAGCCCCTCGACCCCGGCGGCTGGCAGCACTTTCGTCCCCGCTAGATAGTGCGGCAGGGCGCATGTGTGGGTGCCCCGCGTCTCGCTCTCGAGGGGTGGGTTACAACACAGAAAGTACCGCCACTTGTTACCATCAATTAGCCATGTCTAATCAGAAACCGCGCGTCCGTTTCGCCCCATCCCCTACCGGACAACTCCACGTCGGCAACGCCCGTACTGCCCTCTACAACTGGCTCTTCGCCCATCATCATGGAGGAGATTTCCTGCTGCGCATTGAAGACACCGACGTCGAGCGCAGCGAGATTCGCTACGAAGACCAGTTGATGGAGGATCTGCGATGGCTCGGGCTCAACTGGACCGAGGGTCCCGAAGTCGGTGGCCCGCACGGCCCCTACCGGCAATCGGAGCGCCTCGACATCTACAGCCAGCACACCGAGCGCCTGCTGGATGACGGCAAAGCTTACCGCTGCTTTTGCACTACGGCGGAACTCGATGCCGAGCGTGCCCAAGCCATTCGGGAGCACAAGCCGCAGATCTATTCCGGCAAGTGCCGCGCCATCGACGCCGAGACCAGCCAGCGGCGCGCAGCCGCGGGCGAGCCCTCCGCCATCCGCCTGCGCATCCCCGACGCACCCCTGCGCTTCCACGACATGGTTCGCGGAGAGGTGGAGTTCGCCAGCGACACCATCAGCGATCCCATCCTCGTCCGCTCTTCCGGCGTGCCCGTCTACAACTACGTGGTGACCGTCGACGACGCTTTGATGAAGATTACCCACGTCATTCGCGGCGACGACCACATCTCCAATACGCCGAAGCAGGTCGCCATCTATCAGGCCTTCGGCTGGAGCGTGCCCCAGTTCGCGCACCTCTCCACCATCCTCGGATCCGACCGCGAGCGTCTCTCCAAGCGCCACGGCGCAACCTCGATCTCCAGTTTTCGCGAGATGGGCATCCTCCCCGAAGCGCTCACCAACTACCTCGCGCTGCTCGGCTGGGGCGCGGAGGATGGCAAGACTGAGACCTTCACCCTCGACGAGTTGACCCGCGAATTCAAGCTGGAGCGCGTCACCTCATCGCCCGCCATCTTCGACTTCGACAAGCTGCATTGGCTCAACCGCCACTACCTCAAGCTGGCCACGCCGGAACGCATCCTCGACCTCGCGTGGCCTTATTTCGCAGCGAAGAATCTCTTGCCACCGCGATCGAATGCCAGCGATGCACTCCTGCAGTGGTTCGGAAACCTCGTCGCCCTTGTCCTGCCTTCGGTGGATACGCTGCAGCAATTGCCGGAGAAGACCAGCTTTGTCTTCGCACGCGATACCACCACTGCGCAGGCCGACCCGGAGAATGCCGCCCTGCTCAACACCGACAGTGCCCGAAGGGTCCTACAAGCCTTTGCCCTGCGCGTGCGTGCCGCTGCCACCGTCACCCCCGAGCAGTTCAAACTCTGGATGAACGAAATAAAAGCGGAGACAGGCATCAAAGGCAAGGACCTCTTTCATCCCGTCCGCATCGCACTTACCGGAGCACATTCCGGGCCGGAGTTCGACAAGCTCATCCCCCTCATAGAGGAGGGAAGCCGCCTGCCTCTGCCCACGCCCATCTTCTCCATTCTCCAGCGCGTCAATCGCTTTCAGAGCAGCTTTGACTCCAGCTCTGTCGCCGAGGTCTGATATGGCTGTCTTTGACGAAAGCTTCGCTCGTTCCTGGCAGGTGGATGTGCTTCTATCCCGGCCGCTCATCGCGCCTGCGCGCTCCTTCGTCTATCCCCACGACGCCGAGGAGGTGGAGCGGGGAGCGCTCGCGTTGCTCATTCATCCCGCGCGGGGCAGCGCCTTCCTCGCCACCTGCGCCCTCGGTTTCGCGGACAACTCCGTCCCCACTGGCATTTGGACCAGTCCCGACCCGGATAAGATTTGTGCCGTCTCCGGAGGCTACGCCTACCTCATCAACACCCTTGACCCCGGCGCATTCGAACAAGTGGACTTTCGCCCTGTGCTACTTGTCCGTGCGCTGCCCGCACACAACCTTCTGCTCTTCGGCGGACACCACTCTCTCATCGCGTACGGTCCGCAAGGCCGCGCCTGGCAATCCCCCCGCCTCTCATGGGAGGGTTTTGAGATCAAGGAAATCTCCGGCGACACCCTGCGCGGCACCGGATGGGAACTGATCACCGACCGCGAAGTCGAATTCGCCCTCGACCTACGCACCGGCGAAAAACTTTAGTGGGTGCCCCATGTCTCGCTTCTGAG
>JANXZS010000244.1 GCA_025355385.1 Acidobacteriaceae bacterium | reverse complement strand
CGGTAAAGTTCGATTTTCAACAGAAGCAGCTTGATCTCGGTGGATACATCGTCAGTGACTTCAATGAGCTTCCGAGAACGACACAGCCTCACCGCGACAGCCAAGGCCGCGAGTTCGCATGCATCGACATAGATTTTTCGTGATTGAGTCAGTTCCCAGAGTTTTCTGCGCACGCGAATGAAGCGGGCCGACATCTCAGCGTCACTTTCCTGCTCTTTGTAGATGCCAGAAACCTCCCAGGCGATTCGATATGGGTAGTTTCCGAGATTCGCGTCAGCGAGGCGATTCGCTACCAGATCGAGCCCAGACTTCAGCAGTCTGTACTCGGCCGCCGTGATCGTTAGCCGCGTCGTCGGCATGCTCATGGTGTACTCCGTTTCTCTGACGGAATAACGCAACTCAGGACAAAAAGCTCGAAGAATTGGTGAAGTTCTATTGGGTCTGGTTCGTGCATGGACGCAGCGAAGAGCAGGGCTTGAGCGGATAGGGCCGCGTCGACGATCAGGGTGAGGCGATCCTGCTCCGGAAGGATCTGGTCTCGCTCGGAGAGAGCCTGAATCGCATAGCGGAGGTAGGTGTCCCGGGACTTGCTGTATTGCCCACACCCGTCTACACCGTCGTTGAGCAGTTCGGGAGAATGGTGCTTGTAAAACGTGGGAGGTTGCGGGAAATCAAGAGAGCTGCGCATATGCAGGTGGTTAGTATAGGAGCGTCCCGTATCCCGTCCGAAAAGTCGGCGCACTGGTGCGATTTCGACTTTTGTCTCGCGTGGAGTTTGTCGGGAGCGCTGCCAGAGAACCGACCCGCAGCGTCACTTACCATTGTACTCATCGATGCCATCTGGTCTAGGCCATACCTGGTGACGTAAGGTTGAAGAATGTTTGAACAGGCTTTCCGCAACATCGACGACATCCTTCGTCGGGAGATGTCATCTGAGCTCGACTATGTCGAGCAGACTTCATGGATTTTGTTTCTGAAGTATTTGGACGCGCTGGAGCATGAGCGGGCGCAGCAGGCCGAACTCGACGGCCACACATACAGCTACCTGCTTGAGAAGAAATTTCGCTGGAATGCCTGGGCCGTCCCACGGACTGCGAAGGGTGAGCTCGACCACAACCTGGCGCTCATCGGCGGTGATCTCTGCGAGTTCGTCGATCGGAAGCTGTTTCATACCTGAAGGACTTCAAGGCGCGCGCCACTGGCCCTCGAACTATTGAGTACAAGATTGGCGAGATCTTCGGCGAGATCAAGAACAAGTTCCAGTCGGGCTACAACCTGCGCGAATGTCTCGACCTAGTGGACACCCTCAGCTTCAACACCCAGAAGGAGAAGCACGAACTATCCAGCCTCTACGAGGGCAAGATCCAGAAGATGGGCAACGCTGGGCGCAACGGCGGCGAGTACTACACGCCGCGCCCGCTGATCCGCGCCATGTTGGAGGTAGTGCAGCCGAAGATCGGCGAGACCATCTACGACGGTGCACTCGGGTCCGCCGGCTTCTTGTGCGAGGCCTTCGCCCGCATGTCGCAGGGGAAGATCACGACTTCACAGGCGCGCCGTCTCCAGGCTGATACCTTTTATGGCCAGGAGAAGCGTCCGCTGCCGTACATCATCGGGCTGATGAACATGATTCTGCACGGGATCGATGCTCCGAATCTGCTTCACGTCAACACATTGGAAACCAACCTCAACGACATCGACGAGTCGAAGCGGGTTGATGTTGTCCTCGCCAATCCGCCCTTTGGCGGCAAGGAACGTTCCGAGGTCCAGGAAAACTTTCCGATTAAGACGTCCGAGACTGCTTTTCTGTTTCTCCAGCACTTCATTCGCAAGCTCAAGGCAGGTGGGCGCGCCGGTGTCGTGATTAAGAATACATTTCTCTCAAACATGGACAATGCCAGCGTATCGCTGCGAAAGAAGCTGCTCGCAGACTGCAATCTGCATACGATACTCGATTGCCCGAGCGGCACCTTTCAGGGTGCGGGAGTCAAGACCGTAGTGCTCTTCTTCACGAAAGGCTCGCCGACGCACAAGGTCTGGTTCTATCAACTGAATCTCGGCCGCAACCTCGGCAAGACGAATCCGCTGAACGATACCGACCTCGCCGACTTTACAAAGTGCCAGAAAACTTTTGCCAACTCCCCGCAAGCGTGGTCCGTCAAGATTGAGGATGTCGACCAAAAGACTTTTGACCTTTCGGTGAGGAACCTTAATGGCAACGAAAAGATAGCTCACAGGTTGCCGTTGGAAATTCTTGATGAGATTGCTGCCCTCGACCTTGAAAGCGCTGAAATTCTCGACGGGATCCGAGGCATGCTGTGAGAGATGGAACGCTGATACGCCGCCTGGGTTCACTACTGGACATACAGAATGGCTATGCCTTTGACTCGAAGAAGTTTGGTGAACAAGGCCTACCTCTCATAAGGATTCGTGACCTCCGAAATGGATACACAACCGAAACCAAATTTTCAGGTGAGTATGACCAACGATACGTAGTACGGTCCGGAGATTTCCTGATAGGGATGGACGGTGAGTTTGCTTGCTACGAATGGAAGGGCCGAGATGCCCTACTTAACCAGCGAGTTTGTAAGCTGTATAGATTTTCGAAAGAGACATATCCGCGTTTCTTGTTTCTCGGTATCAATCGTTACCTCAAGGAGATCGAAGACGCTACTTCTTACACGACGGTAAAACACATCTCATCACGTCAAATACTTGATGTCGAAATGCCTATTCCGCCGTTGAAGGAGCAGGAGCGGACTGTCGCCATCCTCGACGAAGCCTTTAGGGGAATTGCCACGGCTCAAGCCAATGCTGAGATGGCCTTGAGCAGGGTGTATGCAGCATTTGAAGCACACCGTGAAGGGATCTTTTCCCAAAAAGTTGGATGGGAGAAGACTCAACTGTCGGAAATATGTGAGATCAAGCATGGATTCGCATTTCAAGGTGAGTTTTTCACTTCTGAAGGAAACGATGTTCTGCTAACGCCAGGTAACTTCTTCGAGCGTGGAGGCTATCGAGATCGCAGTGAAAAGCAGAAGTTCTATAAGGGGCCTATACCGGACGGCTTTGTGCTTTCAAAAAACGATCTCTTGGTGGCAATGACCGAGCAAGCAGCAGGTCTACTCGGCAGCTCAATGCTTGTCCCAGAATCAGGTAGGTTTTTGCACAATCAGCGGCTTGGACTGGTTATGGCGAAGCCTAGCATCCATTGGGAAAATAGCTTTTTCTTTCATTTCTTCAACACCCGTGCAGTTCGGGGCGCTATTCATGCAAGCGCTTCAGGAACAAAAGTTAGACACACATCCCCGACTAAAATCGGTCAAGTAGTTGCCGTCTTTCCGAAATCGCAAAAGGAACAATTAGCCTTGGCGAGAAAGCTCGCCAAGCATTATGCAGAGACGGAAAGATTAGAAGAACTCTACGAGCGAAAGCTCCGCGCTCTCGACGCGCTAAAACAATCTCTTCTCCATCGAGCATTTTCCGGTAGTCTCTAAGCCGATCCTATGCGCAACGAGTCCGAGATCCGAGCTGAGTTGATCGACCCTGCGCTTGCCGCTGCGGGTTGGGGTGTCGTCGCGGGCTCTCGCATTCAGCGTGAGTTCTACTTCACCAAGGGACGGCTCGAAGGTGCCGGCCGCCGGGCGAAACCCCTGAAGGCAGACTACGTTCTGGTATACCGGAACACTCCGCTTGCCATCGTCGAAGCTAAACAGGAATCACTTGCGGCTGCGGAGGGCGTGGCGCAAGCTAAGGATTACGCGGCGCGTCTGTGTATACGCTTTGCGTTTGCGACGAATGGCCATGACATCTACCGCATGGATCTGAAGGAAGTCACGGAAGGTACGGCGTCCAACTATCCCACTCCGGAAGAACTGTGGAATCTGACCTTCAGCGAGGACAATGCCTGGCGCGACCGCTTCGCCGCGGTTCCTTATGAAGATCGCTCCGGCTCATGGGAGGTCCGCTACTCCAGTCGAACGCGATCCAGGCTGTGCTCAACTCCGTCGCGCAGGATCGCCAACGCATTCTCCTAACCCGTGCCACCGGCACGGGCAAGACCGCCATCGCTTTCCAGGTTGCGTGGAAGCTCTTCCATTCTCAGTGGAATCTGTCTCGCCAGCCCACGCGCCGGCCCCGCATCTTGTTCCTCGCCGACCGAAACATCCTGGCCAATCAGGCTTATAACGCCTTCGGGCAATTCGCCGAAGATGCCCGCGTCCGCATCAAGCCGGGCGAGATCAGGAAGACAGGCAAGGTGCCGACCAACGCCAGCATCTTCTTTACGATCT
>JANXZS010000196.1 GCA_025355385.1 Acidobacteriaceae bacterium | reverse complement strand
CGCACCATGATATTTATTCGATCGAAGACCTGGCCGAGCTGATACACGATCTGAAGAACGCCAACGAAAACGCGCGCATCAGCGTGAAACTCGTGGCGGAGGTCGGTGTCGGCACGGTGGCTGCGGGCGTCGCCAAGGCACATGCGGACGTCGTGCTTATAAGCGGAGATACTGGCGGCACCGGCGCCTCGCCCATGAGTTCTATCCGCCACGCGGGCTTGCCCTGGGAGCTCGGTCTCGCCGAGGCACAACAAGTTCTGCTGCTCAACGACCTTCGCAGTCGCATCAGAGTGCAGACCGATGGAAAACTGCAGACGGGCCGCGATGTCGTCATCGCAGCGCTGCTCGGCGCCGAGGAGTTCGGCTTCGCCACCATGCCGCTTATCAGCATGGGTTGCATCATGATTCGCAAGTGCCACCTCAACACCTGCCCGGTCGGCATCGCCACCCAGGATCCAGAATTGCGCAAGCAGTTCAAGGGAGAGCCGGAGCACGTCATCAACTTTTTCTTCTTCCTTGCCGAGCAGGTGCGCGAACACATGGCTTTGCTCGGCTTCCGCACAGTGGATGAGATGGTCGGCCGCGTCGACATGCTGGAGTCAAGGCTGGCGACTGATCACTGGAAGGCGCGCGGAATCGACCTCTCCACCATTCTCTACAATCCTCCGCTGCCCAGCCGCGTGGCCCGTCGCTGCATCCACGCACAGGATCATGGGCTCGAACAGGCGCTCGATCACCAGCTCATCCAGGTAGCCAAACCCGCGCTCGAGAAACAGAAACCGGTGCAGGCCACCTTCGCCATTCGCAACGTGCACCGCGCCGTCGGTACCATGCTCGGCGGCGAAATTGCGCGACGCTATGGCGCCGCGGGGCTGCCTGACGGAACAATTCGCTACCATCTCAATGGATCGGCGGGGCAGAGCTTTGGAGCATTCCTCCCCAACGGAGTTACCCTCAGCCTCGAAGGCGAAGCCAACGACTATGTCGGTAAGGGACTCTCCGGCGGACGCATCGCCATCTATCCGCCTCGCAATTCCGGCTTCCTGCCGGAAGAGAGCATCCTCATCGGCAACGTTGCGCTCTACGGCGCCACCAGCGGCGAGGTCTTTCTCAATGGCGTCGCGGGCGAACGCTTTGCCGTCCGAAATTCCGGCGCGACCGCCGTCGTTGAAGGCGTCGGCGATCACTGCTGCGAATACATGACCAACGGCCTCGTCGCAGTGCTTGGTTCTACGGGACGCAACTTCGCCGCAGGCATGAGCGGAGGCATCGCTTACGTCTTTGACGAGTCTGGCGACTTCCAGGCCAAGCGCTGCAACATGGCCTCGGTCGATCTGGAACCGTTAATCGATCCCGCTGACATAATCATGATGAAGACCCTCATCACCCGGCATCGGGATCTGACGGGAAGCCCTCGCGCCGCCTGGCTCCTCGAAAACTGGGAGGAAACATTGCCGCGCTTCATCAAGATCTTCCCCCACGAATTCAAGCGCGTCCTTGGAGTTGATCGCGTGACCGCTGCAGCCGTTAAGGATGTTCCTGTTCGATCTCTAGCAGCGGTTGGGCAGGTGCAGCATGGGTAAGGTTACCGGATTCATGGAGTTTTCCCGCGAGCTACCCGCGCGGCGTCCAGTCGTAGAACGCGTCAACGACTGGTTCGAAATTTACCAGGACTTCACCGAAGACAAGCAGCGGGAGCAGGGCGCGCGCTGTATGGATTGCGGCGTTCCCTTCTGCCAGACCGGATGTCCGGTCAACAACATCATTCCGGACTGGAACGATCTCGTCTATCAAGGTCGCTGGAAGCAAGCCGTGCGCCGCTTGCACGCGACAAATAACTTCCCTGAGTTCACGGGAAGAATCTGTCCCGCCCCATGCGAGGCCGCCTGCGTTCTGGGCATCAACAAGCCCCCGGTTGCCATAAAGCTCATTGAGAAGAGCATCGTTGAGCGGGGCTTTGACGAGGGTTACATTCATCCTGAACCGGCCGAGTTCAAGACCGGCAAGCGCGTCGCCATCGTTGGTTCCGGCCCCGCTGGCCTGGCTGCCGCGCAACAGTTGTGCCGCGCCGGCCACTCCGTCACCGTCTACGAAAAGGCAGACCGCATCGGTGGACTCCTCCGCTACGGCATCCCCAACTTCAAACTTGAAAAGCACGTCATCGATCGCCGCCTCGAACAGATGATGGCCGAGGGCGTTAAGTTCGTCACCGGCGCCCACGTTGGAGTCAACGTAGCCATCGAAGATCTGCGCCGCGACTTCGAGGTGGTGTTGCTCGCCGGCGGCGCCGAAAAGCCGCGTGACCTCAACCTTCCCGGCCGCGAGCTCAAAGGCATCCACTACGCCATGGAATTCTTGCCGCAGCAGAATCATGTTTGCGAAGGCGATTCCATCGATGGCCAGATTCTTGCCACCGGCAAGCGCGTCATCATTATCGGCGGGGGAGACACCGGCGCCGATTGCCTGGGCACCAGTCACCGTCAGAAAGCCAAGTCGGTCGAGCAGTTCGAGATCATGCCCACTCCGCCCAATGAGCGCTCGCCCCTCACACCGTGGCCCCTCTGGCCCATGCAGCTTCGTATCGAGAGCGCGCATGAGGAGGGAGGCACCCGCAACTGGAGTGTGTCCACGCTTAAGTTCACTGGCGACCAGCACGGCAACGTCAGGCAGCTTCATGCCATGCGCGTAGGGCCTCCACCAAAGTTTGAGCCGCAGCCCGGCAGCGAATACGTCATGGATGCTGACCTCGTACTGTTAGCGATGGGCTTTCTCGGACCCGTCAGCACCGGCATGATCGAGCAGCTTGGCCTTGTGCTCGACGCTCGCGGAAATATTGCCACCGACGAAAATTACATGTCGTCCGTGGAGGGCGTCTTCGCCGCGGGAGATATGCGAAGAGGACAGTCGCTGGTGGTGTGGGCAATCTCTGAAGGACGCAAGGCCGCAGCCGCGGTCCACCAATATCTCAGCCGCGTGCCTCAACATAAGGAAGCGCACGCCACTGTCAGCGCCGAGCAGTAGAACAGGACAGCCGCGACGGAATGCGAGTGCCCCATGTCTCGCTGTAGAGAGGCGGGTATGATCATTTTCCCCCACCCTCAGCGATAGGAGAAATGCTCGAATGGAGACCCTGAGGGATTCCGGCATGCTCACGCGGCAGCGTGTCGCCAGCGCACAGCGCATTGTCATCAAGCTCGGCACCAATGTAATCATGCGTGACGATGGCGCCGTGGCCGTGGGCCTGCTCTACGGGATCATCGAATCGGTGGTCAACATCCGCCGTGACGGTAAGGAAGTCCTGCTGGTATCCTCCGGAGCCATCGGACTCGGCGCGAGGCATCTGGGATTGCGAGCCTTGCCGGCAGAACTCGCGCTCAAGCAGGCCTGCGCGGCCGTGGGGCAGAGCCGCCTGATGGCGCTCTATGAAGAAGCATTCCGTCACTTCGACATGACTACCGCGCAGGTGCTGCTGACTGAAGACGACTTCCTCGACCCCATACGTTATTCGAATCTCCGCGCCACCCTCGACACCCTCTTGAGGCTCGGCGTCATTCCCATAGTCAATGAGAACGACACCGTCTCTACACTAGAACTCGAGCGCCCCGGCCAGGCGAGCAGCACTCATCGCGTTTTTGGCGACAACGACAAGCTCTCCGCTCTCGTGATGACCAAGGTTGAGGCGGATCTTCTCATCCTCCTTTCCGATGTCGGGGGACTGTTCACCAGCCACCCGAATGATGCGGACGCCGAGTTGGTTGCCGAGGTGGACGAGATCACTCCCGAACTTGTCAAATATGCCAAAGAGGGTAATGGCCGCGGTCGAGGCGGCATGGCCACGAAGATTGAAGCGGCCCGCATCGTTACCGAAGCTGGGCGCATCGCCGTCATCGCCAACGGGCGCACTCCTCAAATTCTCGAGAGTGTTTGTGCGGGAGAAAATATCGGTACCGTCTTCGCTCCACAGAGGCTGCGATGATCGCGAAAGTGGCCCCGGACTTGATCTCCGAAGTCGTCGAACAGGCGTTCGCTGCCAAGCAGGCCAGCCGCGCCCTCGCCACGCTTTCCACCGCCCACAAAAATCAAATCCTCGAACAGATAGAGGTTGCGTTGGAAGAGCATTCGGCTCAGATCCTCGCTGCCAACGCAGAGGATGCAGCGTTGGCAAAGGTTCTTGCCCGGCGCGGCGAAATGTCGCAGGCACTGTATCAGCGTCTGGTGCTAACACCGGAAAAGCTGCGCGGCATGATCGCAGGCGTACGTGCCGTGGCTGCACTGCCTGATCCAGTGGGACACATTCTCGCGCGCACGCTGCTGGATGAAGGGCTTGTTCTGGAGAAGGTTTCTTGTCCGCTGGGCCTGCTGGCGGTCATCTTTGAATCGCGCCCCGACGCGATTACGCAGATCACCACCCTTGCCATCAAGTCTGGCAATGCCGTCATCTTGAAAGGTGGCAGCGAAGTTGAGCACACTATGCGGGCAACGCTTACCGCTATTCACTCCGCGCTCGGAGTAGATCTGCCCCCGGCCGCTGTCATGGGTGTCTACGGCAGGGAAGCGATTGCCACGCTTCTCGCGCTCGATAAGACCATCGACCTCATCATCCCCCGTGGATCCAATGCACTGGTACAGCACATTCAGAAGAACACGCTCATTCCCGTACTCGGTCACGCCGACGGCGTGTGTCATGTGTACATTGATGCCGCTGCCAATCTCGACATGGCGATCGCCATCGCTCTTGACAGCAAGGTGCAATACCCGGCAGCGTGCAACGCCGCTGAGACATTGTTGGTGCACGCCGCCGTGACTGAAACGTTGCTCCCGCGCCTGGCTGCATCGCTCGCCGATGCTGGCGTGCGGATTCGAGGCTGCCCGCTTACTAATGGCCTGCTGCCCGCCTATGCACTCGATTCGGTTGCTGAGGAGGAGTGGCACACCGAATACTCTGACCGCGTCGTGGCGATTCGCGTTGTCGACAATCTCGACGCTGCCCTCGAACATATCGATCGCTACGGCTCCCATCACACCGACGCCATCGTCACAGCCGATGCCGCGACAGCCCAGCGCTTCCTCAATGAAGTGGATTCAGCCAACGTCTTTCACAATTGCTCGACGCGCTTTGCCGACGGATATCGCTACGGGTTTGGCGCCGAAGTAGGTATCAGCACCAGCAAGCTGCACGCTCGCGGCCCCGTGGGCCTTGATGGCCTAGTGACCTACAAATACAAACTGACCGGATCAGGCCAGGTCGTCAAGGACTACTCCGGTCCGGCAGCGCGAAAGTTCCTGCACAAGGCTCTTTAGAGCAGAAGCAGGGATCGTGTGATGTATCCAGCGTCAGCGATGTAGGCATTTTCTTGATGAAAATGCCTGCAGAGTCTGTGGCTCACTTTACAGTGACCCTCCTTCTGCTCTAGTGTCTCGTCTTTTCGATTCGCACACCCTAGCGAGCCGGGGTGCCCCATGTCTCGCCCATGAACACGGGTTCCAATCAGTGCTTCTTCCACCGGGAAGATAACATCGCCAGTTTATCGTCAAGGCTGGCTTCCGGCCTAGACTGCAGCGTAGCTCTCGAGGCAGCTGGCGGTTGCGGGGGTGCACCATGTCTCGTCCTTGAGGGGTGGGCTCCGATCAGCGGTTCAGCAAGTGCCTTGATCGACATTGCGATTCTCTTGGTCTTCGCATCCGCGCTCAGAACTTTGACCTTTACTATCTGCCCCGCCTTGACTGCTTCTGAGGGATCTTTGATGTACCGGTTTGAAAGCTCACTGATGTGCACCAGTCCGTCCTGGTGTACGCCGATATCGACGAACGCTCCAAACTTGGTCACGTTAGTCACAACACCTTCCAGCACCATGCCCGCCTCCACGTCCGAGAATTCGCGCACCTGGTCGTTGAAGCTGGGCGCAACAAACGAATCGCGCGGATCACGCCCCGGCTTCTTCAACTCCTCAAGAATGTCGTTGACCGTGTAAGTTCCCGCTGCCAGCGCGCTGCGGTCCACGCCTTCCATCAGCTTAGGATTTCGAATCAGCTCTTCCAGAGGCGCGTGGAGTGTCTCTGCGATCTGCTCCACCACCGCATACGACTCCGGATGAACGGCTGTCATATCCAGCGGATTATCCCCGCCGCGAATCCGCAGAAATCCCGCTGCCTGCTCGAATGTCTTGGGCCCAATCCCCGGAACCTCCCGGAGCTGCGTTCGCGAGCGAAAGCGACCGTGCTCGTTGCGGAAGCTCACAATGTTCATCGCTACGCGCTCCGTCACGCCGGACACGTATCGCAGCAGCGTCCACGAGGACGTGTTCAGATCGACCCCAACATGGTTCACGCAACTCTCGATCACCGTTTCGAGCGATTGCTGTAGATGGCGCTGGTCCACATCGTGCTGATACTGCCCCACGCCAATCGATTTGGGATCGACCTTGACCAGCTCTGACAGTGGATCCTGCAATCGTCGCGCGATTGAGATTGCCCCACGCACCGTCAAATCCAGATCAGGAAATTCCTGCCGCGCCACATCCGACGCGGAGTAAACGCTGGCGCCCGATTCGCTCACCGTCACCGTGAAGATGCCATCGAGATTCTTATCACGCAGAAAGTCGCGGACAAACGCGTCTGTCTCGCGCGATGCCGTGCCGTTTCCGATCGCAATGGCGCGCACATTGTGCTTGCGCAACAGCGCCTCCAGCTTTGGCGCTGCGGCTTCCAAAGCACTTTGCGAGGTCTGAAGGTAGAGGACGTCGTGAGCCAGAAATTTTCCCGTTTCATCCACCACTGCGATCTTGCACCCGGTGCGAATCCCCGGATCGATGCCAAGCACGGAGATGGGGCCAGCCGGCGGCGCGAGCAATAGATTATGCAGGTTGTCGCGGAAGACCTGGATGGCTTCCGTGTCCGATCGCGTTTTCAACTCCAGCCGAATCTCGCCTTGGATCGACGAGTTCAGCAGCCGCTGCCACGAGTCTTCTATCGCCAGCTCCAGTTGAGGTGTCCAGTCGCCGTGTGTCCGCAGGATGTGCGAGCGCAGCAACCCGGGGGCACGGCCAGCTTCCAGCTCAATCAGGAAGTACAGCACCTTCTCACTCTCACCGCGACGTATCGCCAGCATCCGGTGCGAGGGAATCGTCCTTACCGGCTCGCGATATTCGTAATACATCTTGAACTTTTCCTGTTCATCGATGCCATCGGTTGTCTTTCGACTCACCACCACGCCTTCAGCAAACATCATCTGCCGAAGGGCCTTGCGTTGATTCGCGTCCTCGCTGATCATCTCGACTACGATGTGACGAGCGCCCTCGAGCGCCTCCTCGCGGCTGGTTACGGTCTTCTCTGCGCTTATAAAAGTGGCCGCAAAATCTGTTAACGACTGCGGCGTGGTCTGCTGCTGCCATAGATACAGCGCAAGCGGCTCCAATCCCTTCTCCCGTGCAATCGTTGCTTTGGTTCTGCGCTTCGGCCGGTACGGAAGATAGAGATCCTCCAATTCACTCTTGTCTAGAGTGGCTTCAATGCGGGCCTTCAACTCGTCGGTGAGCTTGCCCTGCTCATTGATTGAGGCAAGAATCGTATCCCGCCTCGACGCCAGATCACGAAAGTACGCTAGCTTCTCTTCGATGTCGCGGATCTGCACCTCATCGAGATTGCCTGTTGCCTCCTTGCGATATCGCGCAATGAAAGGCACCGTGCCCCCCTCATCCAACAGTTCGATGACTGACACCATTCTACGCAGCGGAACGTTCAGGGACTGGGCAATGTGTAAGAGAACTTGAGGCGAGAGAGACGCAAGTTGTGTCATAGGTAGTTAAGGCTATGGTAATTGAAAGCGCCTGGAATACCGGAGTCAGAACCACCCCGCCGCTCGATTATCGGCAATTACTTCGACACATCCGTTTTGATCTCCGCGACCCGCACATCTACTGGAGATGCATTCCATATCTTTGCGCAATACTCCCGTATGGAGCGGTCGGAAGAGAACTTACCCATGCGGGCGGCATTCAAAATCGACATCCGCGTCCATTGTTCCTGGTTACGAAACGCAGCGGCAGCCTTATCCTGGCACTCCGCGTACGATTCGAAATCCGCCAGTAGCAGATACTCATCCTGATTCAACAGCGAATCCACAATTGGCCGGAACAAATCCTGATCGCCGCCCGAGTAGACTCCCGATGCAATCTGGTCGATCACCTCGCGTAGCACGGGATTGGCCTGGTAATAGTCCCGCGGATTGTAGCCGCCAGCTTTGTGCTCAGATACCTGCTGCGCCGTCAGGCCAAACAGAAAGAAATTCTCCGCTCCCACCTCGTTGCGGATCTCGATGTTGGCTCCGTCCAGCGTGCCGATGGTCAGCGCTCCGTTCATTGAGAACTTCATGTTGCCTGTCCCCGAAGCCTCCTTGCCCGCAGTCGAGATCTGTTCGGAGAGATCGGCGGCAGGATAGATCATCTGCCCGTTGGTCACGTTGAAGTTCGGGAAGAATACAACCTTCAGGTGGTCGCTCATCGCAGGGTCATGATCGATCACCTGGGCAACAGAGTTAATGAGCTTGATGATCAGCTTCGCCATCGTGTACCCGGGAGCTGCCTTACCCCCGAAGATCACCGTCCGCGGAGTGGTCTCTGCTGTGGGGTCTTTCTTGATCTGGTTGTACAGGCTGATCACGTACAGAATATTCAGCAACTGCCGCTTGTATTCGTGGATACGCTTCACCTGCATGTCAAAGAGGGAAGCGGGGTCAACGACGATGGTGGTGCGCTGCTGGATCAACTTGGCCAGTTCCTGCTTCCGGGTTTGTTTTACCTTCTCCCACTGCCCACGAAAAGATGCGTCCTCCGCGAATGGCTCCAGCTTTCGCAACTCTTCGCCACGGGTAAGCCAGCCTTCTCCAATCTTGCTGGTAATCAATCCGCTCAGTTCAGGGTTGCTCAGGGCGACCCAACGGCGCGGCGTCACCCCATTCGTAACGTTCAAAAATTTATTTGGAGTGAGCTCATAGAAGTCGCGAAGAATAGTCGTCTTCACAAGCTCGGAGTGCAGTTCCGCTACGCCGTTGACGGCGTGGCTGCCAATGGTCGCGAGGTTCGCCATCCTCACGTACTTGTCGCCCTCCTCGTCGATGATTGAAAGCCTGGCGAGGCGGTCGTTGTCAGTGGAAGACTTCAGCCGCGCCTCTGTCAGAAAGCGGCTATTAATCTCGTAGATGATCTCCAGATGCCGCGGCAGGATGCTCCCGAAGAGTGGCAGCGACCATTTTTCCAGCGCCTCCGGCAAGAGGGTATGGTTGGTGTACGCCAGAGTCTTCTGGGTAATCTCCCACGAGTTGTCCCAGTCCATGCGATGCACATCGACCAACAGCCGCATCAGTTCTGCTACTGCGATCGAAGGATGCGTGTCATTCAATTGCACCGCGAAATTCTCATGAAAGTGGTCAAGGCTCTTCCCGCGTTGCAGTTGAATCCTGATCATGTCCTGCAGAGAACAGGATGTGAAGAAGAATTGCTGCGACAGCCGTAGCCGCTTGCCCACCTCGGGCTCGTCGTTGGGGTATAGAACTTTGCTGATCGTTTCCGAAGAGACCTTGCTATCGACTGCCTCATAGTAGTTGCCCACATTGAAAGCCTGCAGATCGAAGGACTCGATAGCTTCTGACTTCCACAGCCGCAAAAAGTCCACCATCCCTCCGCCATATCCGGCAATGGGCGTATCGTATCCAACGCCTTTCACACTATGTTCCGGAACCCACCGAATCCGCAGGATGCCGTCCCCGTCGTGGTAACGCTCGGTATGGCCGCCGCTCGAGACCGTGTAGGCAGTCTCAGGCCGGGCGATCTCCCATGGATTCCCGAAACTCAGCCACTTGTCCGTCGTCTCCACCTGCCAGCCATCGCGAATTTCCTGGCGGAATAGCCCGAACTCGTACCGGATCCCATAGCCGATCGCCGGAATCTGGAGCGTGGCCAGCGAATCCATGTAACAGGCCGCCAGTCTTCCCAGGCCCCCATTGCCCAATCCCGGCTCAGGCTCCTGCCGCAAAAGGTGGTGCAGGTCCAGACCAAGTTCCTTCAGCGCCTCCTCTACTTCTTTACGGATGCCAAGGCTGAGAAGGTTGTTCCCCAGCTGCGGGCCAATCAGATATTCGGCCGAGAGATATACGACAAGCTTGACATCTTCCTTCCGCATGAGAGAAAACGATTGCACCCAGTCATTCATCATCCGGTCCCGGACGGTGAAGGCCAGTGCCATGTACCAGTCAATAGGCTTTGCCAGTTCCGGTACCCGGCCCTGGACATAGTAAAGATTGTCTAGAATGGATTGTTTCAGCGCGGATGTACTATTCCCCGTGCGGATTGGATCGCAATCGGCCTTCATTGTTACTCTCCGGTGAATAAGGACGAACTAAACTTCTATGCAGCGAGAGCGCGGTTTCCGTCATCCTAAAGCAGAGTCATGGGAATTGTGGTTTGGCCCGGAGGAGCTAAGAGGGTTTTCTTGATCAAAAAGCCTCCCGTGAAATAAGAGTCTGCCGTACAGCAATCCCGATTTCGCTCCATCGAATGAAAATGTACCGTCAATTTCTGTTTGCCACAACCGGAAGGATTTCCGTTTTCTATGTAACGCTACCGGCTGCCACGTTCGCGGCCTCCACGACAGGAGAAAAACATGAGAGCGACCCAGACCCTTCACGACCTCGGCCAGAGCCTATGGCTGGATAACATTACCCGCGACCTGCTGGATAGCGGCACCCTCAAGCGCTATATCGACGAGCTGTCCGTCACCGGACTCACCTCAAATCCCACGATCTTCGACCATGCCGTAGGCAAGAGTTCCTCCTACGATGCCACCATCGGCCAGGGTTTGAGCGAGGGCAAGTCGGCAGAGGATCTGTTTTTCTCGCTTGCGCTTGAAGACCTGCGTCGTGCCGCCGACCTGTTCCGCTCGATCTACGACCAGACCATGGGTATCGATGGCTGGGTGTCCCTCGAAGTTTCCCCCTTGCTCGCCTATGACACAGCCTCCACACTTGCCGCCGCCAAAGATCTGCATGCTCGCGCCGCTCGTCCCAATCTATTCATCAAGATCCCTGGCACCCCCGAAGGCATTCCCGCGATCGAGGAGGCCATCTTCGCAGGCGTTTCCATCAACGTCACCCTGCTCTTCTCTCGCGGGCAGTACATCGCCGCCGCCGAAGCATACCTGAGGGGCGTTGAGCGGCGTGTCGCGGCCGGCCTCTCTGCCCATGTCGCGTCGGTTGCTTCCATCTTCGTCAGCCGATGGGATGTCGCAGTGGCGGGGAAGGTTCCCGAGGCGCTCAATAACAAGCTGGGGATCGCCGTCGCCAAGCCGATTTACAAGGCCTACCGCGATCTCCTCACGTCGTCTCGCTGGCAAAAGCTCGCCGACGCCGGATTCAACCCGCAACGGCTCCTATGGGCCAGCACCGGTACCAAAGATCCCAAGGCTGCGGACATCCTTTATGTCAAAGCACTGGCCGCACCCTCCACCATCAACACCATGCCCGAAAACACCCTGAAGGCCTTCGCTGATCATGGCGAGATCGACGGTGCCATGCCCGGCGACGGCGGAGACTCCGAGGAGATTCTCGCCCAGTTCGCCAAGGCCGGCGTGGATGTAGACGGCCTCGCCACGCAGCTCCAGAACGAAGGAGCAAAGTCGTTCGTAACCTCCTGGACCGAATTGATGGCAGTCATACAATCGAAGAGCGCTCTTCTTCAAAAGCGCGCCTGACATGCGCCAAACACCGCCCGCGAAGGCGCGGGAAGCTCGCTTTTCTCAGGCAGGTCCATGGCGAGCAGACACTGAGGAACGCGGGAGGTCACGGGATACTTCCCGCCGCGCAAGTGGTACCGTCGAAAATAGCGCTACTGGAAAGATGGAGGAGTAATAAAGATGGCAGTGAAGATTGACCCTTTAACCGAGCGCCCTGCGTGGAAGGCTCTCGGATCGCATTACCAGCAGATTCACGACGTACCGCTCCGGCAAATGTTCGACGACGATCCGAAACGCGCCGAACGCTTTACCGCCGAGGCCATCGGGCTTTTTCTCGACTACTCCAAGAACCGCATTACCGATCAGACCCTAAAGCTTCTCTTGCAACTGGCGGAGCAGTCCGGCCTTCGCGCCCGCATCGACGCCATGTTCAGCGGTCAGAAGATCAACATCACTGAGGATCGCGCCGTCCTCCACGTAGCCTTGCGCGCTCCCAAGGGAACATCGATCAATGTCGACGGCCAGGATGTGGTCCCCGCTGTTCATGCCGTGCTTGACCGCATGGCCGCTTTCTCCGATCGCATCCGGAGCGGAGACTGGCTAGGCTACACCGGCAAGCCTATACGAAACGTTGTAAACATCGGCATTGGCGGCTCCGACCTCGGCCCGGTCATGGCCTACGAGGCGCTCAGGCATTACAGCCAGCGCGACCTCAGCTTCCGCTTCGTCTCCAACGTCGACGGTACTGATTTTGCTGAAGCCGTGCATGGCCTCGATGCAGCCGAAACCCTGTTCATCGTCTCGTCCAAGACCTTCACCACCATGGAGACGATGACCAACGCCCACACCGCGCGCGTCTGGCTCCTCGCCGGACTCGGGTCGGAACATCAGCAGGCGATCGCCCAGCATTTTGTAGCCGTCTCCACAAACGCGAAAGAGGTTTCTGCGTTCGGCATCGATACCGCGAATATGTTCGGGTTCTGGGATTGGGTCGGCGGTCGCTACTCGATGGATTCGGCCATCGGCCTCTCTACCATGCTGGCCATCGGACCCGATAATTTCCGCGCAATGCTCGGTGGTTTCCACCAGATGGACGAGCACTTCCGCACTGCGCCGTTCGCCAGCAACCTGCCGGTACTACTGGCGATTCTTGGCGTATGGTATACCGACTTCTTCGACGCGCAAACCGTCGCTGTACTGCCCTATGAGCAATACCTCAAACGCTTTCCCGCCTACCTGCAGCAGCTAACTATGGAGAGCAACGGCAAGCACGTCACGGTCGATGGATCGCTGGTCAACTATCAGACCGCCCCCATCTACTGGGGCGAGCCCGGAACCAATGGGCAGCATTCCTTCTATCAGTTAATTCATCAGGGGACCCGGCTCATCCCCTGCGACTTCATCGCCTTTTACAGGTCGCTCAATCCTCTCGGGCGCCATCACGACATGCTCATGGCGAATGTTTTCGCCCAGGCAGAAGCACTGGCATTCGGCAAGACCGCCGAAGAAGTCAAGGCAGGCGGTGCACCAGACTGGCTTGTGCCCCATCGCGTCTTCGAGGGCAATCGTCCGTCCAACACCATCCTGGCAGATCACCTCACACCAGAAGTTCTGGGCAAGCTCGTCGCCCTCTACGAACATGTTGTCTTTACCCAAGGCACCATCTGGAGCATCGATTCGTTTGATCAGTGGGGCGTGGAACTAGGCAAGGTATTGGCTCAAAACATCCTTGGAGAAATCGAAAGCACCGCCGAACCAGCGCTAGCGCACGACACTTCGACAAGCAGCCTCATTCGCCGATACCGTCAAAAGAAGTAGCCGCAGCGTCAAACGACCGACAAAGTAATGCGAGACAGAGGAGCAATGCATGCAACTGGGAATGGTAGGTCTGGGAAGAATGGGCGCCAACATAGTGCGACGTCTCGTCGCAGCAGGCCATGAATGTCCCGTCTTCGATACGTCGCCCAAGGTGGTGGAAGGGCTGGCTAAGGAGAAGGGCGTAATTGCAACCTCTTCACTCGAGGATTTCGTCGGCAAACTGGAGAAGCCGCGGGCCATCTGGCTGATGATCCCCGCCGCCGTAGTGGAAAAGACCCTCGCTGAAATCGTGCCCCTTCTCGAGGCCGGCGACATCCTCATCGATGGTGGAAATTCCTATTACATCGACGACATGCGGCGCGCCAAAGAGCTGGCCTTGAAGGGCATTCAGTACCTCGACGTCGGAACCAGCGGCGGCGTCTGGGGGCTGGGGCGCGGCTACTGCATGATGATCGGCGGGCCCAAGGCTGCCGTCGAACATCTCGACCCCATCTTCAAATCGATTGCTCCCGGTGCTGGAGACATTCCGCGCACAGCCGGACGCGAGAAGCTTGGGGGCACCTCCGAACAGGGATACCTGCACTGCGGCGAGAGCGGCGGCGGTCACTTCGTCAAGATGGTTCACAACGGCATCGAGTACGGGATCATGGCCGCATATGCCGAAGGCCTGGGGATCCTGCGGTCCGCGAACGTGGGCAAGCAGACCCATGACATCGATGCAGAGACTACTCCGCTACGCGATCCAGACCACTACCAGTACGAGTTCAACCTTGCCGACGTCACCGAGGTATGGCGGCGGGGCAGCGTCATCGCCTCATGGCTCCTCGACCTCACGGCGTCTGCCTTGACGGCGGATCCCCAGCTTTCGAAATTTGGCGGCAGAGTCTCCGATTCCGGCGAAGGCCGCTGGACGATCAAGGCCGCGATTGATGAGGCTGTTCCAACTCCCGTCCTTACTTCGGCGCTTTACTCAAGATTCAGCTCGCGGGGCGAGGCGGACTTCTCTAATAAAATTCTCTCCGCGATGCGTTTCGCCTTCGGCGGACACCTGGAGAAACCTGCTGAAAAATAGGAGTTGGTGGGGCAATTTACATTTCAGCTTTAGGGTCAAACTGTGAGCCCCGCATCTCGCTTCCAAGATATGAGTGGCGGCACCTTCGCAGTAAGTCTGAGCAAGTCGAGGAAATGGGTGACCACATCTCGCTTCTGAGATGTGGGTTAGGTCAATGGAGAATTCTAATGAGCAATATACAATCCGACGCGCTCGTCTTTTACGGAGCCACCGGAGATCTCGCCTACAAGCAGATCTTCCCCGCACTGCAGGCCATGATCAAGCGCGGCCGCCTCAATGTCCCCGTCATTGGCGTGGCCAAGGCGGGTTGGAACCTCGATCAGTTTAAAGTACGCGCCCTCGACAGTCTGGAAAAGCATGGTGGCGTCGATCAATCCGCGTGGGAGAAACTTAGTTCTTTGCTCCGATATGTCGATGGCGACTACGCCGCGCCAGAGACTTTTCAGGCGATGTGCAAGGAACTCGGCAACGCGGAACGGCCAGCGCATTACCTGGCCGTCCCGCCCGTGCTTTTTGAAGAGGTGATCGATCAACTGGTGAAGTCAACCTGCTCCAGGAATGGTCGAGTCATCGTCGAGAAGCCTTTCGGTCATGACCTCGCTTCGGCGCAAAAGCTTAACCGGATTCTGCTCGCCGCCTTTCCCGAGTCATCCATCTTCCGCATCGACCACTTCCTCGGCAAGTCTCCTGTGCAGAACATGGCCGTGTTTCGCTTTGCCAATTCCTTCATGGAGCCCTTCTGGAATCGCAACTACATCGAGAGCATCCAGATCACCATGGCGGAGGAGTTTGGCGTGCAAGGTCGAGGTACTTTCTACGACAAGACAGGGACTATCCGCGATGTCATGCAGAACCACCTCTTTCAGATTTTATGCAACCTGACCATGGAACCGCCGCCCCGTGTTGATAGCGAGTCGGTGCGTGACGAAAAAGTCAAGGTGCTCAAAGCCATTCATCCACTGATCGCGGAGAATGTCGTTCGCGGCCAGTTCAAGGGCTACCTCGATGAGGCCGGCGTCGCTCCGGAGTCGAAGGTCGAGACCTACGCAGCTGTGCGCCTCGAGTCCGATTCCTGGCGCTGGATGGGTGTGCCTATTTACATCCGCGCTGGCAAAAAGATGCCCGTCACCTGTACCGAGGTCCGCGCCCGCTTCCGCCGGCCTCCTACTGTCTTCCGTGGACAGGAACAGCATCACGACTACCTGCGCTTCCGCGTCAGCCCCGAGATGACAATCGCCATGGGCGTTACAGTGATGGCTCCCAATGCGGAACTGACTGGCGTCAGTACGGAGATGATCGTCAGCCGTCAGCCCCGCGCCACCGACGTCGCCCCATATGAGCGCGTGCTGGGTGACGCTATGGCGGGAGATGCTTCGATCTTTGCCCGCCAGGACTATGTGGAAGAAGCCTGGCGAATCGTCGATCCCGTGCTCAACCAGGCGACGCCTATCGCACAATATGAGGCGGGCACCTGGGGACCGGGCGATACCATTAATAAGAGAGTTGTACCCGCAGGCGGTTGGAATAACCCCGTAGTGCCGGACGAGGAAGTCATGCGCGTACCAACTTCTCAACCGCTATCACCCATAACAGCTACGCATTCTTAAGTGCTCCAGAGCTTGAGGGTCTTCCATGACACCGCTTTCGTGGACCCGTCGGGTACAGGTCAGATTGGATGCCCCAGGTCTTGCTTCTGAGACATGGGTTGCGATGAAAGGGGGTCACTCCATGAGGTTTCAAGTCTTCCAGGATGCTAATGCCGTGGCGCACGCCGCGGCGGTAACCATAGCTGCGGATGCACGCGCCGCCGTCGCTGCGCGTGGCCGCTTTATCATGGCCGTCAGCGGCGGCAACACTCCGTGGATCATGCTGCGCGCGCTGGCTGGCGAAGAGGTTCCGTGGAAAGATGTGCATGTCTTCCAGGTCGACGAGCGCATCGCGCCCGCAGGTGATCCGGATCGGAACCTGACAAACCTGCATGCCAGCCTTCTGGAACATGCACCTCTCTCGCTCCAGCAGATCTATGCCATGCCGGTGGAGTCGTCTGACCTTGAGGCCGCCGCCCGGCAGTACGCAGAAACACTGCAGCAAATTGCGGGGGCGCCCCCCGTGCTCGATCTGGCGCACCTCGGCCTTGGCCCCGACGGACACACCGCTTCGCTTGTTCCTGGCGACTCCGCCCTCAACGTAACCGATGCAGACGTCGCCCTCACCGGCCCTTACATGGGCAGACGTCGCATGACCTTGACCTACCCGATGATCAATCGTTCTCGACGAATCCTCTGGATCGTCACCGGTAGCGAAAAGGTCGCGATGCTTCGCCGACTTTGCGCTGGGGACAAATCCATTCCCGCTGGGAATATAAGTCAAGATCAAGCCGTCTTGCTCGCGGACCGGGTAGCAGGAGGATAAGCAGAGGCGTCAGAAACGGGATGCCTCAATCGAAAAAATGGCAGCCACTCCCTAGTAGAGTAAGTGTGCATGCCGGCACACACGACATGACGCGCGAACGGTTCCCTATCGTTTACAAATATTCAACTTTCCCCCGCAGATGACTTTTTCTACCCGACGCCGGTAAGAGCTTTGAGAATGCAAGTGAATGACAAATCCGGCCGCAGCTTTCCTCTCGGCGCCCATGTTGTAGGAGGCGGCGTCAACTTCAGCATCTACTCCCGCGGTGCCTCCAGGATGGATCTGCTGCTTTTCGATCATGACGACGATTCCCATGCCGCCCGCGTCATTCGCCTCGATGCTCCCGCCAATTGCACTTTTCATTACTGGCATGTCTTCGTGCCCGGCGTGCAGGCAGGACAGATCTACGGCTATCGTGTCTACGGCCCGTCCGTAGATCCGTCGCGTCGCACGCGCTTCGATCCAGAAAAAGTTCTTATCGACCCGTACGCCCTCGCAGTCGCCGTTCCTAAGAACTACAGTCGTGTCGCCGCAAGCAGTGCCGGAGACAACGCCCGAACTGCGATGAAAAGCATAGTAGTAGATGTGAGTGCCTACGATTGGGAAAATGATGCACCTCTTACACTACCCGTTTCACAAACCATCATTTACGAGATGCATGTGCGCGGTTTCACCCGGCATCCGAACTCCGGAGTTGCTGAGAACAAGCGCGGCACCTATGCAGGCGTGATTGAGAAGATTCCATATCTCAAGCAACTTGGGATCAACGCTGTCGAATTGCTTCCCATCTTTCAGTTCGACACCCAGGACTGCCCGCCGGGGCTGGTCAACTACTGGGGATATTCGCCAGTTTCATTCTTCGCGCCGCATCGAGCTTACAGTTCTCGCCAGGATGTGTTGGGGCTATGCGATGAGTTTCGCGACATGGTCAAGGCCCTTCATCGTGCCGGTATTGAAGTCATTCTCGATGTGGTCTTCAATCACACTGCCGAGGGCGATGATACTGGACCAACGTTGGGCTTACGCGGAATCGACGATAACACCTACTACATTCTTGAAGGGGATAGCGCCCGCTATGCGAATTACAGCGGCACCGGAAATACTCTGAACACCAACCACCCCGTTGTGCGCAGAATGATTATCGACAGTCTGCGCTACTGGGTTGCAGTGATGCACGTAGACGGCTTTCGCTTCGACCTTGCCTCCATTCTGACGCGCGATTCGGCGGGTCAGGTTATGGCTAATCCACCTGTGCTATGGGACATCGACTCCGATCCTGCGCTGGCGGGCACCAAGATCATCGCCGAGGCATGGGACGCGGATGGACTGTATCAGGTGGGCGACTTCCCCGGAGATAGCTGGCGGGAGTGGAACGGCAAATTCCGCGACGATATTCGCAGCTTCTTCCGTGGCGACGATGGCATAGTACGGGATGTTGCCGATCGCCTGGTGGGTAGCCCTAATCTATACAGCCACGAGCAACGCGAGGCAGAACAAAGCGTCAATTTTGTCACCAGCCACGATGGCTTTACTCTGAACGACCTAGTCTCTTACTCCCAAAAGCACAATAATGCGAACGGTGAGGACAATCGGGATGGGACGAACGACAACCGTAGCTGGAACTGCGGGATCGAAGGTCCGAGTGACGATCCCAAAGTGGAGAGAGTGCGGAATAGGCAGGTGAAAAACATTCTCACTGTCACTCTCTTATCGCTGGGGCTGCCCATGATCCTGATGGGCGATGAAGTTCGCCGCACTCAGCTAGGGAATAATAACGCTTACTGTCACGATAGTGAATTGAGCTGGTTCGACTGGTCGCTGGTTGATAAGTATGCAGACATTCATCGCTTTGTTGCGCTTCTCAACGCGCGGCGAGTACTGCGAAATATTGAGGTCGATGCCGACCACATAAGCTTGATTGACTTATTAAGGAGAGCGAACAAGGTCTGGCATGGAGTTAAAGTAAACCAGCCTGACTGGACCGACTCCTCGCACAGTCTGGCAATCAGTGCGGTGCTAGGGGCCGAAAAAATGACTTTTCATATGATCCTTAACGCTTATTGGGAGCCACTCGAATTTGAGCTCTCGACGGTGAGTAACAGCGATGAGAATCCATGGCATCGGTGGATCGATACGGCACTGGACTCGCCACACGATATCGTTGAATGGCAGCAAGCTATCAGCATTCCTGGGTTAAGGTATTCTGCCGGGCCCCGCTCGGTCGTTCTCCTTTTTGCAAAGTTGAAGAATAAGACTACCGCAACTCCAGCGATCGACATCCGCGAATGAACCCGAAGTTGTGGTCTTGCGCAACCCGGATGGGTAAAGAGAAATATTTGGTAGCAGGAACTGGTCCGACAGGAGCGCCGGTATGAGTGAAGAACTTCCCATAGTCTACCTGGCCAGGCACGGTGAGACTGCCTGGAGCCTCTCAGGGCAGCATACTGGACTGACGGATTTGCCGCTGACTGAGCGCGGCCAGCGAAACGCGGTCAACCTGGGAGTGCGGTTACAGGGACGCGCTTTTGCGCGGGTTTTCACGAGTCCGTTGCAGCGGGCATCTGTAACCTGCCAGCTCGCTGGATTTGGCGACATGGCCGAAGTTGATCCAAACCTGGTGGAGTGGGATTATGGCGAATACGAAGGCTTGCGCCGTGCCGAGATTCAGGCGAAGCGACCCGATTGGGACATATTTCGGGATGGCTGTCCCGGCGGGGAATCGCCTGCGCAGGTTGTTGCCCGGGCGGATCGAGTAGTATCGCGCGTCCGCGCCATCGAGAGAAACGTGCTGCTGTTTTCGAGTGGACATTTTCTACGGGTATTTGCGGCTCGCTGGTTAGCGCTCGAATCTACTGGCGGCCAGTATTTTCTGCTGGGCACGGCGAGCTTAAGTGCACTGAGTTATGAACACGATGTGGCTCATCCCGTGGTGCAGATGTGGAACGACACGCGACACGTGGGCGCTTGATACAATCGTCTGCGCTCGCGTTCTTAATCTGCGTGGGTTAGTCGGCACCGGATCTAACGGGATCTTCCTGCCATGGAGTGCTGGGCGCCGGCGTCCCGAATTATCTTGCACGCATCGAGGAGTATCAAATGGCGAGTGAAACAAAGATCCAAGTCGGCATTTCTCCGTTGGCAGGAAAGCCCGCACCCAAGGAGATGCTGATCGACGTGGCGAAGCTTGAACGGGAATACCTGGAACGTCTGCCGGACTTAAGTGACCCCTCGCAGATGGTCAGCTTTGGGACCAGCGGTCACCGAGGCTCTCCGCTACGCGGAACGTTTACCGAGGCCCATATTCTCGCGATCACGCAGGCCATTTGCGATTATCGACGAAAGCAGGGAACCGACGGGCCACTCTATATGGGGAA
The DNA here is from genome assembly GCA_025355385.1 of Acidobacteriaceae bacterium. Classification (GTDB taxonomy): domain Bacteria; phylum Acidobacteriota; class Terriglobia; order Terriglobales; family Acidobacteriaceae; genus JANXZS01. The sequence continues at coordinate 7,193 of JANXZS010000196.1, read as the reverse complement.
GGACACACATGCATTATCTGGCCCAGCGCAGCGGACCGCGCTCGAAGTCCTCGCTGCCAATGACGTCGAGACGGTGATTCAACAGAACGATGGCGTCACTCCAACGCCTGTGATTTCGCGTGCCATCCTAGTTTACAACCGCGGCCGCAATGCCCATCTTGCCGACGGCATTGTTATTACGCCGTCACACAATCCTCCAGAAGACGGCGGCTTCAAGTACAACCCTACCAATGGCGGCCCGGCCGATACCGACGTCACCAGGTGGGTAGAGGACCGCGCGAACGATTTATTGCGCGGGAAGAATGTGGATGTGAAGCGTATGACGTACGCTACAGCCTTTAAGGCTACGAGCACACATCCCGAAGACTTTGTCATGCCGTATGTCCACGACTTAAAAAATGTCATCGACATGGATGCAATTCGAATGGCTGGCCTGAAGCTGGGTGTCGATCCGCTGGGTGGCGCAGCTGAGCCATATTGGGAGCCGATCAATTCGGTCTATGGTTTGGAGATCAAGGTGGTCAATCCCGTCATTGATCCAACTTTCTCGTTTATGACGGTCGACCACGATGGAAAGATTCGTATGGACTGTTCCAGCCCCTACGCAATGGCTAGTCTCGTCGGTCTGAAGGATCAGTACCAGGTGGCCTTTGCCAACGACCCGGATTCGGACCGGCACGGAATCGTGACGCCGTCCTCTGGGTTGATGAATCCCAACCACTACCTGGCGGTGGCAATTCAGTATCTGCTCACGCATCGCCCGCAGTGGCCTGCGGATGCATTCGTAGGCAAGACATTGGTCAGTAGCAGCATGATAGATCACGTCGTCAATAAGCTGGGTCGTCGTCTGTCCGAAACTCCGGTGGGCTTCAAATGGTTTGCGCCGGGACTCTTCGATGGATCGTATTGCTTCGGTGGCGAGGAGAGTGCCGGAGCAAGCTTCCTCCGGCGGGACGGCACGGTTTGGACGACAGACAAGGACGGCCCCATCATGGTCTTGCTCGCAGCCGAGATCACCGCGAGAACAGGCAAGGATCCAGGCCAGCATTTCACGGCGCTCGCCGCGGAATTTGGTATGCCGTACTACACGCGTATCGACGCGGCGGCGAATGCGGAACAGAAGGCCAAGTTGGGCAAGCTTTCGCCAGATGCAGTGAAGGAATCGCAACTGGCGGGCGAACCTATCACGGCCAAGTTGACACGCGCACCTGGAAACGATGCCCCGATTGGCGGCCTCAAGGTAGTCTCTCGGAGCGGATGGTTTGCGGCCCGGCCCTCTGGTACCGAAGACATTTACAAGATCTACGCCGAGAGCTTCAAAGACGCAGTTCACCTTAGCGCAATTGTGGATGAGGCTCAGCAGATGGTGAATAGCGCACTCAAATAATGGGAGAGATCGCTGATAGTCGCACCCGCAAATAAGCTTTTCATCTAGGGAACATCCGGTGCGAACCGTTCGACCTGCTTTGTAAGTGCGGAGTCGCGACTTGTTTTGAGGGTAGCCGACCCAGTAGGTGCCTGCTCATCCGTTGCACTCAAATCTAACTCATTGATTTTGTTTAGCTCGGGCTTCCGGGTTCGACCTACAGACAGTACCATCGTGCGGGATGGAAGCACATGGTCAGCAACCATAAGAACGACGGATCAGTTGAGACCGATCTCTGGGTCCGCTTTGACAACGGAGTGATCAGCAACATCGCTGTGCTCTTTGCCGGAGAAAAGCGACTTAACTTCGTTGCTGTGTCGGGATCGATCAGCCCGCTCGACATTCTCCACCTTAGCGGGCACTTCGGCATCCCCAAAATGGGGGGCGGGCCTGTTGTTCCCGCGCCCGATAGCGGCCGTTAGCGGGAGGTCCTGGAAGTAATCATTGTCGATAGGCATGGACCGCGCCCGTAACGAACTGTTGCAACGAGGAGCAGCAGAAGCAGAAGAGCTTTTTCGCTAAGTAAGGGCCGCCGTTCGAAACTTGTCGCATGGCGCTGCGGCAAAACACTGGAGCGGCGCGAAGTTCGAAATGGTTCGATCTGGCAGCCCAATCTACCAGCAGCTTAGGCAAGCACCGGCGCCGGTTTGGCGAGCAGCACCGCAAGTGCGCAACTTGCCATCCGGGCCAACTCTCCGTCGGCGCGACTGGTCAGCACGATCGGGACCTTTGCTCCTACTACGACTCCTGCTGCCAGCGCTCCCGCCAAGTACTGCAGTTGCTTGAAGAGAATGTTCCCCGCTTCTAGATTGGGGACCATCAAAAGATCCACATCTCCCGCGACCGGCGACTTGATATTTTTGATCCGTGCGGCATCGCTTGAAATGGCATTATCGAATGCGAGTGGGCCGTCGACTATGGCCCCCGTGATTTGTCCGCGATCGACCATCTTACAAAGGGCTGCGGCGTCGAGTGTGGATGGTATGGCAGGATTTACTGACTCGACTGCCGACAGAATTGCCACCTTTGGATTCGCAACCTCGAGCGTTACCATCATGTCGATCGCGTTCTGCAGAATGCTGATCTTGGTCTCCAGGTCGGGCTGGATGTTGATGGCCGCATCGGTCACGAAGAGCGTCTTGTGGTATGCCGGCACGTCCAATGCGAAGACGTGGCTGATGCGTCGCCCGGTGCGCATTCCGCCTTCGCGTGATACGACGGCGCTCATAAGTTCGTCGGTGTGCAGGGAGCCTTTCATGAGCATCTGAACTCCGCCCTTACGAGCCAGTTCTACCGCTCGTACGGCCGCGGTGCGACTGTCGGAGATGTCGACGATCTGGATAGTCCTCAGGTCAAGTTGCATGGACTGCGCGAGGCTTCTGATTTTTGCAGCAGAACCCACCAGCACGGGCACGATCAAGCTGTCCTTGAATGCCTGGACGCATCCTCCGAGCGATACTTCGTCGCACGGCCATACAATCGCGGTCTTGACGGCCGGTCTGGCGGTAGCGCGCGCGATCAAACCATGATGGCGTCGATAGGGATCATGCACTGTAACCTGGGGTACGGGCAGGGTGGACCAGCGAAGCTTTGTGGGAGGCGCGATGAGTTGAGCTGTGCCCGAAAAAATACGTTTGCCGCCACCATCGCTTGCCAGGCAATCAAAGTGAAGGCTCTTTGTCGAATCCTCCTTGGCGGTGACCTGCACTTTTACAAGGATGCGATCTCCCACATGGATGCGATCATGGAACGAAAGCGATACGTTGGTCAGCGTGCATCCAGGTCCGGGAATATTCATGCTGAAGAGGCCGGAAATCAGGGAGGCGCACCACATGTTTGGGCCAGTGGGGGGAACTCCCCCTGCGCGTTCGATAAGCTCTTCAGAATTCAGAACGAAGTCGAAACCGGAAATCGAGGCAAAAGCCATCGCGTCGTCCATGGTAAGCACGTGCTCTGTTCTGGCCGTGTCGCCAACAGAAATCTCGTCGTATGTCTTGCTTTCAATAAATCCCAGATTCATATATTTCCTTCCAAGCTCAATCTCTGGCTTTTGGATGGCCTGAGTAACATCGTATTACTGGATGCCCTGAACGAAAGTGACTGCTGTCACTCATGGCACGCCCGCTGCTACGCAAACCGCTATCAATACCCCAGGAGTCACTATAGGCCGCCGCTGCATTCGGTGCGATGTACTTCAACTTCTGTTCTGCAAGGCATTTATATTGGCTACGCGGAGGGTAGGCGATGAGCAACAGTACCCAGCAATCTGCCCGGGAAAATCAGCTATCCGGCGCCGGCAACGGCATCCGCATAATTGCATGCGCTAGATCAAGGTCGCGGCGTCAGCGTACTAGAATTATACTTGCCTAATGCTTGCGACCAAACAGGTGCATTGCACCATCCTAATTTGCGCTGCATTTATCCTGCGGTTACGCATCCGTTGATGATTCTCAAAACAAAGGGATGCGATGCGAGGTGCTTATTCATCCCATGGAGACACGGCGCTCGTTGTGAACTTTAGTTGCTACTTGGTTCTTCAAATTGGCACAACCGTGTAGGCCGTTTCCAAGCTATGAGTAGAGGTCAACCCAAGATTTGACGGTGAGTAGGAAGCCAGGTGTTGGAGACGACTGGCTACACTGCTCGCCACAAATGCATTAGGCGGAACAGTCCTGTTTTGCGGGATCCCCCACAGCACATTCCAGGATTCTTGGAGGTCGTCCAGAGCGTGGGCAGCGATATCAAGTTCCTCATATGTTTTGCCTACCAGCGGATCAATCTCTAATCCGTGTTCGAGACATTTATCGATCATCCACTTCAGAGTAATGTCTGACAATCCAGCGTTGGGGCATCCACCCCCCACTCCGCTGTGGCAACCGGCAAACCAGACCTGCTCCAGAGTCTGCCCAGGAAGAGCGTTACTGTCCCACAGAGTCGGCGGGAACGCGCGGCGGCGTTCATCGATGGAGATCGCTTGGTAGGCTGATTTCACTGATGGGCTCAGGCCTGTATCCAGGAAGCCGTACAGAATGGGATCTACTTGTCCCACCAGGCTGGGTATCCCCAAAGACCCCACTGTGTCCCAGACTCCGACCATGGCTATTTCAACCGGGTGGTTGCCATTGTGCGCAGCCAGAGCTGCTTTGCCGGCCGCGCGCTCGGGCGATTGCGGACGGGCACGATATGTGTCGAAGGCATCGCCGATGGCCTGGTCCGTGAGAGTGGCAGGTAATCCGCAGCACGCTAACATGCCGGCTATGCTTCTGGCGGTGTATGCGCCGCGGCTGAAGCCAAATAAAAATATCTGGTCCCCGTCCTGATAGTCATGGGCGATCTTGGTGTAGCCCTCTTTTATCTTGTTGAACAATCCGGTTCCAAATGCTCCACCGAGGAGGTGCCCGATGATTGTACCGCCCGCACCTACTCCGTCGTCATATCGGGGGCATTGGGTCGCATTTGTCGGCAGCGCTTTATATAGCTTATATACATTGGTGTCTCCTTCCGAGACTGTCCCCGTGTCCTTGGGATGACTCCACGTGCCATCAGCGCAGAATATGATTTTCTTCATCTCGTCCTCCTCGGTGGACCACCTGCCCTTATTCCCTCATGCCATCAGTTCAGAAGGCTACGAAAATAGTCGTTCAACCGTCGTCCCTCAGGGTCATAGCTCTTTCTCGCATCCTTCATAATGGGTAACCTGTCGCCAAAAGCCTTTTGCACGATAGAACTGCAGTTTGCGTCCTTCTAACTCCTTCGCGAGGTCGATATGTAGCGCCCCGGCTTCGACTGTTAAGGTATCGGGCCCAATATTGAGGATACGGTTCATCTTCATCCGTAGGAGCGTTCCGCCATCCGCAACGCCACATGGAAACGTAGAGTGATTGGATCCGACGGCGCACACCGGGGATGGAAACTGCGCAGAATCCTTCAAGACGTGGACTATGTCCTCAACGGTGTTTGCGTCGACTATCACCTGGGGATGCGACACGATGTTTCCAAACCAATTAGTAACGGTAATCTCCCTCGCAAAGATGAGAATTTGTTACGAGCTCAGGTAGCCAGTCCGTTGAAGTGTTGGAGAGGCTAACATTCGCGCTGATTCCTTTGAAGGCCCAGACAAGAACATGGTGAGCAGTAGCATGGCCGCCTATCAGGCGCATCGCTGAAAGCAGGATTCCCAGGCCCTTGTGTGCAAAAGCGTCGCGCATCTGACGAAGAGGAGGAAGAGGCGCGTGCGGCAACTTAACAGTTGGCGAAGGGGAAAGTCAAGACAAGTCTCGAGTGGGATGGGCTAGGAGCCGTCCGCATTTGCCGCCATTGGTCGGCAAGCAGAGGGATGCAAAAGAATTTGATGTCAGAATGGCGCTCTTCAGGGTATATGACAGAAAACTGATGGCAGGCGAATTTCAACTTCAGGTTCGAATGAGACGTTCAAACCGGTCGCGTCTACTTCGGGCAAGAAGCTTCTGCACTTACCCGGTTTTACCAGGCACGGTTGCAGTGCAATTCCTATTGAGATAACTCCAACTCAATTTCCTTCGTAACAGGGTCCAGCATCGTGATACTGAAGGTGCGAATCTGGCCACTCCGTATGGGCTCTGGCTTAGGCGCGCTGCTGACAGCGCCACCTTTCCAGCGGGCCTTGAGCATAGCACTCAGCGATGCCAAGTCTGCCTTTGATTCTGCGGCCGCTTGTGCTACCGCAAGACTCTCGTCTGGCATGCGGCAACTGCATTGGATACCCTGGCCCAGTTCAACGCGTGCACGTTCCCCTGAGCCTTCAATTATTCGGCCGGTGACTACATCGCCCTCCTTGTGTTCGGCGATAAATTCGTCCAGGCTGGTGGGGATGAGTTGTTTCATACTCAGGCGCACCTGACGTTTTTCTTTGTCGACTTCAAGCACCAGGGCCTTGACGGTCTGCCCCAGTTTCAGTACGTCCTGCGGATGATTAATACGCTTCTCGGCGCTGATCTCACTGATGTGGATCATGCCTTCAACGCCTTCGGAAAGCTGCACAAATGCGCCGAATTTAGTGATGCTCGTGATTGGGCCTTCGATTACCGACCCTGCTGGATGTTTCAGTGCGACCTCAGCCCATGGATCGCCTAACGCCTGCCTGAGGCTGAGGGCAATACGTCGTTCGCCAACATCTACTCCCATTATGACCGCATCCACAATATCGCCCTGCTTTACCACGTCGCCGGGCGCCCGCACTTTCTTTGACCATGACATGTCTGAGATATGTAAAAGCCCTTCAATGCCTGGCTCGAGTTCCACAAACGCGCCGAAATCAGCCACGCGCGTCACCGTACCGCGCACGCGCTCGCCGGTCTTGTACCTATCTCCAAGCGAATCCCACGGATGCGGCTGAAGCTGCTTCATTCCGAGAGAAATGCGCCGCTTTTCGAGATCGATTTTTAGAATTCTGGCTTCAATCTGTTGACCTATTGCCAGCATGTCGGATGGCATATTGACGCGGCCCCAGGCAAGATCACTCACATGCAGCAATCCGTCCACTCCGCCAAGATCGACAAAGGCTCCATAATCGGTGAGGCTCCGCACCTCTCCATGTACCAGGTCACCTTCCTTCATCTCGGAGTAGCGTCGCTCCTTGGTGGAGCGTTCTTCCTCTTCAGTAACGATGCGGCGATCCACCACCACGTCTTCCTCAGTCACTTCGAGCTTGATGATGCGGCAGCGAATCTCCTGCCCGACTAATTTTTCCATTTCCGTGGCGTCGCGCACTCCGCTTCGCGAGGCAGGC
>JANXZS010000180.1 GCA_025355385.1 Acidobacteriaceae bacterium | reverse complement strand
TCCTGCCTTGGCAGCCCGCGGTATATTCTCGCGGAATGCCTCTTCGATCTTGGCATGGTTCTCCACTCGATTCAGGCCCTTGTTGATCTCACCGCCGCCCGCATAGCCCATGCTACAGATCAGGCCATGGCGCCGGGGAATCTCGAATTCCTCCGGCTGCAAAAGATCGATGGCCTTGACGCCGATGCGGGCGGAATAAGCACATAGCTCGTCCAGCGGAATCTTCTGATAACACCAGCGGCTAACGGATTGATGGATGCGGTCTTTTCGGTGGATAGGCGTGCTGTCTTTGGACCAAGACGCAGGCGATGAAGATGACAATGCTGCCCCCGCAATAATTCCTTGCAACATACCACGACGCGAAATATTTGGCATGGCTCCCTTGTTGAGATTTTAGTAAGGGATAATTCTGGCTCGCCCGATGATGCGACCTACCGACGGCCAGACCTCACGCTCAAGTCTCGAATAAGAATGAAACAGAACTGCTCAATTGAAACGGACACGAAAAGATAGATCCATTTTAGAAAGGTATGTCGTCGTCGGTAATCTCGGCCGCATGGCCATAGTCTTCGGCGGGAGCAGACGGACGCTGATCAAAGGATGCTGTATTCGAGCCGCGCCCGGCGCTTCCGGCACTTTCGCCTTCGCCGCGACCGCTCAGGAGGGACAGGTCGCCAACGATCACTTCTGTGCGGTAAACCTTCTTGCCGCTCTCCTTGTCGTCCCAGGAGCGCGTCGTTAGTTTTCCCTCGACGTACAACTTGTTGCCCTTCTTAACGTAGTCGCGGATAATCTCGGCCACTTTGCCGTAGGCGGTCAGGTTGTGCCACTCGGTTTTATCTTGCCATTCGCCGCCCTTATCTTTGAAGCGCTCTGTTGTGGCAATTGAAAAATTCGCGACAGCGGAGCCGCTGGGGAGAAACTTCACTTCAGGATCTTTGCCGACGTTCCCCAGAAGAATGACCTTATTTACGCTCTTTGCCATGACCGTTGCATCTCCATTGAATGAGAAGAATAGCAGAATTGAGGACGAGGGGAGTCGGGGGTCTCATCCATACTCAACTGCCCCCACGCCATTTCTTGATCCACTTAGCGCAACCCAGCAAAAACAGAATCGATCCAAACGGTAGACACATCATTGTGACAATCAGCCCCAGCCAACCGGCGTTGGTGTTTGGGCCTTGTGCGCCGATGCCGCCGAAGGCTTTCTTGGTCAAAATGGCAAACACGATACCTGCGCCCAGGGTGCTCGCACCCCAGCGCAAAAGCTGCGAGGTGCCGTCATCGCGAATCGCAATGTCGTAGCGGGTTGTGTCCGTTTTGTCCATGGTCACTTGATTATCTTTTCGCGTTAGCGCACAGCTGTAGAGAGCATGAAGTAAACCACCACTCCGGTCACCGAGACGTACAGCCAGATGGGGAACGTGAAGCGTGCGATCTTACGATGCTGAGGAATGCGGCCGCTCAGCGAGAAAAAGAACGTCGTGAGGACCATGGGCAGAGCCACAACCGAGAGCAGCACGTGGGTCAGCAGGATCAGCAGGTATACCGTGCGAATCATGCCGTGGCCGGGATAGCGGGAGTCGCCGTGCAAGGCGTGGTTGGTGATGTAGCTTGCCACGAAAATCGACGAGAAGACAAAGGCGGTGATCATCGATGCACGGTGAGCCGCGATCTTCCGGCGCAGGATCAGTGCAAATCCAGCGACCAGAGCGGTGGCGCTCAAGCCGTTCAGCACGGCATTGAGTGCGGGCAGAAAGCGCAGCCGGTCAGCAAATTCAGGCGGGGCATGGTGCACATAAAGCAGCCAGAGCAGAAAGACGATCGCTGCGGCACTGATAGTCAAAATCGCGGCGATGGGCTTATGAGTGCTTGATTCGGCGACATGCATGGGCTTCCTGATTTGCTAGCGTCTAAGCGGCGGGCTTGGTGGTTCTGCGATTCACGATAGCCCACGACGCAGCGAAGCACAGCAGGCAGAATCCCACGGTAACGGCAAGATTGACCGCGAGGGGGAAATCGGTTGGCGTTGCCGGAAACAGCGCATTACGAAGAGCGTCCACCCCATATGTCAATGGATTCAGGTGCATGACCATGCGCAACCACCCAGAAGCGCCGTTCGCTGGGAACAGCGATCCGGAAAGCATCCACAAGGGAAGCAGGATGAGATTGACGATAGCGTGAAAGGCCTGGGGTGAATCCATGGGCCATGCAATCGCAAAGCCCAGGGCAGTAAGTTCAAAGCTCATCAGGAGCGTAATCAGCAGTGCGAGTCCGATTGTTTCGAGCGTCAGGTGGACCCCGATAAAGGGCGCAAATACCAGCAGGACTATCCCCTGGGCGGCCGCAAGCGTCGTTCCGCCGAGCACCTTGCCCAGCACAATGGCGGAGCGGCTGACCGGCGCGGCGAGGACCGAAAGAAGAAAGCCCTCATTGCGGTCCTGGATCAGCGACATCATGCTGAAGATGGCCGTGAACAGGACTATCAATGCTACCGAGCCGGGGAAGTAAAATGCGAACGACTGTCCCGTCTCGTTGCTTCCAGCACGGAAGTTATGCGCGAAACCCGAGCCCAGCAAAAGCCAGAAGAGTAGTGGAGAGGCAATCACGCCGACCACTCGCGCTTTCTGGCGGAAGAAGCGGACGATCTCCCGCAACCACAGCGAGTAGGACGGCAGCAGGATGCCGGGCGTGGAGCTCTTTGCCGGCGACGGTACAGTCTGAGCAACGGTAGCCACTGCTATTTCTCCCCTTTTTGGACCGCAGCTTCGTCGCTTCCGGCCTCATTCCAGAAGCGGTGCCCAGTGCGTTGGATGAAGACATCTTCCAGGCTCGGCTTGGCGACAGAGACGCCTTCAATCTGCCCGGGGAAGGCTTCAACCACTTCGGTGACAAAGCGATGACCTTGCTCGCGTTCCAAACGGACCGTGTGTCCCAGGACAGCGGCCTGCACATGAAATCGGTTGTCCATTGCAGCGGCGATGGCATGTGCGGCCTCTTCGCTGCGTGTCTCAAAGTTGACGACGTCACCGCCGATCTGCGATTTGAGTTCAAGCGGCGATCCTAGAGCCACCAGCCTGCCTTCATTCAGAATCGCGAGGCGATCGCAGTGTTCCGCCTCTTCCATCAGGTGGGTGGTCACCAGAACGGTCACTCCATCCTGATCGCGCAACGTGCCCAGATACTGCCACATGTCTCGCCGCGCGCCGGGATCAAGCCCAGTCGAAGGCTCATCCAGCAATAGGACAGATGGCGAATGGATCAACCCCTTGGCCAGTTCCACGCGGCGCTGCATGCCTCCGGAAAGGGTTTCAACCAACTCCTTCGCGCGATCACGCAGACCGACACGGCCCAGCACCTCATGGATGCGCGACTTTAGAAGAGTCCCGCTCAATCCGTAGAGATGGCCCTGATGCTTCAGGTTTTCAGCGACCGTGAGTTTGATGTCCAGACTGCGGGCCTGGAAGACAATTCCCGTCTGCTGACGCACACGATTCGGCTCAGTGCCGACGTCGAATCCCTGAATGCGGGCGTGGCCGGCAGAGGGCACCATGAGGGTGGAGAGAATGCGGAAGAGAGTGGTCTTGCCGCTGCCGTTTGGCCCCAGAAGTCCGAAGATCTGAGCATGCTCCACGCGGAAGCTCAGACTGTCCAGAGCCAGGCGGTTGCCGTACTTATGCGTTACCGCGTCCAGTTCGATCGGCGCCAGAGTCTGTATCGCTTCGGGAGAGGTGGTTCGCGGAGGTTGGCTCATCGTGACCATGCGGGTCATCTCTTTCCTGCTGCGTTCAACATCATCGCAGTGAGTAGTAAAGGTAGGTAAATGACACTTACTTTCAGTAAATCGCGGGCATACATGCGGGATTCGATCATGCTTCGCGCGCTGGTGATCTTGGCAAACCGGATGGTGTAGCCCAGGTAAATGAGACCAAGAAAAGCAGCAACGACGCCGTAGGTAATGCCAGTCATATGTAGATATACCGGCGTCAGGCTGACAGGAATCATAAGCACGGCGTAAACCAACGCCTCCAGCACCGTTGAGCGTCCGTCGGGGTGAACCACGGGCAGCATGCGGATTCCGGCGCGAGCATAGTCGTCGCGGTACATCCAGGAAATGGCCATGAAGTGGGGAAACTGCCAGACGAACAGAATGGAGAACAACGCCACGGCTGGCCATTCGATCGATCCGCGCGCCGCCGTCCAACCCAACAGGGGAGGCATGGCGCCCGGGAAGGCTCCGATAAATGTTGCGAGCGTGGTGTAGCGTTTGAGCGGCGTGTAAACAGCAACATAGGTAAACGCCGTGATCAGAGTGAGCGTACCGGTGATGGGATTGGTGTAGAAAGTAAGCCACGCCGCCCCTGCGGCGATGCAGCCAATACCCAGCAGGATGCCGTGAGACAGGCTCATGCGGCCGGCAGCAAGAGGACGTTGCGCGGTACGCAGCATTCGCGCGTCGGTTTTTCGTTCGACGGCTTCATTGAGCGCGCCCGACCCGGCGGAAACCAGCGCAATGCCGATCAGCGTGTCCAGAAGACCCCGCTGCACGCTGCTGATGCCTGACATCATGGATCCCAGATAGAAGCCCGCCCAGGCAGTGATGACAACCATGGTGGTTACGCGAAACTTGAACAATTCGCGATAATCGTTGATTCGAGACGCAGTTTCGCCGGCAGCTGGAGCGTGCAAAGCATGTGCGGAATGGCCACCCGCGAGGGCCTTTGCAGTCACCGGAGCCTCATCGGAGGTGGCACGTAACCCGGTCCCGGGCAGGCCGTGGGATTCTTGAGTGACAGGAGTCAAAAGCGAAAAGTCCTTCCCGGCGAAAGCACCAACAGCGTGAAGTTACGAGGACCGCTGGCGGAGAAATGTTTGCCACCCGGCGTCAGAAGAAAAGGCCGATCGCACAAACAGTTCAAGCACCTGATCTCATGATATCAAGGGCGCTTCCGATCGGCAGGCCCCGTATTTGGTCGTATCGACAATGGCGCGACTGCGTGGTCACCCGCCTACCGGGGGCTCCTCTAGCAGAGAGTCGTGATAGACCACGTATTCGTCGATGAGCACCGCCACCAGCACGGCGGTGGGTACTGCGACCAGCGCGCCGGCAACGCCAGCCACAGCAGCACCCAGCAGCAGGGCGATCAGCACCGCCAATCCGGCGAGATCCACGCTGGACTTCATGATCTTTGGAATAAGGTAGGAATTCTCCAGTTGAACCCACACAAAGTAAAAGATGAGGGCTCCAGCCACGCGTCCCCACGAGTCGATGCCCGCGACGACTAAAACAAACGCCATTGACACTGCGGCTCCGGCCACCGGAATGATGTTGAAAAGCCCCATCAGTACGCCGAGCGCGTAGGCGTACCGGATATGGAGCGAGAGGAAAACCACAGTACTGAGGACGCCCAGGATCGCCATCAGCGCGCCCTGGCCCAGCAGCCATTTCCCCATACGCAGCTGAGCTGTACGCAAGGTGCTGTCGAGCCTTCGGCGCCGCCGTGGCGGAAAAAAAGACAAGACCCAGGCGTAGGCATCGTCGCCTTCGATCATGAAGTAGATGGTCAGTACCACCCCGGTAAGCACATCCACCAATACGCCAGCCCAATTGCGAATTGAGTAAAAAACGTATGTAGCGAATCCGGACGCGATGTCCTCGAATTTGCTGGAGAGGCTTTGCAAGTTAAGGTGGTGAATGAGAGGGATGCTTTGTGAGCGCTGGATCAGGATTGGCATCCGCGTTGGGAGCTCCCGCGTGAACTCTTGAAGATCGCGGACCACAGGGGGCAGGGCAAAGGCGATAAACAGTATCAGGCCGCTCAGTGCGAATATCAGCAGCACCAGAATTGCCTGTACGCGGCTGAAATTCCACTTGCCGATTTTCGGCTTCATCAACCAGTTGACGATGGGCGTGAGTACCACCGCGAACAAGGCGCTGACATAGACGAGGAGGATAACGTTGCGTACCACCCAGGCCAGCGCCAGAGCCAAGGTCACGGCAAAGGCGAAGACGATGTTGCTGCGCGCGGAACGGGGCTGGTACGGCAAGGTCCTCGCCCCTCCAGGTGCGACGAGTAAGCGCGGTTCGTCAGGCAGGTCATGGCGGTCAGTGGGTGGAGGAAGGCTCATAAAGATCGACCTTTGAAGTTTTCGTCTGCCTCTGCCCCGACAGGAGGCTCATGCAGTCGTTCGCTGAGAATGTCGACGACCTCTTCCGGTGTCAGGCCCTCGGTGTTCACTGCAATTTCCGCGCTTTGATAGTGCGGAAGACGACGCTCGTACCGCGCGTGGATGGCTTCGCGGTCCTGCAGCAGCGGGCGGATAGTAGGCGAGTCTTGACAGCGGCCTAGCATGGACTTAAGCGGGGCGTCGAGGAAAACCGTGCGTATGTTTGCCGACGAGCCCAAAAGGGAACGGGTGGAAGGACTTTCAATTGCTCCGCCACCGAGAGCGATTACGACATGATCCTGTTGCATCAATTCCGCAACTGTTTCCGCCTCCAGTACTCGGAAGCCCTGCTCACCGTCGCGTGTGAATACTTCTGCAATGCTGAGACCTGTGCGCTTTTCGAGCGCCGCATCCGCGTCAAGGAAGGCCCACCCCAGGCGGCTGGCCAACAAGGCTCCAATCGTTGTTTTGCCTGCTCCCATAAATCCAACAAGCACAATGCGCGACTTCTTGTTTAAGGCTGGGTCCAACAGTGACATAGTCCCTCGCATTATACGAAGGCTGACGACAACAGCCACGGCTTTAAACTGCGACGGGCTGGCGGGTGAAAGCCATTCCATTTTAGCTTTGTTCTAGCGGGACCCCGGCTACGCCACGCCGCCGCTATTCGGGTCCTCGATCCAGAGCGGTCCGGATTTTCGTCCACACCGTGGGGCTTGGATCCCGGATAGGTAACAGGAGTTTCGCTTGCTGTGCAATGTAGCGCAGGTCTCTGACCAGGGCTGCACAGTTTTCGCATGTCTGCAGATGAGGATTGTCCTCTAAATCTTCTCCAGATTCGAACAACTCCGGCAATTGCTGCTGAAATTCGACACAGTTCATCTGACTTCCGTTGGTCGATTTGGGCATCTCGTTCACTGAGCTGCCTCCTTCCGCTGACCGGACCGCAAAAGGTCGCGGAGCTTCATTCTGGCTTTATGGAGTTGTGACTTGCTGTTACCAATAGAGCATTCCAACATGCCGGCAATCTCGTTATGTTCATATCCTTCCACGTCGTGGAGAACGAAGACGAGCCGGTATCCCGGAGGCAGATTCTCCACTGCTCGCTCGAGTGTGACGCGATCAAGGGAACCGGACAGCATCAAGTCCCTGGCTCCTATATCCTTCCGCGGTCCATCTTCCTGCGAAGGTTCGAGGGTTTCTTCCAGCGAAACCTGGGGTAGGCCTTTTTTGCGCAGATGCATCAGTACCACGTTCACAGCCAGGCGATGCAGCCAGGTAGAGAAAGCCGAGTCACCGCGAAACGTTGCTATCTTGCGGTAAAGCTGTAGAAAGGCTTCCTGGGTCAGGTCCTCTGCCTCAGCCACATTTCCGAGCATGCGCAGACAGAGGGAGTAAACGCGCCGTTTGTGCAAGGAATAGAGAGTCTCAAACGCATGGGCATCTCCCGCTTGTGCTTTGGCAATGGCTTCGGCCTCGCCCGCGATGGGCGGATTGCGACGGACATGCTGATTAGGGGTTTTCCGGGGAGTAACGGTCACCTGCGCCTCCTTGATAGGGACATAACGTATGCTATCGCTCTCTACGAGAGGCGTGGTGTCCTGTTCAGGATTTAAAGCCATCGTCAAAGGAATCTCCCAAAAAGGAAAGTCGTACAGTTATTGTTAAGAGGTCTTTACGCCGCAAAACGTTGCCTGTGAGTGACCCCGCGCAGCAGGGCTCGTTCAAATACCGATGAACCTCGCATAGAGGCTGCGTGCGACCGTGACGTCCGAGGTTCCCTGGATGACGGCGCGACCGTCGCCGAATAAGGTGATCGTATATTCTCCCCGCTCAAACCGCAGCAAAAGCCCGTTGAACCGAACATTTCCATGGGGGCTGAGACGGTCTGCCATCTCCGCCAGGTTTACCGGGCGAAAGTGCTCGTGGATTTGAACGGAGTTTCTGCCGCAAAGTGTAATGTGCGCCCGTCCTTCGCCACGCAAATGAATGAAGTCGCGATCGTCGCAGACACGGCAGCCTATTCGTGGCTTGGCCGCGGAGACCTCGGCCCGTTCGCTGGTCCAGAGGTCGTGAGAAAGGAGGGTCCGGCGCATGGTTTCCGGCTTGCCAACCAAAAATTTTAGGGCCTCGGTAACTTCGATGGATGCCGCCAGGTTGACCGCTGTGTTCAGAATGCCCGAGGTGTCGCAAGTCTCCACCGTACCAGTAGGAGAGTCGGGAAACAGGCATGCAAGGCAAGCGGTTTCGCCGGGGAGGATGTTCATGGTTACCGCGTAGGCTCCCACCGCCGCGGCGTAGATCCAGGGCCGGTTTTGCTGCACTGCGAAATCATTGATAAGGTAACGAGTTTCGAAGTTGTCAGTCGCGTCCAGGATGAGGTGCGCGTTCCCAATCAGCTCATGAATGTTTGCGGGTACAAGATCGGCGACATGCGAGTGGACGGAAACCTCGCTATTGAAGAGGGCTATTTTGCGCCGGGCCGCCTCAGCTTTGGGCAATCCGGCCTCAGCATCTGCCTCGTCAAAGAGCACCTGCCGCTGCAGGTTACTGGCCTCTACGAAGTCCCGATCTATGATCGTGAGGGTGCCCACGCCCGCCCGCGCCAACAGGCTGGCCGCCGCAGCGCCGGTAGCTCCGCACCCAACTAGGGCGACATGGCAGGCCAGGAGTTTCGTTTGCCCCTCCGGGCCAATGCCGGGGTACAGCATTTGCCGGGAGTAACGATCCCTGCGGAAATTCGCTGATGAGTTTTGAGACATGGCGTTCTCTCTCTAGTATAGAGAAGTAGCTTCGGGAAGAGTCGATGGGCAACACCGTGGCACTGTCCGGCGCGCATCCCGATCCCTGGCTTGCTCACTGGCGGTGCCATGGGATCGTCTTGCATCTCAAGTGGGAGTTGGCCTGAGCGGCACTCCGGGCAAGGGGACTGATTGGTTTTTTTGGGAATATCAAGAGCACTAGTTCGCAAGGCTGGTAGTGTCGCCCTCGCCGGTCTCCTGTGGCACGTTCTGGGCGGCGTCTCTCAGGAGGCTGATGCCCTTGCGCAAATGACCAATTCGCAGGTTCTACCGGGCTTACCAGCACGCGGCCAGACGCTGGCCGAGAACCCGACCCCGGCATCCATCGGAGATTTTGCTACTGACCCGGATCCAGTAGAGTCGGAAGACTCGTCTGGTGGCCCGGCTGCGATAGGTCAGCCAGCACCGCAGGTAATCGCGGCCGCTCCCGTTACCAACGCCATCAACAGCCTGCGCGCCTGGCAGGGACAGAAGGTGGAGACGATTGAATTTCGCGGCGTTGAAGCAGGGAAACTACAATCTTTACCCTCGACTCTGGCGCAGCATGTGGGTAGTCCCCTCGATCCTGAGTTGGTGCGGCAGAGTTTGCGGCGACTGTTTTCAACGGGTCTTTATGAAAGCATAGAGGTGCTGGGAATTCGTTCCCCTCAGGGAGTTGTGCTGATTTTCGAAGGCAAGCCTCGCTTCTTTTTTGGGGATGTTGATGTGGAAGGTGTCAAGAGCGATCGGCTGACAACGCAGTTGGAGAGTGCCAGCAAGCTCACTCCTGGCGCTCCTTTCAGCGCAGACAAGCTGTTGCAGGCAGACAAGCTGTTGCAGCAGGCCCTTGCCGATAACGGTTATTACGAAGCCAAGGTTTCGCGCACCCAGCAGGCCGAACCCGCGGACCAGCAGATGAACATCGTCTATACAACCGTTCTGGGGAAGCGGGCGCGTGTTGGTGAGGTTAAGGTCCAGGGCGATAGCGGCATGCCGGAGAACACCTTCAGGAAGAGGGCGAGGCTGAAGAAGGGCTCCAAGGTGGATCACGACACGGTCAGTCGGGCGCTGGCAGATCTGCGCAAGCATTATCAGAAAAAAGACAGGCTTGAGGCCGGTGTCACCCTGGCGTCGAAGGAGTACAAGGCTCCCAGGGCAGCTATTGACTACGGATTTAATGCGAATCAGGGCCCCATCGTTAAGGTAGAAGTCAAGGGAGTGCGCCTGGGCGCCGGCAAGGTTCGAAAATTAATTCCGATTTACGAAGAGGGCGCTGTCGACGACGATCTGTTGAACGAAGGCGACAGATCTCTCCGCGACTACTACCAGCGC
The DNA here is from genome assembly GCA_025355385.1 of Acidobacteriaceae bacterium. GTDB lineage: Bacteria > Acidobacteriota > Terriglobia > Terriglobales > Acidobacteriaceae > JANXZS01. The sequence goes on along the minus strand of JANXZS010000180.1, from coordinate 9,233 downwards.
CAGGGTTATTTCGACTCGAAGGTCACCCACGCGATAACTAATTTGGATGTAGGACACTCGCAGGTTTCGTTCCAGGTCGTATTGGGGATGATTCACCGCGTGGATGCTGTGGAGATTACGGGAGACAAATATTTCAACAGCGACACGCTGCAGGAGCATCTGGCTGTGCGTAAAGCTGACGTGTTTGCCCGCCATGGGCTCTTCAGCCAATCCCTGGTGAATGCCGATATCGGCAGCATATCCGCTCTCTACCAGATGAACGGTTTCAGCAAGGTCAAGGTGTCACCTGAAATTGATGACACGGACGACCATGAAACCAATCCGAAAGCAGTTGCTCATCTGCGCGTCAAGTACAAGATTGAGGAGGGTACTCAGCAAAAGGTGGGTCGCTTTGACATCGAAGGTACGCGCCTGGTTCTGCTGGAACAATTGCGGCCACTGCTGAATACGCAACCAGGCCAGCCCTATTCTCCGCAAAACGTCGAGGGTGACCGCGACGCAGTCCGGACCTACTACCTGAGTCATGGCTTCGATCGCATGGAACTGCAACTTATCCAGAAGGCCGATCCCGCAGACGCGTCTCTGGTCGATGTGACGATGAAGGTGACGGAAGGAGATCAGATTTTTGTGAATAAGGTGCTGATCTCAGGATTGCGCTACACGCGCCCCGAGGTGGTGGACCGTAAAATCCAAATTCACGCGGGGGACGCGTTGAATGAAAGCGCTTTGCTGGAAACACAGCGCAGCCTCTACGATTTGGCTCTGTTCAATGAAGTGAATACTGCGGTACAAAATCCCACGGGTGAAGAGCTGCGCAAGAACGTTCTGCTGCAATTGACCGAAGCGCGCCGCTGGGATATCAATTATGGGTTCGGATTCGAAGCGCAGACAGGTACGCCTTCGCGCAATTGCCCCACCAGCGGTTGCCAGCCCGACGGCAAAGCGAGTGTCAGCCCGAAGATACTTTTCGATCTGACCCGCATCAATATTCGGGGCCGGGACCAGTCGGTCTCCATTCGGACTTCCTATGGCACCCTGGAAAAAAGGGCGACCCTGATATGGGAGACACCGCACCTGTTCAACCACCCGAACTTCGATGTTTCTGTTTCCGGTGGATACACCAACAGCCAGGACATTACTACCTACGCAGCTTCCTGGCTGGAAGCTTCTCTTCGCGTGACTGAACGTTTTCTCGGAGAAAAAAGCAGATTGAGCCGGGCCAATACTCTGATTTACTCGCTGACCTACCGTCGCGTGAAAGTGGATCCGAATAGTATCCAGGTGGCACCTGAGACTATTCCGCTTTTTTCGCAACCCGTGCGCGTAGGCGGTCCCGGACTTACCTGGATTCGCGACACCCGCGATCAACCTCTCGATGCCCACCGCGGCACCTATAACAGCATGCAGGAGTTTTCTGCTGGATCGGTCTTCGGATCACAAGCGGATTTCAATCGCGTGGATCTAACCAACTCCAGCTACTATCAGTTGGGCAAGCGCCATTGGGTGCTGGCGCGCAGCACGCGCTACGGTTTCGAGAACCCTTATGGAGGGCCGAAGTACAACGCCATCCCGTTGCCGGAGCGACTTTACGCAGGGGGCGCTTCCTCCCATCGCGGCTTTACGATCAACGCCGCTGGACCTCGGGACCCGCAGACAGGCTTCCCTATCGGCGGGGAGGGAGCCTTCGTAAACACCACGGAGCTGAGAATGCCAAATCCCACGTTGCCTTTCGTCGGCACGAATCTGGGGTTCGTGCTCTTTCATGACATGGGCAATGTGTTTAAAACTCCTTCCGAGATCTGGTCCAGCTCCATCCGTTTCTATCAGCCTCATCAGGCAGCTTGCAAAGTTCTCACGGCTACACCACCAGCCGGTGATGCCTGCAGTTTCGCTTACTTCTCACATGCTCTAGGGCTTGGATTGCGTTACCGCACACCCATCGGTCCGGTGCGGGTGGACTTCACTTATAACTTGAATCCGCCAACTTATCCCGTTACTTTCAACAGCGCGGTTCGCAACTTTCAACCGCATGTTGGACAAGCATCGCACTTCAATTTTTTCTTCAGCATGGGACAAAGCTTTTGACCAGGACACGACAACGCGGCGGGATGGGCCTGCTCGGATTGGTACTCTTGTGTGGAGTGCCCCGCGCCGTTCGCGCGCAAACATCGTCGGCTGCAGGGCCTCCCCTGACCTCAGCGGATACCCCGGTGGTTCTCGATCGCGTGATCGGCATCATCAACGGCGACGTACTACTGGAGAGTGATGTCCAGGCGGAGATGCACTTCGCCGCGCTTCAGCCGTATAGCATTCCGCCGGGAGACAACTCCCGCCCCCTCGCCGCCGAGCGTCTGGTGAACCGAACATTGATTCTGCAGCAGATGAACGATCCTCAGCAGAACCAGATTGCGCCCCAACCAAGCGAGCAGCAGGTGCAGCAGCGTATCGACGAGCTGAGGAAGCAGATACCGGCGTGCCGACGCTATCACTGCGAGACGGCTGAGGGGTGGCACAAATTTCTCGAGATCAATCAATTCACTGAGCAGCAAGTAGAAACGCGCTGGCGTGAACGTCTACGGATTCTGCAGTTTACTGAGGCGCGCTTTCGGGCTGGAATCCGGGTACCCCATTCGGAAATTGAGACATATTATGAAACGCGCCTATTGCCGCAGTTTGACAAAGAGAAGGTCACGCCTCCGCCACTCAAGACTATCGAATCAAGGATCGAGGAGATCCTCCTGCAGGAAAAGGTCAACGTCATGTTGCAGGACTGGCTGAAGAGCCTGCGCGATCAAGGCAATGTGCTCATCCTGGATCCGAGCTATGGTGTCAGCAATTCGACCGCACAGGACAGCGCGGGGGGCGTCGCATGAGTAACTTGGCCGCGGCACCAGATCCTCAACCAACGGGCAAGACGTCGCGAACCGGCTTCCGAGGAAAGCATGTTTTTGCCATCGCCGGCGGTGTGGCGGCGCTCTTTGCTGTGTGCATAGTGCTGCTGGCGTGGTATGCCAACTCGTCGCAATTTCAGGACCGCGTGCGGCGCAAGGTAATCGCCACTATCGAGCAGACAACGGGAGGGCGTGTCGAGCTCAAGTCTTTCCGCTGGCGATTGATGCACCTCGAACTGGAAGCCGATGACTTAACCGTTCATGGTCTCGAGGTTCCGGGCGAACTTCCCTACGCACACGTGGACAAGCTCAAGATACGGGCACGGATTCTTGCTTTTCTTCAACCAAAAATTGGGCTCAATCTGGTCGTTGCCGAGCATCCCGTTTTTCACCTGATTCTATATCCGGACGGCAGCACGAATCAGCCTAAACCGAAGGTTTCCGGGGGCGGCAGCTCAACCCAGGACACGCTATTCGATCTCGCTGTCGATAGATTAGAGGTCGCTGACGGATTGGCGATTGTCAATGAGCGAAGAATACCTTTCGATCTGTCCGCAAGGAGTCTAGGCGCAACCGTCACATACGCCCCTGCAGCGAATGGCAAGGATCGCTACCTTGCAAATGTAACCGTTGCTGATCTTACCGCCCATCGTGGCAAAGAACCTCCCGTTCGCTCCACCATCGATTTCAGCGCCGACCTTGGCCGCAACTTTGTCCAACTGAAGTCTCTTCATCTGAAGACTGGTCCTTCGCTGCTGGAAGCCTCCGGTGCGATCGATGACCTAGGCACCGGGCAGTGGCATGTTGCCGTGACAGGACGAATCGATGTGCGCGAGGTGGAGGCGCTGACAGAGGTTGAAGGGCTTAGGGGCGGTATAGCGGATCTTCATCTGAGTGGGCACGGGCGAGGTTACGAAAAGTTCCTGGTTGAGGCCGATGCGAGCCTGCACGACGGTATCTACAAGTCCTCTTATGTAACTTTGCAAGGTGTAAACGGCATGACAAAGATTCATGCTACTGAGGAAGAGCTAGACGTAGCAGACTCCGTTGTAAGACTGAACCACGGCGGCGTCATCCAAGGGAATCTGCAGCTGACTCACTGGCTTCCCCGGGTCCTTCTGCCGCCGCCATCCGGAATTGAATCCTCGCCAACCGCAAACAAGCGAGTGATTGCGGCCTCATCGCCAAAGCCGCAACAGACGCGAGGGACCATACGAGCAAGGGTGTTGGGCGTCACGTTACAGTCAATTCTCAACGCCACAGCTGCGAGGCGATATCAGGATCTCGGTTTTGACACTGCGGCTACGGGACCGGTGGATGTGGATTGGGTCGGGGGCGCGGACGACTTGACGGTGACAGCGAAGGTGACGATGGCGCCGTCCCCGCGCGGGCTCAACGGGCAGGTACCTTTATCTGGCGCGCTGGATGTGGAGTACTTTAACCGTACCGGCACAGTTAAAATTCTCACCCTGGAGGCGCACACGCCAGGCACAAAATTAAACGTGAAGGGAGCGCTGGGCGTCTATCCGGAGAGTCGCACCTCTGCGCTCGAAGGCGATCTGATCACAAATAATCTGGCGGAGTTTGATCGCACCTTGACCGCGATGGGGTTGGCAATAAACGGGAAAAAAGGTGCGCGAGCTCTCCCGATCGAACTGCAGGGGCAGGCGGAGTTTCATGGTCAGGTGACGGGGACCATCTTCGAACCGATCGTGAATGGCCATGTCATTGCCACAAACTTTGAGACGATCGTGCCCGCATCCGGTTCAGTAAAATTGCCAATAGAAACCGATGCGGGCAAGCCTACTTCAGTTGCGGCAAGAGCTCTGGTTGCCGTCGCGGGGGTGCGAAAGATTAACTGGGACCGCTTGGACGCTACGGGCGAGTACTCGCTGGAAAAGATCTCCATTCAGCAGGCGACAATCACGCGCGGACCCACCGTCGTGCATGCTTCTGGAAATATTAGACCGCACCGAATCAACTTGCATCGAGCGGATTTTGACGGGCAGTCGGCGATCGATGCTACCGTCGGCGTTCGAGACGCTGATGTGTCGGATGTGCTTGCGATGGTGGGGCAACCGCAGGTCCGGGCCACAGGCAAACTCAGTCTCGATGCGCATGCCGGAGGCACGCTCAACAACCTGCATGGAGGCGGCCACCTCTCTGCAAAGGAGGGAAAAATCTACGATGAGCCGTATCGTAGTCTCACCGCCGATTTAGGCCTTGCGGGTCGTGAGTTAGCTATTACAAAGCTGACGTTCTCACAAAATGGCGGGCAGATTTTAGCCGATGCGGCTTACGATCTTGAATCGAAGACCTTGCGGGTCAATGCAGCGGGTAGAGGTTTTGAGCTTTCACACCTGCTTTATGTCCAACGTCAGAATCTCGGTCTTACCGGCAGGCTTGAATTTGAAGCTCATGGTTCGGGCACGATCGAAAGCCCGACGATCCACGCCAATGCCCACTTGGTCGAGGTAGTTTTAAGCGGCCAAAAGTTGGGAAATGTTGATGCAGATGCACATTCGGAGCATGGAGCCCTGTTCTACACCGCAGAGTCTCACCCGGCTGGAGCGGAACTGCACATCTCCGGACAGACCGAGTTGCGAGGCGAGTACGTTACCCAGGCGAGGCTGACCTTTACCGCGCTGGATATCGATCCCTTCCTACGCCTGGCAAAGATTCAAGGCCTCACCGCTCACTCTTCCATCGCGGGACAGGTGTCGGTGGGTGGACCACTGAAAGAACCTAAACGTCTTAATGGCGAAGCCAGCGTAAGTCAGTTTGCGGTAGCGCTGGCTGGCGTGCCCTTGCAAAGCGAAGGTCCCGTCCATGCTGTTCTCAAGGACGGATTATTGACGCTCGATCCCTTACATATTACGGGTGAAGATACCAATTTACGAGCACAGGGAACCGTGAGCGTCCTAGCCAAAGGAGAACTGAAGTTGCATGCCGAGGGCGCGGTCAATCTGAAACTTGCGCAGACCGTAAACCCCGACATCTCTTCCTCGGGCAGGGTGGATTTCACGGTAGATGCGCGTGGAACGATCGAGCAGCCCGACCTGAGTGGACAGGTACGCTTTCTCAATGGCGCCGCATCACTCGAAGACGTGCCGAACGGCTTGAGCCAAATCAACGGCACATTGGAGTTCAACCAGGATCGCCTGGATGTACAAAGCCTGACTGCGCAGACGGGCGGCGGCCAATTGAAGATTGGCGGCTACATTACGTACCTCCACGGCCTCTACGGAGATCTGACGGCTTCGGGGAAGAACATCCGCATGCGTTACCCGACGGGAGTCAGTTCCGTCAGCGATGCCACTCTCCGTCTTCAGGGGGCGCAAAAGAACTTGCTCTTGTCCGGCAATATTCTGGTTACGCGGTTCGCCCTCAATCCCAACCTCGACATCTCGGGACTGGTGGGTTCCGCAGCAAGCGTACCACCTCCGCTGGATCCGGACGCACCTTCGAACCATGTGCGTCTGGACATCCACATCACGTCAGCGCCGGCCTTGAATTTTCAAAATAGTTTTGCAAAGCTCGCTGGAGACGTGGATCTGCGCCTTCGTGGCACGGTGGCTTCACCATCCATACTAGGCAGGGTGAATGTAACCGAGGGCAGTGCGAACTTCGCCGGAACCCAGTATCAGCTACAGCACGGCGACATCTTCTTCACTAACCCGGTGCGCATAGATCCAACCATCGATTTGGATGCAACGGCACGAGTGGAGAACTATGACATTACCATCGGATTGCACGGCACCGCCAACAAACTGAACGTCAGCTATCGCTCAGAGCCGCCTTTGGCGCAGTCCGACGTGATTGCGCTGCTGGCTCTCGGCCGCACGCAGGAAGAGCAGAGCATGGTCACGCAGCAGCAACAGAACGTCGGGACTAACTCCACCACCAATGCATTGCTGGGCGGAGCCCTGAATGCAACGGTAAGTAATCGTGTACAGAAGCTATTCGGTGTGGGGAGCGTGAAGATAGATCCCACCTTTGTCGGCTCACTTGGTAACTCGACAGCACGCGTTACTGTCGAGCAGCAGGTGTCAGGAAACGTCACCCTGACCTATGCCACCAATGTGAACAGCAGCGCGCAGCAGTTGATTCAGGCCCAGATAGGAGTTACGCAGAATGTTTCGCTGGTGGCCGTGCGAGATGAAAATGGGGTCTTCAGTATGGTGGTAAAAGTCCACAGACGCTACCGTTAATACCGGGCGAGACTACCGCAGCAAACTTAATTCTCCTAATTATTACATCCATTTTCATATAATTTAATCTGAAGTGCTAATATTCTGACGTTGTCGGGCCCTGGCGGTTAGCCTCGGTGCCGAGAGCGATGAATTCAGAGGAGAAAGCTGGATATGACGAAGGCAAGGATTGGCTACACGGGAGCACTGGCGGCGCTGCTGTTGGTCGCGCCCATCGCGGTTCCTACTCGTGCCATAGCAATGGCTGATGACCAGGCAAGTTCTTCTGGCGGGCAGAGTGACAGCCAGATAACGGCGGACATCACTAAGCAATTGAACAAGTCAAAGTTCAAGGGGATAGAGGCAACGGTCAACAATGGCGTAATTACGCTTGCAGGTACCACTGACCTCTTTGAATACAAGCAGGAAGCGGACAGGAAAGCACATCGCGTAAAGAACGTGGGCGCGGTTCGCAACCAGATTGAAGTTGGCGGCAAGGAAGTTCCGGATGAGGCGTTGGGGCAGGCACTGGCGGAAAAGTTGCAGTACGATCGTGTAGGCTACGGAAACGTTTACAACGCCATTAAGGTGAGCGTTCAAAGCGGCGTCGTTACACTAAGTGGCAGTGCTCGTACACCGGTGGATAAGGATTCCGCGCTCTCGTTGGTAAGTAACTATCCAGGTGTCAAAGATGTCGTTGACGAGATAGATGTCCAGCCACCTTCTCCCATGGATGACGGGATCCGTATTGCTGTGGCCCGCGCGGTCTATGGCTATCCCTCACTGAATAGGTACGCGATCGATCCTGCCAAACCTATTCGCATTGCAGTGGATCGCGGCAATGTCGAGCTATCGGGAGTAGTGGATTCGCAGGCTGACAAGGACACTGCCTTCATTCGCGCTAGCGGTGTTTCGGGTGTGTTCAAAGTGACAAATAATCTCGTGGTGGCTAACCAGCCCAATGAGAAAAGGAAGAAGAAGTAAAAAGACGAAGAAGTAAGAAAAGAGTGCAGACTCAGCATTACGCCTCCATCGCTTTCCGGATGGAGGCGTTTCCGTGTCATGCAGTTTAACTGCCTCAGTCGTTTTGCTCAGAGCGCACGCCATCAGTAAACTACTTTTGGAGAGTATGAATGGCCTTCTTTCGCAGCGTAGGTGCGACGCTGGAGATGATTAAATGGGAACACTCGGTTTTCGCGCTTCCATTCGCATTCACCGGGGCTATGCTAGCCGCTCATGGCGTTCCCCGCATCCCCACGCTGGCATGGATTATCGTCTGCATGATTACAGCGCGAGCCGCCGCGATGGCTTTCAATCGCTGGGTGGATGCCGATGTCGACGCCATAAACCCCCGCACGGCAATGCGTGCCATTCCCGCCGGATTGCTAGATCGCAGGTTTGTCGGCTTTTTTACGACGGCGATGGCTATAGCTTTTCTGCTGGCTAGCGCGCAGCTCAATCGGTTGACCCTTCTGCTCTCGCCGGCAGCGTTGATGATTATTCTGTTTTACTCCTACACCAAGCGCTTTACCCGCTGGTCTCACCTCTTCCTTGGGCTCGCCCTGAGTGTAGCGCCAGCAGCCGCGTGGATTGCCGTGCGGGGAGCCCTCGACGCGCGGATTCTGGTGCTCACGGGTGCCGTTCTCTTCTGGGTTGCCGGCTTCGACGTGCTGTATGCCTGTCAGGATGCGGGTCATGATAAGGCCACCGGACTAAATAGCCTGCCGCAGGCATGGGGCGTCGTGGCTGCTTTCTGGATTGCTCGCGCCATGCACGTCATTATGCTCGCGCTGCTGATTTGGCTGATTCACATCTTTGCGCTGGGATGGGCTTCCAGGTTGGGCCTCCTGGCCGTCGCCGCACTATTGCTATACGAGCACCTGATTGTCTCTCCGCGAGATCTGCGCCGCCTGAACGCCGCATTCTTCACGCTGAACGGAATGATTTCCATCCTCTTCTTTGTATCCGTGGCAACAGATCTTCTTCTGCATCGGTAATTTGGGAATGAGAGGTTGTGCTTGCAGCCCAGCAAAAAGAAGAGGTTCAGCGCTCTGCGAGCACTGAACCTCTTCTTCCCCCTGGGGAGCTTGCGGGGAATCGCTATGCTGATCCGTTTTTATCGTCCAGACCAGCCTTGATTTTATTCTTCAGG
>JANXZS010000165.1 GCA_025355385.1 Acidobacteriaceae bacterium | reverse complement strand
TATGGGGAGATGCACCGCTTCATTCCAGCGCTGGCGTCCTGGTATGGCGCGAGCATTTGCGAAATTCCCATCAAGAACATCAATCGCGAAAAGGGCAAGTCTCACTACGGCATTTCGCGCACCTTCCGCGTGTTCTTTGATCTGATGACGATCCGCTTCCTGTTGCAGTACATGTCGCGTCCGCTGCACTTCTTTGGCGGGTTCGGGGCGTTGAGTATTCTTTTCGGCTCGGCGATCTCGATGTTCCTGTTGGCGCTCAAGATTCTCACCCATCAGCACGTAATGGACCAGCACGGTCCATTATTCGTAATCGCCGGCGTGACCATACTGGCTGGCATCCAGATGCTCGCCATTGGCCTGCTGGGTGAATTGCAGGTACGGCACTACCACACGGCAGCGCATCGCTCTCCCTATGCCATTGACAGGCTGGTACGGCTCCGTAATCCAGAAGAGCCGAGCATGCTGCACGACAGTTAATTTGATAAATTGATGAAGTTTTGCGCTCTAGCTGTCAATGGGCCTTGCCTCGCGCAAGGCCTTCGTTGCATGCTTACCTAGCCATGAAAGCAATTCAAATAAGCGAAACAGGCTCTGCCGACGTACTCAACCTGGTAGACATTCCAAAGCCAACTCCGGGTGAGGGTAAGGTACTGGTCAAGGTCCAAGCCTCGGGTGTCAATTTCATCGACGTGTACTTCCGGGAAGGACGGTACAAAGCCGACCTGCCCCTGGTGCTGGGGCAGGAGGGTGCGGGTACGGTGGAGGCCCTCGGGCCGGACGTTAACAATGGTCTCCACCCCGGAGACCGCGTGGCGTGGTGCGGAGTACTAGGCAGCTACGCCGAGTACGCTGTCGTCCCTGCGTCCCAACTTGTCCACGTGCCCGACGCGGTAGATCTGAAGGTGGCCGCCGGGGTTATGCTCCAGGGGATGACGGCCCACTATCTATCCCACTCCACCTTCAAGCTGAAGAGCGGAGATGCGGTCCTGGTGCATGCGGCCGCCGGCGGAGTCGGCCTGCTGCTGACGCAAATGGCGACGCGGATCGGAGCCCACGTCATCGCGACGGTCTCAACCCGAGAGAAGGCTGCGCTAGCGCGGGAGGCAGGCGCTCGAGACGTAATCCTCTACACGGAATGCTGTTTCGATGAGGAAACACGGCGCTTGACGGATGGCCGGGGGGTGGATGTGGTCTACGATTCAGTAGGCAAAACGACCTTCGAGAGATCTCTGAACTGCCTGCGGCCGCGCGGATTGCTGGCGCTTTATGGAGCCTCGAGCGGAGCGGTGCCGCCATTTGACTTGATCCAGCTTTCAACCAAAGGATCCCTCTTCATTACGCGTCCCGCGCTGGGCCACTATATTCACACCCGTCAGGAACTAGAGCGCCGCGCGACCGATGTGCTTGAGTGGGTTGAGCGTGGTCAATTGAAGTTGCACATGGAGTTTATCTATCCGTTGGCTCGCGCTGCCGAGGCACATCGCGATCTCGAGGAGCGACGGACAACCGGAAAGTTGCTCCTCGTGACCTGAGTTCGGTATAGCCGGGCGTTGCTGCTCCGGCTAAGTTCCAAGGGAGGCTTTTATGAGTACGATCGTTGTTTTCGGAATGGTATTCGCTCTTGGCTGTGTATGCGGTCTACGCTCGATGACCGCACCTGCACTGGTGTGCTGGGCAGCCCGTGTAGGTTGGCTTAACCTTTCGGGGTCTCGTTTGGCTTTCCTCGGTCTGCTGCCTACGGTCGTTGTTTTTACGCTGCTGGCTATGGGCGAACTGGTGGCGGACAAATTGCCAAATATCCCCGGCCGAAATACCCCGGCATCTCTCGCGGTTCGGTTCCTTTTTGGCGGAATCTGCGGGATCGCGCTTTGCCTGACTGCGCACGCTTCCGGCATTGCCGGTTTTCTTATCGGCGGCATCGGCGGAGTCGCCGGGGGACTAGCGGGCTATTCAGTTCGCCGCAATCTGAAGCGGCATTTCAAGCTGCCTGACTTCCCGGTGGCGCTGGCGGAAGATGTTGTGGCTATTGCTTGCGGCCTTCTCATCGTTTCGCGCTTCTAAGTAGCAGGACCTGAGTGGGGTGAGCGATGGCGGCGAAGCACTATGACGCGATTGTAATTGGTTCAGGGCAGGGTGGAAACCCATTGGCGGGAGCCTTGGCCGGTGCCGGGCGTAAGACGGCACTGATCGAGCGCAAGCATATCGGAGGCACCTGCGTTAATGAGGGATGCACTCCGACCAAGACCATGGTGGCGAGTGCGCGCGTAGCCTACCTGGCCAGGCGCGCGAGCGAATTCGGAGTCGAAATCGGTCAACCACGGGTCCTGATGCAAATCGTCCGGCAGCGCAAGCGCTACATAGTGGAGCAGTTCCGCAGTGCCAGCCAGAAGCACATTGAGTCTACAGAGAATCTGGAACTGGTGTGGGGCGAGGCGTCGTTCGTTGATCGAAAAACGATCGAAGTCAAACTGCGGGACGGCGGGGCGCGTGTGCTCTCTGCGGAACTGGTCTTCATCAATACTGGAACTCACGCGACGGTGCCGAGGATCGAAGGACTCGATGACGTCGAGTTTCTGGACAACGCCTCGATCATGGAACTGGATTGCGTTCCCCCGCACCTCCTGATCCTGGGCGGCGGCTACGTCGCCGTTGAGTTTGCCCAGATGTTCCGTCGCTTCGGTTCGCAAGTGAGCATCATTCAATGCGGTCCCCAGATGTTATCGCGAGAAGATCCTGATATTGCGCAAGAGATCCAGAAGATCTTTGCCGAAGATGGGATCGAGGTTCACCTCAATTCGAAGGCTCTTCGCATCGAAAAGACTGGTGAGGGACTGGCGCTAACCGTGGCACAGGGAGAGAGACAACAAACCCTGTACGGATCTCATCTCCTTATGGCCACGGGGCGCACCCCCAATACCAGCGACCTCAATCCGAGCGCAGCCTCCGTCCAAGTGGACGAGCATGGGTACATCCGGGTGAATGTGCGGCTGGAGACGACCGCACCGGGAATTTTCGCACTTGGGGACGTGAAGGGCGGGCCCGCATTTACCCACATTTCGTATGACGATTTTCGTATCCTTCGTTCCAATTTGCTACAAGGGAAAAATGTCAGCACCGCCAACCGCATGGTGCCCTATACGGTTTTCATGGATCCTGAGTTGGGCCGTGTCGGATTAAGCGAGTCGGAGGCGAAGCGTATGGGTAAAAAGCCCCATGTCGCCCGAATGCCGATGGCACAAGTGGCGCGGGCGCTGGAGACGGCTGAAACTCGCGGGTTGATGAAAGTGGTGGTAGACGAAGACCGCGAAACGATACTGGGCGCTGCCATCCTGGGGATTCAGGGTGGGGAGATTGTCTCGCTGCTCCAGGTTGCGATGATGGGCAACGTCACAGTGTCCAGGCTGCGGGATGCGACGTTCTCGCATCCGACAGTCGCTGAGTCGCTGAATAATCTTTTCAACAAAATGGATTGAAACTACAGGACAGAATGATCTACGCATCCGCAATGGGGGAGAATTTTTGACTACTACGCATGACTCCGCTCCTGGAGGCTCGAGCGCTCAGGTGCCGAATTTTACGCAGCTGAGAAGGAGGGGCAGTGCTTCAGACCTGCTCTGGTACAAGGACGCCCTAATTTATGAGCTGCACGTGCGCGCGTTTTTCGACAGCAACAACGACGGCATTGGCGATTTTCCCGGACTGATTCAGAAGCTCGATTACCTGCAGGACCTTGGTGTCACGTGCTTGTGGCTGCTGCCCTTCTTCCCCTCGCCTCTGCGCGATGATGGCTACGACATTTCCGATTATGTCAGCGTTCATCCCAGCTACGGGACGCTCGAAGACTTCAAGGCATTCCTCGATGCAGCGCATGAGCGCGGATTGCAGGTAATGATCGAACTGGTGGTGAATCACACGTCGGATCAGCACCCGTGGTTCCAGCTTTCTCGTCATGCTGCCGCGGACACGCCGGAGCGGAGTTTTTATGTCTGGAGCGATACTGACCAGAAGTATAAAGATGCGCGAATCATCTTTACCGACACTGAGAAGTCGAACTGGACATGGGACCCAGTCGCGAATGCTTACTACTGGCATAGATTCTTCTCTCATCAGCCTGACTTGAACTACGACAATCCGCGCGTGCTGGAAGAAGTCTTGAAGGTCATGCGTTTCTGGCTGGACATGGGCGTCGATGGTTTGCGGACGGATGCGATTCCGTATCTTGTCGAGCGGGAGGGAACCAATTGCGAGAACCTGCCTGAAACCCACGACATAATGAAGAAGATTCGCGCGGAGATAGACCAGCATTACTCCGGACGGGTACTGCTCGCCGAAGCCAATCAGTGGCCCATCGACGTGCTTCCATACTTTGGCAATGGGGACGAGTGCCACATGGCATTCCATTTTCCCCTGATGCCACGAATTTATATGGCGCTGCGCCAGGAAGATCGCCTGCCGATTACCGACATCATGGCGCAGACGCCTCAAATCCCATCGTCGTGCCAGTGGGGACTCTTCCTGCGCAATCACGATGAGCTCACCCTTGAGATGGTGACCGACGACGAGCGCGACTACATGTACTTCGCCTTCAGCGCCGATCCCCGGATGCGAATCAATATTGGTATTCGCAGAAGGCTCGCGCCGCTTCTGGACAACAATCGACGTCGCATAGAGCTGTTGAACAGCTTGCTGTTTTCGTTTCCGGGCACGCCCATTCTCTACTATGGCGATGAGATTGGCATGGGCGACAACATCTACCTTGGAGACAGGAACGGTGTTCGCACTCCTATGCAGTGGAGCGGAGATCGCAACGCGGGTTTTTCTCGTGCTAATCCTGCCCGCCTCTACAGCCCCGTTGTGATGGATCCGGTGTGGGGCTATGAGGCGATCAACGTCGAGGCGCAACAGGGAGATCCGTCTTCGCTGTTGAGCTGGACCAGAAACATGATCGCCCTACGAAAGATTTTTCAGGTCTTCGGGCGCGGCACGTTAACCTTTCTGGCGCCTGCCAACCGCAAGATCCTGGCCTACCTGCGTGAGATGGAAGGGCAGAGGATTCTCTGTGTCGCCAACCTCTCACGGTTTGCACAGCCGTTTCAGCTAGACCTGCAGGCATACGACGGAATGATTCCGGTGGAAATGCTTGGCTATATTCAATTCCCGGCAATCGGAAAACAGCCCTATCCCTTGACGCTGGGACCTTATAGTTTCCTGTGGTTTGAACTGCAGCCTGCGGCGGAGGGAACTGAAGTGGTCACTCCGCCTGAAGACCACGACGGCCTCCACATAGGTCCTACCCCAGATTGGGACGCTATGCTTTCTGGGCAGAACCTCGAAAGGCTGCAGACGCATGTGCTGCCCGAATACCTGCCTCGCCAGCGCTGGTTTGGCGCGAACTCACGACATCTGCGCCGCGCCCAGATAGAAGACTGGACCGTGGTAGAAGAGGGTGATTTTGCTATTGCCCTGGTTCGCGCAGAGTATGACGACGGCCAACCCGATCTCTATCTACTTCCGCTGGCCATGGGCTTTGGCGAGGCCGCAGAAGGTATGCGGGCGAACTATCCGCAGGCAGTGCTCGCTTCAATCCACCGGGAACAAGGCGATGGGCTGTTGCACGACGCGCTCTTTTCCGATGTTGCCGCACAGAAACTGTTCAAACTGATCCGGACTTCGGGATCACTGCGAACAAGGAAGGGAGAATTCCGCGGAGTCGCAGGAGGCATCTTGACGGGACTGGGGGACGACTCACCGCTGACGATGACGGTTCGAAGACCAACCGGCGAACAAAACGTTTCGGCACTCATCTTCTGCGATCCCGTGGAGGCTCGGTGGGCACTAAAGGTATTTCGGCAGCAGGAGGCCGGGATCAATCCTGACTACGAAATCAATCAGTATCTTTCCACATCCACCGACTTCCGCAACGTGTTGCCCTTCGCCGGAGCGATTGAATATATCGGCGAAGCCGGAGTCGCTTCCACAGTCGCCATGCTGCAGGGCATGGTAGAGGGTGAGGGCGATGGGTGGCAGTGGACTATAGAAGAACTGGATCGCTTCTATGAGCGCTGTTCCACGCTGGAGATTCCCGCAGGTGCTTTTTCCGAAGCAGAATCCAGCCTGGTTTCCATCTCGGAGTTGGCGATTCCGCCCAGCGCCCGTGAACACATGGGAATGTCTCTGGATGCAGCCCACACGATCGGAACACGTACCGGCGAACTGCATCTTGCACTGGCAACGCCAACTCCCAATGCGGACTTTTCGTCGGAAGAGTTTTCTGCCCAGGACATGGCAGAGCTGAGGGACGATCTCGCCCGAAAAACTGCCCACGCGTTTGGATCTCTGAAGGAAAACGTCGCGGGCCTACCGGATGAGGTAGTGGATACCGCTGCGCTGGTCCTCAGCCGGCGTGGGACAATTCTCGATCGCGTCCGATCGGTACCCGCGACTGAGTTCGGTGGAATGCGGATTCGCATTCATGGCGACTACCACCTCGGTCAGTTGCTGCGGTCGAAGAGGGATTTCTTTGTCCTGAATTTCGAAGGACCACCCACGCGATCCATCGAAGAGCGTCGTAGGAAGCAGTCGCCGCTCAAGGATGTCGCCGGCATGTTGCGCTCCTTCAGCTATGCAGCCCATGTGGCGCTGATGAGATCTACCTCGCGGCGGCCGGAGCAGCTCCAGCGTCTCGAACCTTGGGCCAAATTATGGGAAAAGGCGGTGGCTTCAGAGTTTTTACAAGCCTATCGAGCGGCCGTAAAAGAGTCAGCGATCGTTCCTGTCCAGGTAGAAGCTTTTGAGCAACTTTTGGGGGCGTATGTATTTGATAAGGCTCTCGATGAACTGGTCTACGAATTGAAGAATCGTCCGACGTGGGTGCACATCCCACTGGCGGGAATCCTTGCTCTGCGCAGAAAGCCATGATCGGTTCTTTAGGCGATCAGGCGGTCCGATAGCAAAACAGGTTAATGCTTGCCGGAGGCCCCGACACAGCGAGGCTTGCTATCGCGTTTTCGGCAGGCGAGACATCAAATAGCTGCCACGGAAAGCGAAAGGCAGCGGGTGGTCTAACACCAAGAAGCGCTGGCCGAGTGCCCGCCTTCAACGAAACGTCGAAGGCGTCCAGTGGCAGGCGAAGTCCGACGCCTTCGGCCTTCAATATCGCCTCCTTCCGTGTCCAGCAGCGCAGGAAGCCTGGCAGCCACTCCCCGTCTTCTAATTCTGAAAGCATTTGTAGCTCAACCACGGAGAGATATCTTTCGGCCAGAGACGGTTCGATCTTGCGCGGTTCTTCGACGTCGACACCAACTTCCAGAGCCGGGGCGACGGCGAGGAGTCCAAAGTTTTTGGAGTGGCTGAGGTTGAACTGTAAGCGCAGAGCCGGACTATCGACGAGAGCGGGCTTGCCGCCGGCGCCCACCGCAAAGACCAGGGCTGCGGGAGACTGTCCCAGATACCCAGCCAAAATTCGTCTCATGTTGCCGTGGCACGTGGCAAAGCGTAATTGGTCGGGACCAAAGCGAAAGCGTCTGTAGCGCCGGATCTCGTCAGGGTCAAGACAGGAAATATCCGGTTCAGTTGATGTAACCAAATCCTCGTGGCCCCACGCCCAGACATGCACGCTTTCAGCGAGGAGGGAGGTTTGCCCGGTCGAATTCTCCCATCCCGTGATCACCGTCATCCATTGCTCCCAGGCAAGATATTCCTATAGATTGAGTTTATCCGGGGAGAGCGCTCCGCCACGGACGAATGAGAATTGGCTTCGTTGGAACCTTTTTTTGGTGCAAACTACCGTCGGCATCGCATTGTTCTTTATTAGAGGGTAGTCTTGCCAACAGAAGGGCGTTGATCAATCTGAACTGTGGGAAACCCTATTGACGGAAAGACTGCAAGTTCCCGTGGCGGTGGAAGTGCAGAACGAGAGATCCGGCGAGGCAGACTTGCTCATTGGGGTCGCTTCTCCTGTCAGCGTTGAGAAGCTGTTGACCGCAAGCCGAGCGGCATTCCAAAGTCTCGCTTTAGCGGCCCCGTCGCTGCGCTGCGTGGTCGCATACCCGCGGGACCCTCAGGAGCAGCCGTCCGAGAATGGGGCACACCCTGAGGAGAGACCTGGACTTCGCTTTGTGCCGTATTTGCCACCCCCGGGTCAACCGTCGGTCGTTCCCTCATTGGCAAGCCCGGCTTCACTTCGCGCAATCGAACTGATTGCTACCAGCGCCGGGGTGGGAGCCTGTGTGATTGTCTCCCCGGACCTGGCTGCTGTCGATGCGCAGACCATCCAATCGCTCACCAATCCGATCTTCGAGAATCAATGGGACCTGTGCATGCCGGTATACGCTACTGGTGCCCTCGATGACCTGTTGAACAAGAGCATCCTGTCCCCATTGACCCGTGCGCTGTATGGCAGGCGAATCCGCTCTCCCCTGGCAGCGGACTTTGGAGTATCCGCCGCCATGCTTGGCACCCTGGCGGAGGGTGCCGCAGGTGGCAGAATAGGAAGCCAGGACGCCTTGGTATGGCCGGCGGTCGAGGCAGCCCGCACGGAAAATCGAGTCTTACAGGCTCACCTTGCGGTACGCCACGATGCACAGAACGAGGGGCTCGACTTGAGCGCAGTTCTTGCCGGTGTACTGGGATCGCTCTTTGGCGAGATGGATAGGAACGCCTCCATCTGGCAGCGCATTCGCGGATCTCAAGCCGTTCAAACCTCTGATAATCCCACAGCACCGGTGGCAGCAAGCGACGCCGTCGATGTCCGGCCTCTGATCGATTCTTTCCACCTCGGTGCCCGTAATCTTCAGGAAGTGTGGTCCTTGATTCTGCCACCGATCACATTGCTTGAGTTGAAGCACATCACGCGCCTTGCGCCTGATCAATTCCGCATTCCAGATACGTTGTGGGTGCGCATCGTTTACGACTTTGCGCTGGCTCATCGCCTGCGCACCATCAGCAGAAGTCACATCCTGGGCGCGCTTACACCGCTCTATCTGGGTTGGGTTGCGTCCTACGTTTTGGAACTGAGCGCGACCAGTTCGTCCGCTGTAGAGCCTAGACTGGAACTACTTGCCCAGGCCTATGAATCAGGCAAGCCTTATCTGCTTGCGCGTTGGCGTTGGCCGGATCGCTTCAATCCATAGGCGGCAGTCAGGAAGAGGAAAGAATATGTGGGATCAGATTGAGCAATCGCTTCATCAATCCGTGGAGAGAGTTTTTACCAAGGTGGCGATGTTGCTACCCGGGATTCTGGCATTCTTTCTGGCTCTGCTCGTCTTTCTGGCCGTCGCATGGCTCGCGGCTTATCTTGTCAGGAGAATCCTGGTGGCGATGCGTTTCGATGACAGACTGCATCTGGAAAGAAGTGCCCTTATCGAATGGTCGCCTTCCCAAACCCCCACGCTGATCGTAGGCCGTATCGTCTTCTGGGTCTGCTTGCTGGCCGGAGTCGTGGTTGGTCTCTCCGCCTTCGAAGCTGCCTCGGCGGAGTCTTTGCTGGCCGGCTATCTTTTGGCGTATCTTCCTCGCCTTGTGGGTGCGGTGCTCATTCTGCTGGTGGGCAATCTGGTCGCCCGCTTCCTATCGCGAACCGTGCTGATAGGAGCGGTAAATATGAACCTGCAGTATGCGCGCCTGCTAAGTTCCGGCGTCAGATGGCTGGTACTAGTGCTGACTGCAGCTATGGTGCTCGATCACCTTTCCATTGCAGGAGGCATCGTTGACCTGGCGTTCGGCATTCTCTTCGGCGGAATAGTGCTCGCCCTCGCCCTTGCCGTGGGATTGGGCTCCCGCGACCTTGTCAGCCGCTCTCTCGAGAGGGAAGTGACCCGACCGCAGGAGCCTGTGCCCGAGGAAAAGCTGCACCATTTCTAAATCGAGGCAGCCAGATTCCTGGAGGCATAGCGCTATTAAGGATCGCTTGTGCTTAGTGAGTCAGTGAGGCCTCATCTCATCTTCAAGCACTGCAAATTAGGAGTGCGCATACTAGTGGAACTAGGGGGCCCTCCCTAGCTAGTCTACCGGGGCTCGGTTCTTCCGCTCCATGACGCGGATATCACCCTCAGCCTTCACGAGGCTATAGTGCGATTCCAGGTAAGGCTCCATGATCAATTCATCCGGGCGTGGTGGCTTCGCTGACGGGAAAAATGTTTTTAGCGTGCTTGCATAGTAGCCTGTGTCCCACACGACATACCTCACTTGGTGTCGCTCTAAAAGCTTGACGGTCTCTCGAAACTCGGTTGCAGTGTTGTAGTTGTACATCAAGAGGCTGTAGCGTGTGGGATTCGTGGTTGCGGATAAGAAGTAGTACATGGGAGCGTAGGGATACACGAAGATCTCTTCGCCGGGGAGCACCTTCTTTTCAAGCAACGCAAGAACGGGATCGGTCTTGAAGACTGCGACTGAACCAACCCGAGTTATCACGGGATGCGCAGTGAGCACGAGAAAAAAATTAAAGCCAGCCAGACACGCGGCGCTTATAGCAAGTATCTGAAGCGTGAAATCGGCAATCTTCTCCCGGCGCTCAACCAATAAATGGATACATAAGATAATCAGCAGGGGAGACCCAAATACGAGATGGAAGATATCTTTTCGGTGAACTTCCGACAGCCACAACGCCGCACCGCACAGCGAGTAAAGGGCAATCTCCGGGCTCACCGTGTTCCATTTGTGGCGGACGCCGAGGAGTAGTAATAGCGCGGGAAGCGCCGCAACGAATAGGAATGGGATGATCAGGACTGCCGCCATCGCTGTCGGCCAATGCAATGCACCCCTTGCTGTTGCCCAGCAATTCCAATAAGTAAAAACTATTCCCCGTGCATAGGGAACAACGTTGACCGCGCCATAGTGTTGGAACGGCCACAAGAAGTTCAAATAGATGAGGTCCCAAAGGGCACCTTGACTCCAAAAATATGCCATGACTATCCCAATTACGCTGCAGTAGCCTCCCATTACAGGGTACAAAGCAGAAATGGAGGCGTATCGCCGCTGGCGCTGTATCCAGAGCCAAAGCAACAGAGCAACCAGCAGGAGCAACCCCTTGGGCTGAAGAAAGCACGTCGTCGCTCCAGCTAGAACTCCCCCGACTATCAGCAGACTGTTCTTGCGCCTATCTTGCCAAAGGACCATGCAGGCGACCGTGAGCAAGGCGAAGAAATTGCTATCCACGTGATGGCTGATGGTCGGCCATAGTGCGCCGAAATAGGTACCGAGTACAAGAACACTAGGAAGGGACTGGTAAGTTCGGCATACTCGCCGGGTCAGAAAATACAGCAATAGTGCTGTTCCCAGCGAGCTGACAAACAAGCATATTCGCGTCGCCAGGAACGTTACGCCGAATAACTTAAAAAAAATCGCTAGCCAATAGAATGTTCCAGGACCCACGACCTCAAAAAAATCGCGCGGGAAAACCTGGCCGCGAAATACTCGGACCGCGCCATCAATCAGAAGTCCCTCATCTGTTCCCTGCCGGAGGACCCTCATGAGCGGCAGCAGGTAAAAGCTTACGCAGAGCATGAAGATTAAATAGCGAAGGTATTGGCGTGGAGAGGCTTGCTGATTCGGTGCCTTAATTTCAGGGGAAACGGCTGTAACAGTCATTCTGCGACCTTAGCTAAAAACATGAGGATAGCTGCCATAGCGTATTAAAGCTGGTAAGAAGAGGCTTCTTCAAGACATTTAGCCATGCAATCCACTGGACTCAACGCAAGGCCGGACTTTCTTGGCCTGACATCTTATAGGGAGAAACTTCCGCCGGTCTTATATCTGGCTGCACCAGCCAGACCTTCCGGTCTTTGTAGTAGTTGATGAGTGTGAGATCGTTCGCGGGATCCATCTCCCGCGCCCAGATAACCTTGGAGCTGTCGATGTCTGCAGCGTTGTAGACCCACTCGTCCAAGGGGTCGTGGTTTAGAGAATACCTGACGATCACGAGCTGTCTTCCGGGCACTTGTTCCAGGCCCGCTTCAACCTGGGCTCGCGCTGTGCCGAAATCTCTCGCCCCGTACCATGTCAAGGTCGGCCATACCGCAAGTTTGAGATGGAGAGGCTCTGCGTATGCACGCATTGCGGCCAACGCAATGCATAGCGTTACCGTCAGCCGCACCAGTCCAACCCCGACCGGTTGCCCGCCTGGGCGCCAAAGTCGCAAGTGGCGCATAGCCTGTAGCCCAAGCGCATAGAATGCTGCGATAAAAGGCGCGAGATAGTGGGGGAACAAAAATATCTCCACAAGCATTCCGGCCGTATAAACAAGTCCACAAATGACGAGAAAACGCGTACGGCGATCGATGAGTACGCGCGGCAGCATGATCAAGGGCGGGAGCAATGCGATGCCGGCAAAGAACTGGACTAGGGTTAGTGGTTTGAACAGAGTCTCAGAAAAAAAGCCCGATAGTGTATGAAGTCTCGTGACATACGGAAGCTCGCCATCGACATAGAAGTCCCGAAACACCTTGTACCTATAGGTGGGCTCAGGTCGAGGCGATTGCCAAACCCAATACGGCGCCACAGCGTATGTGGCGCGATTTATTTTGTAGGGCTGGATGAGGGGGCTTCCAAAGGCGCGATCGTTGTAGTGCGCCATACACAAGCCCGCAGTCAATACCAGGGCTAGCGCGGGCACGGTCCGACGCAGCAGCACGGTGGTGGGGGGACGATTCTTTCCGACAAAAAGCCAGCGCCCCAGAACCGCCGCAACAGGGAGCGAAAGAAGCAGCCCTTCATAGGGTCGGCTGGTGGCAAGAATGATCAAGCCCGTCGCCAGCAGCATACTGTCGCGAAACCGCGCCACCCGCATGAATCGTGGAAAGGCTCCGAGTACCAGCGCTCCACCCAGGGCGGCGACCGATCCGCCGCCGGCATAGGTATTGATCCAATAGCTGAAGAGGCCCAGGCGCAGGACCGCGAGCATTCCTCCGAGGAGCGCCCAGTTTGCTGGCAGCCATGCTTGCAGCATCCAGCAGATGGCAGCGCACATCATTGCCGTAACGGATAAAACTCCATACCACGGGTGTCCCGCCAACACCTTGCCTGCGGCCAGAACTATCCCCTGCGCAGGAAAGTACATTGACATATAAGTTGGCTTCATTGTGATGTGGAAGCTTTCGAAATGCATCCACATCGCAGGCGTGGGGTTGGTCAGTCTTCCCGATGCAAAGGTGTCGGCTGCAAGTAGGAAACTGAAGTCGTCATGGATAAATGGCTTCGGAATAGGGCATAAGGGAAGAAGGGCAAGACGCAGCAGGAGCGCGGTGACCCCGACGGCTGCAACCGCTAAACCCCGCCTATGTGCCAGCCGCGCGAAGGCACACTCGATACGGGAGAAATGGGTGGAACCGAGTCTGGACCAGCAAAAGGCTACTGTAACCGCAATCACAGTAAGGCTGCCCTCGATCATCATCAGGGAAGTCCCCCGGTCTGGAGGAAGGGCAAGGATCATATCGGAATGATTTGCATGCAGATCATCTAGGCCTTCATGCCGGCTAGCGGCTGGGGGGACGACGTGTTCTCTGCTACAGCACGGGCGTGGCCTGGGACGTCCATTGTGACGGTGCCAAGAGGATCAGGCTCCGCCAGCATCATTCCAAAGAACGCATCGCAGAACAATGACTGACGCCCATCTGAAGACGGGGGTGGTAGTCTCCGCCTCGTCAAAACCGGAATCGCAATTGCAAGGAGCATGAACACATTCCCCAAAAGCTTTATTAAATGGCAAAGAGAGAGTACGTCCGGGCGTTGACTTGCCCCACGGCTCTCTCCCTTTAAAAAGCGACAAATTAGTTTGTAGAGCAGTTCTGGGGCAGGAACTAGGTAATGTAGGTGGTTACCTTGGTGCCGATATTGGTGAATGCAGCGTTGATGTCGGTGGCCACCGTATTCATCCCTGCAGTCGCAGCAAAAGCAATCAGAGCAACCACCAACGCATACTCGATGAGGTCCTGACCTTCGTCGCGCACCATCAAGGTTTGCATTTTAATGTAGCAATTCAACAGTTTGGACTGCATTCGACTCATCTCCTTTGTTCAGCATGGAATGTCGTTTCCTTGACAAAAAAAGCACGCCGGGGGCTTTGGCCTGCTTCACAGATCCCCCAGCAAGAAAGGAATCAACTGATTGGTGTGACCCGTATCCTTGGCGCGGATTAGCTGGTGTAGGTCGTAAGCTTGACGCCGATATTGGTGAAAGCAGTGTTGATGCCGGTGGCGAGCTTTGACATGCCGGCGGTCGCAGCAAAGGCAATCAAAGCAACTACCAACGCGTACTCGATCAGGTCCTGTGCTTCTTCGTTCATCATCAGGCCTTGGATCTTGGCGGATAGCTTGAGCAACATATCATTCATTGAGTTTTCTCTCCTGTGATTTGATCGTCCTCCCGACCTTTGGTCAGGCACGCTTATCTATTGCAAGCTGTGTGCCACTTTAGTGCTACTGCTGTATCGATTCTAATCAGTTAGTTACAAGTCTTGCGTGCGGGACGGTGTGAACGCCCGTATACATCACAAGTGGGGCAGAGACGCCGGGTAGACACGGTTAGGAAGCTAACGCGCTGGAATCGGATCAGGACCAGCAGAGCGAGCCCACGAAACTAGCGCTATGGAACAAAGGAGAATGCAAGTATCGGTTGGGGCTATCAGCGCGAGGCCTTTCTACCTGCCCAGAGGGACTCACTGCTCCTTTCGAGGCCGCAAAACCCAGTAGCAAGATTGTCAAGGTACAGAAGTGCCTAATCAATAATGGGGGAAGCAGTGGAGAATTCGAGGCTGTCTCCGCGTTCTGTCTGCGTCTTACGGACAGTCCCTGCGGCAAGCTCGAGTATGGAGTGCGCGGAGAGGCAGGCCGACAGCCGCCGGGGACGCACATCGCTCTTGACCTTTTTCACTCGCTTGTTGCGGTCCAGGTAAACGAGGTCGATCGGGAATCGCATTCCGAACGTATGCACGGCTTCGCAGGGGATGATCCACAT
>JANXZS010000164.1 GCA_025355385.1 Acidobacteriaceae bacterium | reverse complement strand
GGTGACCGCAAGCATTCTTCGTCATCCCCTGGCGACCTGGCTAAGCACCCGCCAGATCGTTTTTATATGAATGGCTTAACCCTGGAGGCTTCCACGTCTATAAGTTTTCAAGCACAAATGCCCGGCAATCAGCCGGGCATTCATTGGGTGATTCGTGTCTGCTGGGCGCCGCTCGGGACAGACTTACGCGACCAGCAAACCTAAATGTTCTTCGCCGGCAGCCACTGTTTCGCGGCAGTCAACACTCGCGCTATCTGCCTCGGAAGAAATCCAGACACAGGCTAGCGGCTGGCGCGCATTACCCGTCTCCACCCATACGCAGGAAACATTCTGTGCGCGGCGATTACCACGCAGTTGATACATGGAAAACAGTTCCATCACTCCCCCTATTCGCCTTGGAGTCGAATGTGGACTCCAGTTCGCGGAGGGGCGGGTCTTCAGGCAGATTTCTTGGGAAAGATCTCTTGTAGAAGCCTCGCTCTCTCACAGGTTGACATCCGTCTGTGAGTGGCGAGGCACGAAGGCTATCTCAGGCCCGCGCGTTAGGTCTCATCGACTCACAGAACTCTCGATCCCAAACGGCTTGGGACCACCTCGAAGTTCGTTCTACTCGGTATCATCCGTGACTTCCGATTCCAGACCGGGATTGCACGTCATCGCCTGGGTTGCAGAGTGGCTCCGCTTTGCCCCACCCCATGAATTAACAGTCTATTCACAATTCGCCAAGTGGACCATACATAAAAAGGGTGAGGCGCTCGATTTAATGTCAAACGCCACACCCCGCGTATTCTCGACCGTATTCATCCTTGTAAGCTTGCACTACTTCACGGCAATCTCGCGTCGATGGAGCGACTGCAGAGCATTCACCGTAGTGACATTACGCTGTATGTCCGCGATGCCTTCGGCCGCCGCTCGAGCGGCGGCAATCGTCGTAATTGTCGGGATACGTTGCACCACCGCAGCCCGGCGAATTGCCTTCTCGTCAAAGAAGGTGTCCTGCCCGCGCGGTGTATTCACAATAAGCTGGATGCGATTGCCCTTGATCAGATCGACTATATTGGGCCGGCCTTCTTTCACCTTGTAGACCCGCTCCACCACCAGGCCTGCCTTCTGCAGTACGTCGGCCGTACCCTGCGTCGCCACAATGTTGAAGCCGAGATCCATGTAGATCCGCGCAAGCTCCACCAGCACTGGCTTGTCATGGTCGTTCACACTGAAGAACACGGTGCCCTGGCGCGGCAGAATCTGCCCGGCGGAGAGCTGCGCCTTGGCGAATGCCTCGCCAAAGCTGTCTGCGACGCCCATCACCTCGCCAGTGGACTTCATCTCCGGCCCCAGCACCGTATCAACCCCTGGAAACTTGTTCCATGGAAAGACCGGCGACTTTACGTAGAAGTGCGCGCCCGTCTCCAGATCCTTGCCCGACGCAACCACCTCCGGCAGAAGTTCCTTCAGCTTGCGTCCCGTCATCAGCCTCGACGCAAGCTTTGCAAGAGGCACACCAGTCGCCTTCGAAACGTATGGCACCGTGCGGGATGCGCGTGGATTTACCTCGATCACGTAGACGCTGTCGGGCTCGCCAACTTTTCCCCGCTTGATAGCGAACTGCAGATTTACCAGTCCCACCACTTCCAGCGCCAGCGCTAGCCTGCGCGTGTAAGTACGCAAGGTATCGAGAGTTGCCGAAGGCAGATCGACCGCAGGCAGCACACACGAGGAGTCGCCGGAGTGGATGCCCGCTTCCTCTATGTGCTGCATGATGCCCGCAATCACAACATCTTGACTGTCACACAGCGCATCCACGTCCACCTCAACCGCATCTTCGAGGAAGTGGTCAATCAGGATAGGCCGGTCTTGCGAATACTCCACCGCCTGCGTCATATAGTGCGACACTGCGGCGGCATCGTATGCGATAACCATGGCGCGCCCGCCCAATACATACGAAGGCCGCACCAGTACCGGATATCCCACGCTCTCCGCGCCTGCCAGCGCCTCTGCCACGCTGGTTGCCATAACACCTGGGGGCTGCGGAATCTCCAGATCCATCAGCAGCTTGCCGAATCGCCGGCGATCTTCCGCCAGGTCAATCGACTCGGGGGAGGTGCCGATAATGGATACTCCGGCAGCCTTCAACCGCAGCGCCAGGTTAAGCGGGGTCTGCCCGCCAAACTGCACAATCATGCCCACCTCAGCGCCGCCGGACGACTCATGCTCATACACCGCCAGCACGTCTTCGAGCGTCAGCGGCTCAAAGTAGAGGCGGTCGCTGGTATCGTAGTCGGTCGAAACCGTCTCCGGATTGCAGTTCACCATAATGGTCTCGTAGTCGTCTTCCTTTAGAGCGAACGCTGCGTGGCAACAGCAGTAGTCGAACTCGATTCCCTGCCCGATGCGGTTTGGACCGCTGCCCAGGATGATGACCTTTCGCTTCGATGTTGGGGGAGACTCATCCTCTTCGTCGTAGCAGGAGTAGAGGTATGGAGTCATACTTTCAAACTCCGCTGCGCACGTATCCACGAGCTTGAAGACCGGCTTTAATCCCATCTTCTGTCGCAGCTGGCGCACAGCTTCGATACCCTCGTGAGTGGGCGTGCCCCACTCCTCAGCAATGCGCTCGTCGGAGATACCCATACGCTTCGCTTTACGTAACAGTTGCGGTGACACATTGTCCGCAGTAGTTTCACCGACCTCAGTAATGGTGTCCGTAATCTCTTTGATCTGGTAGAGGAACCACGGGTCCATGGAAGTCATGCGAGCTACTTCGCGGACCGTGTGGCCGAGGCGGAAGGCATAGCGAATATAGGTCAGCCGCTCGGGTTGCGCCGTCACCAACCGCTGCGTCAAACGGCGCGGCTCAACCGCCTCTGCACCAAGACGCTTGCCTGTCTCCAGCGAGCGAATCGCCTTCATGAGAGATTCCTTGAAGGTGCGTCCGATGGCCATCACTTCACCCACGGACTTCATCTGTGGCCCAAGGTTCTCGTCTGCTCCGGGAAACTTTTCAAACTGCCACTTGGGAATTTTGACGACAACGTAATCGATGGTCGGCTCAAAACAAGCAGGTGTCTTCTTCGTGATGTCGTTTGGAATTTCGTCGAGCGTATACCCGACTGCCAGCTTCGCTGCAATCTTCGCAATGGGAAAGCCAGTAGCCTTTGAAGCTAGCGCCGAGGAGCGTGAGACACGCGGATTCATTTCGATCACCGTCATGCGTCCCGTAGCCGGGTCCACGGCAAATTGCACGTTCGATCCGCCCGTCTCCACCCCAATCTCGCGCATCACGCGGATCGCCGCGTCGCGCATCATCTGATATTCCCGATCGGTCAGCGTTTGCGCAGGCGCAACCGTAATCGAATCCCCGGTATGAACACCCATCGGATCCATGTTTTCAATGGAGCAGATGATGATGACGTTGTCAGCGAGGTCGCGCATTACCTCCAGCTCATATTCCTTCCACCCCAGCACCGACTCTTCGATCAGGCACTCGTGTACCGGCGAGAGATCCAGGCCCCGCGCAAGAATCTCCATCAACTCTTCGCGGTTGTAGCCGATGCCGGCTCCCGACCCGCCCAGCGTGAAAGATGGCCGGATGACGACTGGAAAGCCGATCTTGCTGGCGAAGTCCAGTCCATCCTTCAAGTTGTTGACCAGCGCAGAGCGTGGCATATCCAGGCCGATGCGCGTCATCGCATCTTTGAAGAGCAGGCGGTCCTCAGCCTTCTTGATCGCTTCAAGTTTGGCTCCAATCAGTTCCACGCCGTACTTGTCAAGAATGCCGGAGTCAGCTAGATCGACAGCGAGATTCAACGCGGTTTGCCCACCCACAGTCGGTAGCAGGGCAAAGACCCCCGTGCGCCCCTCATCCTTCAGCATCTGCTTTTCAACCCGCAGAATCTCTTCGACGTAATCCTTCGTCAACGGCTCGATGTAGGTGCGGTCGGCGAGTTCGGGATCGGTCATGATGGTCGCTGGATTGGAGTTCACCAGCACAACCTCATAGCCCTCGGCCTTGAGCGCCTTGCACGCCTGCGTGCCGGAGTAGTCAAACTCGGCCGACTGCCCAATCACAATAGGCCCCGAGCCAATCACGAGAATCTTGGTTATGTCATTTCTGCGTGGCATTTGCTACCTATCTGGTTTGAGCCTGATGTTTCTTTTTCTCTACTCGTTTTAGTTTGCCTTCGCGCATGAGGATGCCAAGCAGGCTCCACGTGAGGTAATCCTTTGACCCACCCTTATAGTCACTTTGGAGACCAAGACTATGAACCAAGTCAGAATTGGTGACGCCAACTTTATTCGCAAGGGCCAGCTCTAAAACAGCTTCCTTCAGAAGTTTCAGTCCGAACTGTGCCTTCTCAATAGCGCCTGAGGGAATGACTAGATTCCTGCCACGGAGCCCTTTGCCCAAGCCCCCGGGAACCACGGAATTGGTAAGTATTCCACCAGTAGTCAATGTCCCAAAAGCCGTGATTAGTTCTGCCTCAAGTTTCAATGCTTCGAATTCGGTGAGACTCTCAACTAGTTTTGTCTCGACTATCTCGAACCCCGATGCACGAATCTCGGTAATTCTCTGCCCTTTTGGAGTCTCGTCGGCGTGTAGATCATGTTCCCAAGCGCGTATCCCCGTCCCTTTTCCGATGTAAAACGGCTTTGCTGGATTGGTGCGCGGATCCTTCAACGCGTATACGTAATAGCTGCGTTCCGCATCCCTCACCCTTTCCACTCCTCCATCATCGTGCGGAAGTCGTGGAACAGATAGTTCGAATCATGCGGACCCGGGCTCGCCTCCGGGTGGTATTGCACGCTGAAGAGCGGCAGCGACTTGTGCCGCAAGCCCTCAAGCGTATTGTCGTTCAGGTCGATGTGGGTCAACTCTACTTCGCTCTGGTTAATCGAATCAGGATCGACCGCGAAGTTATGGTTGTGTGCCGTAATCTCGACCTTGCCGCTGTGCGTATGCTGCACGGGATGATTTCCGCCGTGATGCCCGAACTTCAACTTGTAGGTCTTGCCACCCAGCGCCAGCCCGATGAGTTGATGCCCGAGGCAGATTCCAAAGATCGGCTTCTTGCCTGCCAGCCTGCGGATACTCTCCTGCGCGTAGGTTACAGGCTCAGGATCGCCGGGGCCATTCGACAGAAAGATGCCGTCGGGATTCAGCGCCAGGACATCCTCCGCCGAAGTTTGCGCGGGAACCACTGTCACCCGGCATCCCTCGCGCGCGAGCATGCGCAGAATGTTGTGCTTGATGCCAAAATCGTACGCGACGACGTGGAGTTCCGGCCTGTCGTCCCCGACTATCGCGGGGGACATAGCATCATTGTGGTTGCGGGGATCAGCCTTGGTCCAGTCATAGCTGGTCTTCGTACTCACCACCTTGGCCAGGTCGGTGCCATCCATCTTGCGAATAGCGCGCGCCTTGGCAACGAGTGCGTCGCTGTCCAACTTGACGCCATCCTCAAACGTGGCGATCACACCGCGCATCACCCCGTAAGTGCGCAAATGCCGCACCAGCGCCCGAGTATCGATCTCACTGATGACGGGGACGTTGTAGCGTTCCAGGTATTCGTCGGCTACCAGTTCGGAGCGCCAATTGGAACTGATGGGAGAGAACTCGCGCGTGACGAGACCTTCAATAAAGGGTCGAGCCGCTTCGTTATCTGCGGAATTGGTGCCGTAGTTGCCAATTTGGGGGTTGGTCAGTACAACAATCTGCCCGGCATAGGATGGATCCGTGAAGATTTCCTGATAGCCGGTCAGCGATGTATTGAAGACCACCTCGCCACAACATTCGCCCTTGGCGCCGTAGCCCTCACCGCGGAAGATGCGCCCGTCTTCGAGCGCAAGAATCGCCTGCATCGCTTCTCCGTCGAGTGGATTCACTCGATGTTACCAAAGAATCGCCGGCGAAGCAGCAAGTAACTGAAGACGGTGCAAACGCAGCATTATGCGTCGATAGGGAAGTTACTTGTCTTGAGGCGGGACTACAGCGCAGGTGCTGCGCCACTCCCCTTGCTCTCGGAGCTAACGCACCACGCCCATCTTTTCCGTAGGCCAGTACACGAAAGCTGCCTTGCCATAAATGAGGTGTCGCTCCACCGGGCCAAAGTCGCGGCTGTCGCTTGAGATGGATCGATGGTCGCCCATCACGAAGTACTCATGGGCCGGAATCAACATCTTCTCCACCGAGCGTCCGTCAAAAAAGCGCCGTGGCACATAGGGCTCTGGAATAGCCTTGCCATTCACAAAAACGTTGCCGCGATCAATCACGAGTTCGTCGCCGGGCAGCGCGATGACGCGCTTGATATAGCTCTTCTGCGGATCGCGCGGGTAATAGAAGACGACCACGTCGCTGCGCTCAATGTTCTCAAAGTGGTAGACAAATTTATTGATGAAGAGTCGATCCTGATCTTCCAACCGCGGCAGCATGCTGGTCCCCTCCACCTTTACCGGTTGATAGAGGAAGGTGATGATCAGCATTGAGGCCGCCATGGACACGATGAGATCGCGCATCCATACCCGCAGATTCCGCGGCGTGCTTGGCTCCGCAATCTGCGATGAATTGGTGACGACGCCCTGATTTGGGGCCTCTGGGTCGATTGCTGCTTGGGGTCGGGGCTCGGGGTTGCTGTCTTCCATCGTCGCGTCGGCCAGGAATTGTTCCAGCCTGTCAATTCAGAATACAGTGCTAATTAGTCGCAGCCAAGATTTCCTGCCGGACAAAGCATTCCAGGCTTTCGCGGCTTAGGCAGCCGCTGCTGTTGCGCCGCTGGAGTATACGCAGGCTGGCCAGCATCACTTCCCGGCTTCATATTCTCTTCTTGCAGAATCAGGGGACGCTGCAGCACCATCTCGACAATCGTTCCCTGAGGAATGTTCACATCCTCTCCGCGCTGGAAGAGCGTATAGATGCCACCTGCCAGTGCTCCGGCCAGAGATCCGTATCCCACGCCCGCCCCCAGGTTTCCAGTGGCTGCCCCGCCGAGCACTCCGCCTTCCGCGCCAATGGCCGCGCCCTTCACCACCGTACCTAGATCCCGACCCTTGTTTCCTGGCTGCTCGATGGTGCCTTCCCCGTCCTTCACCCTGGCTCCAGCGGAGCCAGGAAGGCTATTCACTACTCCAGGGATTTCTATCACTGAGCCATTGGGGAAGATCAGCGAGGTGAAATGCATTCCCACTTGCGCGCGTCCCTTGATGTGGCCGGGGCGAATCACCTGATCCACCGAGCCTTGGACATAGACGCCGGCGGGAATCATCACATGACTGCCTGCCACCACCGGGAACGTCGAGACCAGATACACTCCGTCTCCTGCCTTGGCCGACTTTGTATTCACTGCACTCGTAAGAAAGAGCAGAATCTTTGTGCCCTGAGGAACCAAATAGCTTTTTGTGGCGGCGGATGAAGTGGTCGCGGCCGGTGCGGACACCCCCACCGAAGCCTCCGGGGCAGGCGCAGGCCCAGTGGGAGCAGAGGGCGGGGCCGACTGCCCCTCTACCGTCCATGTCCAGAGCCCCAGCATTCCGCACACGATCCACAAGTTGACCCGTTCCCGCATATAACCTCCAGGCCAGTGCTCACGCTGACTCCAATCTAATAGACTGAGATCAGCCCGGCGGGGTAGCCGCCCCGGATGAATCGCCAGTTCTTTATGCCTACTTTCTCGCGGCGCACCTTCGGCTTGGCGGTACCATAGACATTCGCCAAAAGAGGCAATGAGCCCATGTCCCAGCAGTCGGTCCAAATCCCAGACTCCGCTGCAGGTCAGCGCAACCGATTCGCCGCCGCATACTCTCTACTAAAAACAGCGATCGCAGAACGCGCCTTCCCTGGCGCTGCTTTCGGCGTCCTCTGGCACGGCCAGGTAGTTGCAATGGACGCGGTCGGTCGGTGTACCTATGAGGAAGAGAGCCCGGAGGTAACACCTGCCACGATCTTCGACATAGCCAGCCTTACCAAGGTCGTTGCCACCACATCCGCCGCCATCATTCTTTATGACCGCGGCATCCTCGACCTCGACCTTCCGCTGGGCGAGGTGCTTCCAGGCTTCGTGATCGGTAAGGAGCCCGGAAGTCCCAAGCAACTCGTCACCTTGCGCATGCTGCTGGCACATTCGTCAGGCTTGCCGGCCTACGAGCGGTTGTTTGAGGCGGCTACCACTCCGTACGAACTCCTGCGAGCCTGCCTGATGATGCCTCTCGAAGCTGCTCCAATGGAACGCGTACTCTATTCCGACATCGGATTTCTGCTTCTTGGCAAAGCACTGGAGGTTCTCTGCGGCGAATCGCTCGATGCCTTCTGCGGGCGAGAGGTGTTTACGCCGCTCGGCTTGGAGGGTACTCGCTTTTGCCCTCCCAAAGAATGGCGTCCCGCCGTCGCCCCGACCGAGAATGACACCACCTTCCGCCATCGCATTATTCAGGGAGAAGTGAACGACGAAAATTGTTCGGTACTCGGCGGCTGCGCCGGTCACGCAGGCCTCTTCTCTTCAGTGCCGGATCTGCTCAGCTACGCGAAAGCGATACTTTCTCCGAAAACCGAGCCATCGATCTTCCGCCCCAATACCGTCTCCCTCTTCACTACCAAGCGTGTGTTTCCCAAGGGAACCTCCAGGGCCTTGGGATGGGACACGCCCGCAGAGCCGCGCTCCTCCGGCAGGCATTTTGGGCCGCGCTCCATCGGTCACCTGGGATTTACCGGTACTTCCATGTGGATCGATTATGATCGCGAACTCGCCATTGTTCTCCTAACCAACCGGACCTGGCCGGACCGCTCCAGTCAGTCCATCAAACAAGTGCGCCCTGCCTTTCACGACGCCGTGGTAGCCGGATTGCCAGAATCGCACCGATTTCTTCCCTGAAAATGTTGACTCTGAGTTCCCCATGCAAAATTCACCTTCAAGACAAGACAGGATGACGCTAGAATTGTAATTAGGCAGACTTGGGGATAAATCACAATGGCTAGCATCATGACCTCACATACGGATTCCGGCGGTGCAGAGAAACCACAGGATTCGGCTAACAATCTCCAGGGCCTCTCGACTGAGGGTGCCAACGAGGCTTCGCAGGGATTTGACACAAAATCCGCCCTCGACATCGCCCGCATCATCAACCATGAAGATTCAAAAGTCGCCGGTGCCGTTAAGAGAGCCCTCCCGGAGATTGCCCTGGTGATGGATGCAGTCGCTCGAAGTCTGCGCGACGGCGGACGCCTGATCTATATTGGAGCGGGATCAAGCGGTCGCATCGCAGCCCTTGACGCGTCAGAGTGCCCGCCCAGCTACTCCACTGCTCCGCAACAGGTGCAATACATCATGGCCGGTGGCCCCAAAGCGCTGGCTTCGGCGGTGGAAGTGAACGAGGATTCGGAAGAGTTGGGCCAGCGCGATATCGCCCGCAGACGCCCGACCCGCAAAGACATAGTTGTCGGCCTGTCCGCCAGCGGCCGCACTCCTTACGTGGTAGCCGCAGTGGCTTACGCCCGCGCCCGCGGTGCCGTTACAGCCGCCGTTACATGTAACCTCAACACTCCACTCTCCGCCGTAGCCGACATTACCGTTGTTGCGGAAGTAGGCCCCGAGGTCGTCTCCGGGTCCACTCGGATGAAGGCCTCTACCGCGCAGAAGATGATTTTGAACATGATCACCACCGGAGCCATGACGCGGCTTGGTTATGTGTATGAAAACCTCATGGTGAACGTGCACATGCAGAACTCCAAACTCGTCGAGCGAGGCATCAATATGCTGATGCGCGCTTGCAAGATCGATCGCGAGACAGCCGTGGGCACCATCAAGTCCGCAGGCCGCAGTGTCCCCGTGGCACTCGTGATGTTGAAGGCAAAAGTCGATAAACCGGAAGCAGTCCGCCGCCTGGCCAAATCCGATGGCAACGTCCGCCTCGCTATCGAAGACACAACCCTCGAGCTGTAGAACTGGCAGACGCAGTCAGCGTCGCAGCGGCAATGCTCATGGAAGAAACGGCAGGCTGATGGACAAGTTCGTAATTCGCGGCGGCAATCCGCTGCTTGGCACTATCCGCGTGAGCGGCGCAAAGAACTCTGCCCTTCCCTGCATGGCGGCCGCCATCCTCACCGACGATGAAGTGATTCTGGAGAACATCCCCCAGGTCCGGGACATTGAAACCCAGCGCAAATTGCTCGTCTCCATGGGCGCAGAAGTCGAGCTTGGTTACGGACGCGCGCAGCACCGCACTACGATCAGTTGCCGCCTGCTCTCTGATCCGGTCGCCAAATATGAGATTGTCAAAACGATGCGGGCATCCTCGCTGGTGCTGGGCCCGCTGATCGCGCGCACCGGCCTGGCCCGCGTAGCCATGCCCGGGGGATGTGCCATCGGAGGACGCCCCATCGATCTGCACATCAAGGCCCTGGAACAGATGGGCGCGATCATCGTGCAGCAGCACGGGTACCTGGAAGCGCGCGCGCAACGTCTTAAGGGGGCGCATCTGATCTTCGATAAGATCACCGTCACAGGCACTGAAGACCTGCTAATGGCCGCCGTGCTCGCTGAGGGTGACACGCTGATGGAGAATTGTGCCCGCGAGCCCGAGGTCACCGACCTTGCCACGCTGCTCGTCGCCATGGGCGCCAGGATCGAGGGTGCGGGTACTTCGACCATTCGCGTCAAGGGCGTTGAAACGCTGCACGGAGCGCGCCATCGCATCAACCCGGACCGCATCGAAGCAGGAACCTTCCTCGTCGCCGGAGTAATCACTGGCGGCGACCTCTGCGTGGCAAACTGCAACCCTGCACATCTCTCTAGTGTCATCGACAAGCTCGAAGAGTGCGGCGCACGGATCGACACCCTGAGCGAAGACTCGATCCGCGTGCGCAGTGAAGGCAATTTGAGGAGCGCGGACATTTCGACAGAAGAATATCCCGGCTTTCCCACTGACATGCAGGCACAATATATGGCGCTGCTGACGCAGGCCGAAGGCTCCTCCGTGGTTAAGGAAAACATCTTCGAAAACCGCTTTATGCATGTACAGGAGCTGGTTCGCATGGGCGCGAACATCAAGCTCGACGGGCGCACGGCCACGGTTCGCGGCAAAACTCCGCTCTCTGCGGCAGCGGTGATGTGTTCCGATCTGCGCGCCTCAGCTTCCCTCGTGCTGGCGGCATTGGTGGCCGATGGAGAGTCGATCCTCGACCGCGTGTACCACATGGATCGAGGCTACGAGCGCATCGAAGAAAAGCTGCGCGGCGTAGGAGCCCAGATTCGCCGCATGGGTAACGTCTTCAACTCCCGCCGCGAAACCGTCGAGGTTGAGAACTAGGGCCATGCATCTCAAGCCGCAAAGGAGACTTCATGCCTGCTGAAGACGCAATACTGCGCGAACAATTGATCGAACTGGTTCGCGGCGGAAGTGCTCACGCCGATGCCCGTACTGTCCTCGATAACTTTCCCGAGGAAAAGCGCTCGCTCAAGCCAGATGGATCGCCCCACAATGCCTGGCAATTGCTGGAACACATCCGCGTCGCTCTCGATGATCTTCTGGAGTTCTGCACGAATCCCCACTATGTAGCCCCCAAATGGCCGGAGGCCTATTGGCCCAAAGAGGAAGCGTCTGCCAGCGCCGGAGAATGGGACAAGTCAGTCGCCGCAGTCCTTGCCGGACTCGCGTCGTTCGAGCATTTGATAAAGGACGAAGAATCGAATCTGTATGCCCGAATTCCGTGGGGAGAAGGCCAGACGCTCCTCCACGAAGTACTCCTCGCCGCAGATCACACGAGCTATCACCTGGGGCAAATCGTGTTGCTGCGCAAACAGTTGAGTGCCTAGCCCGGATAGAAAAATGCTGCTCAGTCGTATCCAAAGTTCAAGGCCAGGTGAGTAGTACCCGCATGCTATTGCCAATAGAAAAATCGGATCATTTCAACCGAAGCATCAGGACCACGAGCGTCGGTGAACGATCCCCTCGAACTGCCACCTGACCATGCGTGACCGGCTCCGTGGATCACCCAGTGCTCGACGACCGGTTGATTTGTCATATCTGCATAAACGGTACGAATGAAGCTGCGGCCATCAGACGCCGCAACTTCATCCACACTGGCACGGAGGCGCATTTCACCCGTGCCAACCATAGTTGCCTGCTCGACGATCGCGGTGCCGTTTCGTGCATCCACCGTACGGTCACAGTCCCCATGGAAGACGATGGTTGGCACTGATTGCGCAAATCGGCGCCGGTGCGGCGTCTGTGGTGCCAGCGGATTTCGCTCGCCAGTAGGAGCCATACCGCCTTGCATTGCATTAAATGCAGAAGACATATCGTGAGCGGCGCCATAAGGCAAACCTGAATGCGCGCCGACGCCAGCATAAAGCTCAGGGTAGGTGGCGCCGAGAATTACCGCCATAGCAGCCCCGGCCGACAGTCCAGCTACAAAGATGCGGCGCTCATCGACCCGATAGCTCGATGCAACCTCGCGCGTGATACCGGCAATGAGCGAAGGCTCGCCGCGGTCACGACTCTGATCTTCCGCCCGGAACCAGTTCCAGCACTTCGATCCGTTTGCATTGGGGGCCTGGGCGGGATAGGCCACCAGGAAACCATGCTTTTCGGCAAGCTCATTCATGCGCGTGCCAGCAGCGAAGTCGTCCGGCGATTGCGTGCATCCATGCAGCATCACCACCAGTGGCACCCTTTCGCCCGATTGCTCTAAATAGCTAGCAGGGATGTAGAGCTTGTAAGTGCGCGTACCGGCATCGTTGGTGAACGACCGGCTGACAAACACACCGGGATATGTCTGTTCGGCGGGTGCCGTCCGCCCGAACCGTGGGGAATCCATGTGGCTATCCGGCGTGAAAATCCCGCGAGAGGCGCCCGCGACGATCGCGCCTTGCGGATCCGTTGCGGCGGAGCGTTGGGTTAGTCCTGCGCGTGATAGCGCTTGGTGGACCGTGTCGGTGACGCCCTTCATCGGTCCGGACTGCGTGTCCAGTCCCGTCGACGCGAGCGCACGTTGAATTGTGTCAGTGATTCCACCCACATCGAACGACCGCGCGCAGGGCGCTGATTCATTCAGAGAAGTTTGGGCAGACAAGGCATCGATTAGGTTCACAGTAAATCTCCAAGAAATGAGGACATCAAAGAATGCGATCGGCGAGTGCAGCTCGCACCGCAGCGTTGGCGTGAAATGCGCCCAAAACAACGACGGATTGAATGGTGGCGCGGGCCAATTCGGGCGAGACGTCGTCAGCGATGCGCGCCAGGCCGACCACCTGAATGTGCAGCATTTCACCAGCGGCCTGTGCTCGCTCGAGGTCAGCGCAGCTGAAATCTCGCAGGCCCACCGTAAGGGTGCGGCGCGCGACCGTCTTCTTCACCTCATCGGCATGAACCGATAGCTGCGTGCGAATTGCGGTTCGGATCAGATCAGTGCGATTGGAATAGAAGCCCTCCTGCACCAGAAGGTCAATCTGACCTAGATCGACCACACCGAGATTAATCGTCAGCTTTTCAGTCGCGCCGACCTTTGATATTTCCTGAGGGTGCGCCATCCACATACCATCCACATGGATGGTATCGCACAGTGCCCATCAATGCAATATTTGTGTTCATAAATGCTTTTGGATATTACGTCGTCGCAATGGAAGACGTCGCGTGCCTTACGTCCGCGGAATGAGATCGCTCCTCAACTGCTCAAGGCGTTGCGGACGATGAACTCGCGTTCTGAATGCTTCCAGCGAGATATTCGGCGTGTTCGCGTTTGATGAATTCGTCATGCTCGCTTTGTATGATCACCACGTCAACTGACCCGGACAAACCAAACCGGCGCACTCACCCACAAGCATTTTCGATTACGTTGACCGGGAGTATATCTGCGAGGCTACGGGAAGCGAAATGGGAATCTTGGTCAAAGTTTGCTCAGAGGGAGGCACCCTTGGTACGAGCACTCGTGACTAGATCACGCGCAAAGAAGTATGCGGTCAGTGCCATCTCGTCAGCCAGCACGCGGGCTTTCACGCGATGTGCACTGAACTCGTTTACAAAGTGCGGGCGACTGTCGATCACCACTATCCTAAGTTTTACAACCTCCGCTTTGACGACCTTGACTTTCTCTGCGTTCTTACTAGTCTCGGCTGTAGCCCGCTTCACCTTTTCTCGCTCGTCCCAAAATGCACCCATTTGCCGGTTGACGTGTCCCACCACCGGAATCCCTTCCCGCAAAGAAGCTTCCATAATGGCGCGGAAACATCGGGACGAAGCGTGCCGTAGAGCTTTATAAAATCGTAGCAACCAGTTTACTTTCCCGAATCAATAGACCGGCATTGAAAATTATCGAGGGCCGGGGATACAAAGCGGATGGCAAGCTCACCTTCGATGCTTTTGGCACTTTTTAGTTCGACCGGGAGGCAAAGGCCCTTGGAGATCACCTGTGGATACGGCACGCGCACAGAGCCGCGTCATCGAGGTGATCACACCACTCTCGTCCAGGAAGATCAGACGTTCCACCGAATGGAATATGCGCCTCTGTCTTCACGGAGAAGTAGTTCGGAACTGATTTTTAAGTGAGGTCTCCAGTACCTGCGCGCGTTGGACCCACGCCGGCCAAATATCAACTGTGCACCAGCGCGGAAACTGAAGAGGGCCGTTCGCTAAGCTTTTCAAAGCTCCCCCGCCGCGTTGGAGCGCGGGGTCTGTCATACGCTGCTGACGTCAACGTTCTTGTCGCTGGTCGCTCCTTATGCGGTTTTCTTGAGTTCGACCCCAAATCGCTTTGCTGCAGACTCCATGCGCTTCCAGGCCGCAGGACGTTCTGCTTCCGAAACGTCCTTTACCTGACCGGAACGCGCAACGGCATTGCGGACATGAGAGGCATTCTCCAGTGGCTCCTTGCGTTGGTTGAGAAAGGCAAACTTAGTCGCGGGTATCCGTTTACGAACTGGCTTGTTTAGCTTTGCCACGTGTTCTTCCTCCTGACCTTCATATGTTCTTGGTTACATCTTTGACGCTTAGGTAACAGGTGCATCATCCAAAAACAGGATGTGATCTGTATGCGTTTAGATACCTGTGGTACCCGGTACTGAGATTGTCACCTGCCCCCAGGGGGATAGCAAAACTACAGCTAACTGCCAAAAGATTGCGCACCGCCTTCTTCCTCCGTACTGGTTTTGCAGTCCGGACCGCTTCCCGCAGTACGCGCCGGTGACTCCAGCCTCCGCCCCACTCCTTGACTCGTGCCCGCCTTAAACCCCACTCCCGGCCTATCCGCTCGAAGCTCCACCTACATCTCCAGTCCAACTGCGTTCCTAGACCATGCTCGCGCTCAGACAAGACTTCGAGGCCGCTCGGTCAGGGCGGGCTACTTCATAATTGCGAAATCAGCGGTCAGCGAACACCCATAATTGCAGCGGCAAACACTTGCCCGCCGAGGATGACCGACGCAGCGGCACCATATTGCGTTCTCGGAGAAGCCTAGATAAAACGCAAAAGCTGAGTTTTCGGCAAGCTGTCGATGAAGGTTTGGGCATTACAACAACGGACTAGAAATGTCTTCCGAGCGCATGTGCAGCACTCCTGTCCCTACCACCGATTCCAGTTTTCGTTCATTGGGGAAGTCGTATCCCATCGACGCACGTATTTTCGAAACGCAAGGTCGATCGGCAACTTGTCCCCGACGTGAAAACTGAACGAATCTTCTTCCTGCGGCAGCATCTTCCCGCGCATACTGTCCCATCTACCTCACGCACATTAATCCCCGTTCTCAACGCCCCGTGCTGGCTAAGTCGCAAGTGTTGGCGGCGGAAAGGCTACTATGTCTATATGGGCGATTGGGGCGATTGGGAAGAGCTGACACCGCTTGAACTTTTCAGGCTTTGGCTGACCGAGGCCGAAAATAGCGAGCCGAACGATCCGAATGCTGCGGCGCTGGCCACTGCCACGGCAGACGGCAAGCCGAGTGTTCGCATGGTACTGGTGAAACAGGTGGACGAACGCGGCTTTTCCTTCTTTACCAACTCGGAGAGCCAAAAGGGGAACGAGCTTGCTCACAATCCACAGGCAGCGCTTTGCTTTCATTGGAAGTCGCTACGAAGGCAGGTGCGCGTGGAGGGACGAGTGGGTGCGATTGCGGATGCCGAAGTAGACGCCTACTTCCATAGTCGGTCACGGCGGAGCCAGATCAGCGCCGCAGTTTCTCAGCAAAGCCGGCCACTTGCCAGCAGACAAAAACTGCAAGAGGATGTGCGGTACTTCGCCGAAGAATACCCCGGCGAAGTACCGCGCCCGGTTTACTGGAAGGGATTCTGCGTTGCGATGGAGCGTGTTGAGTTCTGGAGCGATGGCCCCGACCGCCTGCACGACCGGATACTGTTTGACCAGAAAAGCGGCGAATGGAAGAAGATTCGCCTCTTTCCTTGACCGATCAGGGCTGCTTTAGCCCCAAGATCGGCAGGATGATCTCCCAGCCGCGCCTCACGCAGTTCTTCAAGCATGATCTGGTTGACGCGGTGGGTCCCGCTAACCCATAGGTCCCAGCAGTCCGCCGCGCCTTACTACCGCGCGCAGGCTGGTAAGCGCGATTCCGCCACCATCGAGCTAGCAGCGCGTTGAGCAGGACACTCGTCTCGCGCAACGCCCCAGAATCAGCCGAGGCCTAGCTGAAATGTGAATAGCTCCCAAGGTAGGTATGACGACCAGGAGACCGACCCCAGTCGCGTGTTACCGCACCTGCAAGTCCACTGTGAAGGATAGCTTCGGCGACACCTGTGCGATCAGCACCGATGGCGGACGAAGTCCTGACCTTGTTGCGGACCTTGAAGTCACCCGAGGTCCAGGTAGGATCGTCTGCCTGTATCTCGCCCGAAATCTTGTCACGTAGCACGAGGGACCCCATCCCCCGTGAGAACAGAGTGTCCAGATCAATACGGTCTTTTCTGACGCCCTGCTGTTGGTCTCACAGTTGGCCGCCTCCATCGGAGCCTTGGCCATGGTAGCTTCAGCGCGGGCCGCGGATGCCTCGGCATAGTTCTTCGCCGCTTCAGCCTGATGCAGACCGATCTCAGACTTGGTGTTCTCGTTGACGAGGTAGTCCTTCACCGAACCCTGGCGCTGTGCGGCCTCATGCTCCACGCCCCATGCGGGCCTGCCCACCCGTGATGACTCCGGCTTTCACTTGTGTAGGCCGGAATTTTTGTGTCGGGAACTGCCTTGTTGGTCTTGGGATCGAGCTTCCACTGGTTGACTGATGTCACCCTTGGATACGGGCATCCTAAGGAGCGATCTATGCATGTCCGGCGACATCAGACGTGTCGCTGCTCGGCGTGAACGCCAACTTACCAGAGGCCAGATGCTTCATGTGCTCAGGACTGGCATCGGCGAAGCTGGAGTTGGCTGCCATCGATACCAGATTGCCCGTGGCGTCCACGGCGTAATTTCGGTTAACGTGGCCTTGCATTGACTTCGACTCGCGTGTCCTCACGTATAAAGGCAAGCGCGGGAAGACGGCCACAATGAAGCTGAACGACATCGGGGTTGGATGCTTTCCGCTTCTCGCGCAATACCGGTGACGGGCAGGGCGTGATCTTCACCATTAGCGACGCTACTCGCGTTGCTCGAGGCGCGGCGCTGGTTCGAGCCGAGCGCTGGAGAAGGCGAAGACTCTCGACTATTACTGGCACTGCAACCGACACACCTTTGCCGCCCGGCTGGTCAAGGCGGGTGTGTTCATCCCCGTGGTGTCGGCTCTGCTGAATCATGGGACAATACAGAGGACCATGAAACATGCCCACTTTGCCCCGATGCCCCTGGGAAGCAGTCGACTGCCTCGTCGCTGAGGGTTATTTTGGAGTGCGATTGATGAGGTCTGGGTGCACTCCGCCTAGAGGCGTTGACTCAAAGTATATGAAACTGAATAAGCGGTTTAGAATTACTTAGCGAGAGTGGCGGAATTGGCAGACGCACCAGACTTAGGATCTGGCGCCCTAAAAGCGTGGGGGTTCGAGTCCCCCCTTTCGCACCAATAACTCAGGGCCGATTCCGATATCGCCCCTCCTCCATTGTGGCTCGATGAACTAAGGATCTAACGCTGCGAGGCGTTCAGATCGACTTCCCATCTCGCGCAAATAAGTTTAGGGCCGGCCCTCGCAGCCGGCTCGCCACGCCTCACTTACCCCGCGAATCCTCGCCTAAAAGAGAATCTTCGCCCCCAACTGAATCTGTCGGGAGGTTGTTGAACTCGAAGTAATCACTCCCGCGGTGGGCGAAGGCGTGCCTGCTGCAGAAGTGAAGACGACTGCATTCGGCGAATTCAGATTTGTGTGATTGAAGACGTTGAAGACCTCCGCGCGAATTTCGAGGTCCACCCGTTCAGTGATGGCAGTGCCCTTGCGTAAAGCGGCATCGAGGTTGGTAGATCCCGGCCCGGTAAGTGAATTGCGCGCCAGGTTCCCGTAGGTGCCCGGCGCAGGCAACATGAAGGCGTTTGGATCGAAGTACCCATTGACCTTGCCGAGAATGATCTTACCCCTGAAAGCAGGGTTCACCGAGGGGCGAATCGGATTCCTGCTATCGCCATTGTTTGTAGGATTGAAGCCGAGTTGCGGGGTGAACGGGAATCCGGTCTGCAGGCTGAGAATTCCGCTCAACGTCCATTTGGCTACAAATTTCTGGGGCAGGCTGCCTACCTTCGACAGGTAGGGCTTACCTCGGCCAAATGGAAGCTCGTAGGCCCCGTTCACGCTGGCGAGTTGCCTGACATCCGTAGTCGATGGTCCCCAATCCAATTTTGGCTTAGCGGGGTACATCACGAAGCCTGGAGCATTCGCCGCAACACTGCTGTTCCATCCGGTTCCATCATCGAGACTCTTTGAAAATGTATAAACACCTCGCAATTGAAAGCCACCATAAAAGCGACGACTAATGTCCGCTTGTAACCCGTTGTAAGAACTAACACCCTCCGACACCCACGTCGTCGTGTTGGCGAGATCCGGATTGACAAGCGGCGAGCCCGGAGCATAGTACACCACTCCCGATGGAAGGATGGCAGGTATGGGTTCGTTCAGATCCTCCGATAACATCTCGTGATAGCCATGAGAGCCGACATAGCCAACGCTCAAAGAAGTCCTCGGCGCTATCTCCTGTTCAATTTTCAGTGTGTATGACAGAAACGTTGGAGTATGCGAATCAGGCTGCACTCCGCTCGGTGACACCCGGCTATTACCTCCAAGTGACTGCCCGGGGATGATGTTGAGACTCGACACCGACACATTCTTCAAGGACTGCGTGGTGTTGAACGGAGCCGTCTGATCGAGCCTGTAGTCCAGGTTGTCTAGCAGGGCGTTGTACATCCCAAAGCTGGCATGCACGATTGTTTTCCCCTGATGGAATGGATCCCAAGCCAGGCCAACGCGCGGCTGAGGAAGAAACTTAGCACGGTTCACAGTTAATGCAGAAGCTCCAATGCGGGGGGTAGTCTGGATAACTCCCTTCAAATCGAACTGGTAGTTTGAAGCCCGCGATCGCACCTCATTCCACCCATTAGTGGATTCAAAGCGGAAGCCGACCTTGACCTCAAGATTCGGGCGGAACTTTATCGTGTCCTGAATAAAGCCGGCTCCTTCAAGAGACCGCCATCCTAACTCCGTCGGAGAAGGGACAACTGTAAAGGTCGATACTTTCCCCTGAAGAAAGTTTGACAAGTTGCTGAAGGAGGCCTGCCCGTACTGATACTGCGCCAGATTGTCGTTCGCCTGAATCCTTTGCAACCACATCCCTGCTTCCAGTTGGTTGATACGATGGGACACGAACACGTGATCACCCACAGTGAATAGGTTTCGCGCGGTAGTCAGGTTACTACCGGCGTTGGTTCCCGCCAGGCTTATTTGTGACGCTCCGTTTAATGCCGTGCCTCCACCGACGACCACAGCGCCGATGGGACGACCAACCACCCAGCCGGGAACATCCGCTGAAGTTGCGCCAGTGAAGTCATAGGCTGCGCGTGAAAATCCCACACGCGCGGTATTCAGAACATTTGCTGAGAAAACATGCTGCTCCTGAATACTGACGACCTGTTCGCGAAGTCCTTCGATCACGGAGCTGAAGGGGTTCACTGTGGGAGTATTCGCGAAGCTGTCGTCGATCGTATATGCAGCCGAAACGGTATCTGCGTTCGAGATATTCTGGTCCAGTCGGGTCGTCCCGAAGTCTTCCCGAATATCTTGCCGGGGGTGGCTATAAGCGGTTGCGATGCCATCGCCAAGCTCAGGACCATTCTGCACTGGCCACAGGGCCAGCAGTGGCCGGACACTGGCGACGGCTGCTGCGCGCGCGCCGTTGTCGGGCACCAGCGTGACACTGCTGAGACCGAGATTCTGGCGAAAACCTTCGTAGTTGCCAAAGAGGAAAAGCTTATTGCGGCGTAAAGGTCCACCCACTGCTCCTCCGAATTGATTGCGCTGGAAAATTGGAATCGCACCTTGATCGAAGTAGTTACGGGCGTCAACCGCGCTGTTCCGAAGAAACTCAAAGGCGGACCCGTGAACCTTATTCGTACCCGGAGCTGTAACGATGCTTACCTGCGCACCCGGTCGCTTTCCGTACTCCGCCCCGTAGCTATCGGTCACAACGTTGAATTCGCGGATACCGTCCACTCCAAGTAGCTCGCCGCTGGTACCGCCGGGCGTAACGTTGATCAGCGATGCACCCGTGTATTCAATGCCATTTAAAAGAAAAATATTTTCCTGCGGACGATGACCGGAGACGGC
This sequence comes from Acidobacteriaceae bacterium, assembly GCA_025355385.1. Lineage (GTDB taxonomy): Bacteria > Acidobacteriota > Terriglobia > Terriglobales > Acidobacteriaceae > JANXZS01. The sequence goes on along the minus strand of JANXZS010000164.1, from coordinate 42,666 downwards.
AAACATATTGCCTACTGCAGAGTTTGATGTGCCAACTCCGCCTGTCCGCTGGGTGGAGTAGTTTACTACTCCCGGATTGAGAGTTATTAGTTCATCGTAACTGCGACCGTTCAATGGCAATTCCTTTACTTGACGTTCGTCCACAAGCCCAGAGGTTTGCTGCGTAGTAAGGCTTACAGTGGGCGGACGCTCGGCAACCACAATCTCCTGCTGGACTGTCCCAAGCGGAAGCTCCAAGTCGACGGATGTGCTTTGTCCTACTACCAGCGTGATCCCCGTCTTCAACTGCGAGTTGAAGCCGGTCTTTGTGGCTAAGACGTGATAGTTGCCCACTGGAATGGAAGGCGCGATGTACCTTCCGACAGCGTCAGTGAGCAATACGCGCTCCGCGCCAGTGTCAATGTTGCGCAAGGTGACGCTGGCTCCGGGTAGCTGTGCGCCAGATGGATCGCGCACCGTGCCGGAGATCGAGCCCCCCACGACTTGTGCTTCCACTGAAGTTGCCCAGGCCAGGGTCAACACTGCAAATAGAAACGCGAAGATAGAACTTCGGGGACAGAGCGGAAATCGCGGAAGCGCAAACATAGTCAAACTCCTGATGAAACATGCGACGTCATGTAGATTTCTGGTGGGGGGCCGTGGACGATGACAGAGATTTAGATTGAGTGCCGCGTCGACAGGCCATCAACAACAGGAGCAACAACAGATTGAGCGCTTCGGAGAGAAGCTCTTGCGCATGCCGGGTGGTGCCATTCGAAACTGAGAAGTAGTCTTGCCACAATTCCCCACCCTTGAAAATGAAAAACCGCCGAACATTTAAGTTCTAGCGGCGGTGAATTCCAATTCACTCTAGGATGGAATTACACGATTGTAGGACCACGCCGCCACATGACACTACATGTAGTCAGACATATACAACACGTGATCGTGGCGGAGGGCTTCATCGTTTTCGTAGTGTATGAAGGATCTGGCCAGCCGTCAAGCAGATTTAGTCGCTATTTGAAGACAGCCCTCCGTTGACATATCTGCCAATATCCAGCAATCTACTAAAAGCATGGCCTCCACGCTCACCCTCCGCCTGTGTCGAATGAACCGCAGCTGTTGTACCTGCAACAGCATGAGGATCTGTCGGCGTGGATGCGAGCATGGATAGATAGTCTTACTAATCTAGAATCAGCTCATATAAAAAGCTCACCGCCTGACTCCCTTCGGCGCGTGGGCTTTTTTCTTTGCACTTAACTTCAGCGAGCCATCAATTCCGCATAGAAAGCGGCGAGCACACAACAATGGCAATGACAGCAGACACTCCAAGCATCTCGGCGAAACTCAGTCACCTGCAACTGCTGGAGGCGGAGAGCATCCACATCTTTCGCGAAGTAGCGGCTGAGTTTCAGAACCCCGTCATGCTGTATTCCATCGGCAAAGACTCATCCGTGATGTTGCGCCTGGCGCAAAAAGCGTTCCATCCAGGACCCATTCCCTTCCCTCTGCTGCATGTGGACACGGGTTACAAATTCCGCGAGATGCTGGAGTTTCGCGACTCCTACACTCGCGAGCTAGGCGTCAATCTTATCGTGCACAGGAACGAAGAAGCCCTGCGCGACGGAACCAATCCGGCTCGATTGGGAACACAACGGTGCTGCGGGCTGTTGAAGACTACAGCGCTACTGGACGCGCTCCGCAACCACGGCTTCGACGCAGCATTCGGTGGCGCGCGCCGCGATGAAGAGAAATCCCGCGCCAAAGAAAGAATCTTCTCTTTCCGGGATTCGGCGGGACAGTGGGACCCTAAAAACCAGCGTCCCGAATTGTGGAATCTTTACAACGGTCGCATTGGCCCGGGCGAAAGCATCCGCGTCTTTCCCCTTTCTAACTGGACCGAACTCGACATCTGGCACTACATCCATCTGGAGCATATCCCTATCGTGCCGCTCTATTTTGCCAAGGAGCGGCGCATGCTAGTTCGCGGCGACAGCCTGATTCCCGTGGAGCAGCCCTTCGTCAAAGGTCTCCCGGGTGAAGAACAGTGGATTCGCTGCCGTCTCCGTTCGCTCGGCTGCAGTCCATGCACGGGTGCCATCCGCTCGGATGCGGATACACTGCCGAAGATCATCGCTGAATTGGTTTCCTTCCGCTCTTCTGAGCGCGCCAATCGCGTCATCGACCACGACCAGGACGGCTCAATGGAAATCAAGAAACGGGAGGGCTACTTCTAGATGCCGCACCTTACCGAAGCCCCCAATGCACGTATCGATGAGGTATCTTCGCGACCAGGCGATGCCCCCGTGCCTATTCCGATAGAGGAATTTCTCGCGCAGGAACAGTCCAAGGACCTGCTGCGCTTCAGCACGGCCGGGAGCGTAGATGATGGCAAGTCGACGTTGATCGGCCGCCTTCTCTACGACTCGCAGAATGTATATGAGGATCATGTGCGTGCCGTAACCCGCACTCAAGGCACACACGCTCTGCCTACCATTGACTTTGCACAATTGACGGATGGATTACGCGCCGAGCGGGAACAGGGCATAACCATCGACGTCGCCTATCGATACTTCTCCACCAGCAGGCGTAAATTCATCATCGCCGATACTCCGGGGCATGAGCAGTACACGCGCAACATGGCTACCGGAGCGTCCACCGCGGACCTGGCCATCATTCTTCTTGATGCCCGCAAGGGAATCCTCACCCAGTCGCGTCGCCATGCGTATATTGCGTCGCTGCTCGGCATTCCCAAGCTGGTGGCCGCGGTCAATAAGATGGATCTCGTCGGCTACTCGCAGGACGTCTTCGAGCAGCACCAGCGAGACCTCAAGGCTCTCGTTGCCCGCATGGGAAACATCGAGATTGAGTGCATTCCCGTCAGCGCGCTCGAAGGCGATAACGTGGTGACGCGCGGCGAAAATACGCCTTGGTACTCCGGACCCAGCCTGCTGGAATACCTCGAGACGGTTCCCGTCGCTGAGCGCCATTCGCGCCTCAGCTTCCGATTGCCCGTGCAACGCGTTATTCGCCCGCATCAGCACTTCCGCGGTTTCGCAGGGCAGATAGCCGCAGGCACCATCTATCGCGGAGACACGGTGGTTGCGCTGCCCTCGGGCCGCAAAAGCCGGGTGCAATCCATCAGCACCTTTGACGGCGATTTGGCTCAGGCGCAGGCCCCGCTCTCTATCGTGGTCACACTCGAAGACGAACTCGACATCAGTCGCGGCGACGTCATTGCCAGCGAGGAGGCGCCGCCGCAGGCTGCCAAGAATTTTGAAGCATCGCTGGTGTGGTTGCACCCCCAGGCCATGCATATCGGCAAAACATACCTGTTGAAGCACACGACGCAGACCGTGAAGGCGCGCGTCAGTTCGATTCGGCACAGGATCGACATTGAGACACTCGCCGAACAACCCGCCGATACGCTCCAGATGAACGCGATCGGCGTCGTTGTTGTGGAGGCAAACCGAGCTCTGATTGTCGATAGCTACAACCAGAATCGGAGCACCGGAAGCTTCATCCTGATCGATCCCACAAGCAACGCTACCGTGGGAGCCGGCATGATTCGTCAGGTGATTGCAGACGGCGACGGGGCTTACGCCGAAAAGGATCTGCTTCAGGCATCCGCGCTCCTTATGGTGGGGAATCGTCCTGAGCTGGCTGCGGATCTTGAAGAGAGGTTACTTGCCTTGCGCGTGGCTGTAGTCCGTACGCGCGTTCAAAATCCGGATACGTGGCGCGCGCTCCTGCATGCTGGTGTTGTAGCCATAGTCGAATCGAATGAGTCCTCCGAATTATCCATCGCGTCGCTTCACGGAGGTCAATCCGAATTGATTTCGGAGGCGCTCGCTCAAGGCATTGCCGCGGACCACACTGCTTCAGCTCATGCTGTGGTTGAAGCACTCATCAAAAAACAAATCATCGCAGCGCGCATAGGAGACGAGACCAAATGACGCAAACAACTCAAGCCGCAGCCGTGACCAATGCAAGCCACCTAGAGAAAGTCGCTGCAGCAAAGTTCCTTGTGGAGCGGCAGGTCGTGGATGCGCAAGGCGACCTATGCGTGACTAGCAGTTTTCAGGCCGAGGACGTTGTGGTGCTTCATCTCGTCACCCGACTTGCTCCGCACGTTCCCGTACTCTTCCTCGACACGGGTTACCACTTCAAGGAGACGTACGAGTATCGCGACCGCATGGCAGATGAGTGGAATCTGAACCTCGAAAATCTGTTACCGCGTTTGACCGTTCAGGAACAGGAGTCGCAGTTCGGGATCCTGAATCAGACCGCGCCCGACAAGTGCTGCGGCATCCGTAAAGTGGAACCGCTGTTTGCCGGATTGCAGCGCTTCAATGTGTGGTTCACCGGGCTCAGGCGGGAACAGTCGAAGTCCCGCACCAATCTTCAAGCGGTTGACCAGTTCACCTTGCCGAGTGGCAAGCAGTTGCGCAAAGTCAGTCCATTAGCCGACTGGTCCACCCGGGATGTGTGGCAGTACGCCGCTGAACACGAAATCCCACTGCTGCCGCTCTATGACAGGGGATACTCCAGCATCGGCTGCGAGCCATGTACCAGCCTTCCTCTCGATCCCAACGACCCACGCTCCGGCCGATGGTCCGGACGCAAAGTAGAGTGCGGTATTCACATTCAACCCGCGTAACGGGAAGGGCTGCAGGCATGGAATATGCAATCGGGTTTCTGATTGCTTTTGCGATCGCTGTAACAGGAGTAGGCGCGGGGTCCATCACCGCACCGCTGCTGATCTTCTTTCTTCACGTTCCGGTAGCCGTGGGAGTCGGCACCGCACTCGCCTACTCGGCCGTAGTAAAGTTCATCGTCGTCCCGGTTCAGATCTGGCGCCGCCAAGTCAAGTACCGCGTTGTAGGATTCATGCTGCTTGGCGGCCTTCCCGGCGTAATTCTAGGCTCGATTCTGTTCCGCTATTTCGATCTCAAAGGCCAGCAGAGTGTGCTCTATGTCGTACTCGGATTGATCATCATAGTCTCGTCCGGCTGGCATCTTTACCGGCACTTTCGCCCCGTGGACCGCGACACATTCCAGACAAATCGCCCGCGCTCTCTTGCCGCGTTAATGTTGCCGGTCGGGCTCGAGGTGGGCCTCTCTTCATCAGGCGCAGGAGCACTGGGCACCATAGCGCTTCTGGGACTCACCTCCCTTACCGCGGCTCAGGTTGTCGGCACCGATCTCGCCTTTGGCTTCTGCGTCTCGCTGGTAGGAAGCAGCATGCATGTTCTGAATGGCGGACATGACTCCGCCTTGCTGATTAAGCTGATCTGTGGCGGCGTGGTGGGAGCCTTGGCCGGTTCCCTGCTTGCACCGCGCCTGCCCAATCGACAACTACGGCTCGCTCTCTCCGCGTGGTTGCTGATTCTGGGCCTGCAATTCTGCTATAAGGCAGTTACCAGCGAAGCGGGATCTGAACCCGTGCCGTCCGCGATATCCACGTCTGCTGGGCGTCCAATTACGGCCTCCATCGCAGCTCACTAAAGCCGATCAACACGCCAGCAACCCCAACATTGTTCGAAGTGAGAAATGCCGGTTAGTCGGCAAATTCCGCTACCTCAACCGAACGGGCAAGCAGCGGATGGCCCTCAACTAACTTCCTGCCACTTGCCAACCCACGTTTGATTCGTCAAACTCATCGCTGCGCTGGGTAGTTAGCCCCGGCTGCAACTTGGATTGATCCCAGACTTTACCGGAGGCGACATTGCTCACCGCACGACGGTTAGCCCGGCTCAGCCTTTCTATGTTTATTCCGCTTCTGGCTGGCTCATGTACCGACGTTATCGCCGTCCAGCAATTCGCGCAGGCAAGTCGCGAGGTCGGCATACAGTTTCGACCACTGGCGGTTGACGGATTGAGATCGTGTCACCGGGCTGCCACCTATCTTTTGCCGGGACAGGCCGTTTCCAACTGCCTATTCTTCGAATCCGCCGAACCAACGTTGCTAGCCGTCAACAATGGCCTGTTTTCCTACATAAGCAGTCTCGGAAGACTGGCGGACCTCGATGCGGGCAAGACAGCCGGTTCCCTGCAAAATGTTGGTGCCGAGCTCCAGCAGGCTGACCCAAAAATTAGTGCGGATAGTCTCAATAAGGCAAATGCCTCCATTGGATTGGCCAGCGCTCTTGTCGACGTCATGGCCAGCCGTTACCAGCAGAAGAAGATGGTCGCCATCATCGAGCACTCGAATAGTGCGGTCCAGCAGGTCGCCGGATTTCTGGATGTATACGCCGCATTTCGCTATGCGCAGCAGATCCGGGACGAGCAGTCGCGCGAATTAGCCTTCTGCACCCAGTGGACCGATCCTGCTGTTCCGGGGGTAGCAACTGAGCCTATCGCGGTGGATTTGCTGAAGCGTAGATGCACCGCGGATTTCGACTCACAGGCGGAAAAGATTGCGGCCATACAGAAGTATCAGCAAGCTCTTCGCGACGTCGCGAGCGCCCACCAGAAACTCTACGAGGCACGCAATCGTTGGAATACTCGTCAACTCGTTACCGATCTGGCTCCCGCGATCTCTCAGATATCTGAAGCAGCTCAGGCAATGAAGAAAGCATTCTGAAGGGGCACTGCTATGAAAATCAGCGCGTTGGATTGGCGAAACCTCTCCGCCTTGTACCAGGATCTGGCAGATACCACGCTCGCCTACCGGATTGCCAACAGCAAGAGCTTAACGATTGACCAGAAGAATTCGTTGAACCTCCACTTCGGGCGATTGTTGAATGCCTCCGAGAGTTTCGCTGACGAGGCGTTAAAACAGGCAATGTCCGACATAGACGCGTCCGTCGAAAGCATTCAAACCTCTGCTCACGACGCCGTTGCCGCCATCCATTCTGTTAACGCGGTGAAAAATGTTTTGGACATCACAGTGGCAGCCATTGACCTTTCAGCAGCCATGCTGTCGCCCACACCGGGTACCATCGCGACGGCTCTTGGCGGGCTGGTACAGGCGCTGGAACAAGCGCAGACCGTTACAGGTTGAAAGTCCTGTCCCTGTGACTTAAGTCCCTGTATCGCGGTCACGCTTTCACTATCGCCACAAGTATGGACGCTAGATCATTTTGCCTGTAGGCGTAGACCGGAGAAGTGAGGGATGGCGCAGCTTTTCCGATAAGAAAAGCTGCATATTGCCATTCTAAAAAGTACACAGCAACAGGGAAAATGATCTATCACGTGCTCCTGCGCGTTTCCTGTTGCCAATTAAGCATTTCTGACTTGGCGACGCACGCAGCCATCCACTATCCAAGGAAGTGTTTATGGATCACATTCATCGCCGATCTGATGAACGAGTTTGAACTACCCGATCAGGGAATTCTGAGTCGGACTTTCCACAAAGACGACAAGGTAAACATCACGGCGTTTTCCTGCTCGGCAGGCCAGGAACTATCTGCCCAGTCTGCTCCAACCCCCCCCAGTCCTGTATTTTCTTGAGGGGCAAGCCGAAGTCCTGTTGGGGAAGGATAAAGTCAAGGCGCACACGGGCTCCTTTGTCTACATGCCCCTATGCTGGCTCATGCCATTTCGGCCAAGACCCCGGTCAAGATGCTGCTGATCCAGGTCAAGGAAGTTGCTGCTTGAAAGGATCCTCGTTCCATCGATATTTCTCGCCGGATGAGCGAAGTATCCTTTGGTTGACCGTCCACTCGGGCCTTGAAGGCAACGCTGCAAGTGGCATGCGATGAACGAGGTCGAAGTCGCAGTGCGGAGTCGTGGCTCCCCGAACCGCGTTCTTCCGCCGGCCAGCGCTAAGAATCAGTGCGCGCCGCTCACGGTCCTTCCACGTTACTCTAGAGACATCATGAGCCAGCCCACACAACCGCCTCGCATTATTTTGACCCAGACCCCCGACTATCGTGAGACCTACGCCAACAGCGTGCAGGTCCGTGTCAGCGTCTGGGATTTTCTTCTCACTTTCGGTACTGCCCAACAGCAGACGCCGGAAGAGGTCACCATCCACAACCAGCAAGGGGTCTATCTGAGCCCGCAACAGGCGAAGGCTCTGTGGAACATGCTGGGACAGAACCTCGAACAATACGAAATGACGTTTGGCAAAATCGCATTGGAGCCATTGCAACAGCCCCACGGACAAGTACACTAAAGCCGCTGATGTGACATTGCTCTGATGATTCCGCTGGTAGACTGAGCCGTGACGCGCATGCCCCTGAAACTCGAGCCGCCATTGGATCGTCCGCTGCCCCTGTGGATCGTCTTCCCGGTGATCTTTATTGCGGTCTATCTTTCGCACGCCACGCTTCTGCGGCTTCCTTACTATTGGGATGAGGCGGGCTACTACATTCCCGCAGCATACGACTTCCTGCGAACGGGATCCCTGATTCCATCCACCACCTTATCGAATGCTCATCCTCCGCTCCCCTCGCTCTACCTTGCGCTCTGGTGGAAGACTTCCGGCTTTTCCCCGGCGGTCACTCGCACCGCGATGTGCATGGTCGCCGCGCTGGCGCTACTCGCTGTTTACGGTATGGCGCTCCGGCTGAACGGCCGCGCCAGCGTTGCCATCTGGACAACCGTGCTCACGGGGCTTTATCCGGTGTGGTTCGCGCAGAGCACCATGGCACACGCCGACCTGTTTGCGGCGGCGGGCACTCTCTGGGCACTCAACTTTGTCCTTGTGCCTGAACCAACGCGTCGGCAGCTCTGGGCTGGAGCGGGCTTTTTTGCGCTTGCGGTTCTGGCGAAAGAGACCGCTATTCTCATACCCCTGACACTGGTTCCCTATGAAGCATGGCGAGCCGCGCGCGGAGAAGCCCATCAGCGGCTGCAGAGAGCCCAGAACGCCGGGGTATTGCTTCTACCCCTGCTGCCCCTTGCGCTCTGGTACGCCTATCACCGCGCGCGCACCGGTTTTATCTTCGGCAATCCCGAGTATCTGCGCTACAACGCGACTTCCATCTTCACTCCGCTGCGGGTGCTCGTCGCATTCGCGCATCGTGCTGTGCACCTAACGGTGCACATGCACCTTTTTGTGCCGGTGCTGTGCACGATCGCGGCCATGCTGCTCGATCCACGGCGCGACGATGACGGCGATCTTCGACCCAGAATTCCGCTTCCCTCCCAGGTCAAGATCTACCTGCTGCTGCTGACCAATGCGGTGGGCTTTTCTCTGCTTGGCGGGGCGCTGCTCACGCGCTACCTGCTGCCCATGTATCCGCTCGTGTTGTTGCTGGCGGTCTCAACCTTTCGCCGTCGTGTTCGCTACTGGCAGGCCCTGTGCGCTTTAAGCGCCGTCGCATTTCTGCTAGGGATTTTCATCAATCCCCCCTACCGTTTTGCGCCGGAAGATAACCTCGCTTACCGCGATGTCATCCTGCTGCACCAACAGGCCGTGCGCCAAATCGTGCTCCACGCACCTGACGCCACAGTGTTAACCGCATGGCCGGCCAGCGACGAGCTGGGCAAGCCCGAGATCGGATACATCCGCAAGCCGGTACATACTGTCACTATCGATAACTTTTCTGCCGCGGCACTTGCCCGGGCAGTGGCGCAGCCCGACTCCTACTCCGCAGCCCTGGTCTTCTCCACCAAATACGACCCGCCCCGCTTGCCTCTGCATATGGGAGCACGATATGAGGCGAGCGACGAGCAATACTTCGGCTTCCATCACGATCTCTCGCCGACCGAGATTGCCCGGATGCTGGGAGGGAAAGTGACCTGGCATGGAGAGCGCAACGGGCAGTGGGCCGCAGTCCTGCTGTTTGACCGGATTCGAGCAACTCCACTACAGGCGTATCCAAAGTAAAAGACCCGGGGGCGGCTTATCCGTTAAGAAGAGTCGCAGTTCGATACTCCTGCTCGGCAAACTGTAGGAGTAGCATTGCTCCGCGGCCCACCAGTGACTCCCACCGCAGTCTTCCCGGGGAACTATAATCACTTTGACGTGAGGTCCCTCTACCCAATCCGCTCTGTCCTGTCGGCGCTGCTGGTAGCCGCGGTATGTATAACGGCGGCGGCGCAAAACCCGGCACTTGCACCAGTGGCAGTCAATTCCGCGGCTGCCGCGATTCCTCGCAACGGGCGCCTGCTGCTGGTGATGCCCTTTGAGAACCGTTCCTCCCAGACCAATCTCGATTGGATCGGCGAATCGGTGCCAGAGGTCTTGAATCAACGGCTAACCTCTGCTGGCTTTCTACCCATCAACCGCACCGACCGGCTATATGCCCTGGATCATCTGGGACTGCCATTGGATTTTCGGCCTTCACGGGCAAGCATGCTGCGCATGGCCCAGACACTCGACGCGGACTACGTGATCTATGGCTCCTACACGCTCGACGGCACTACCCTGAGGGCCACCGCGCAAATCCTGGACGTTGCCGCGCTCCAGCTGGGTCGGCCAATTGAGCAGCAGGCCGAACTCGCCCATTTGATCGACATATTAAATAGCCTTGCGTGGCGTACAGCCCGGCAACTCGACCCCAGCTATTCCGTGGCAGAACAGACCTTTGTCGCGGCCAATGCGAATGTTCGTCTGGATGCCTTTGAGAATTTCATCCGCGGACTGGTCGAGGCACAGCATGCTGAACGAATCAAGCACCTGAAAGAATCTGTCCGCCTGAATCCCAACTTCTATGCCGCCTGGCTGGCCCTGGGTAGAGCTTACTTCGCCCATCAGGATTTCGAGCAGGCATACACCACGCTGGGCAAGCTGCCGAGGAATGATTCTCATGCGCTTGAGGCCCAGTTTTATCGAGGACTGGCGCTGTTCTACACCGGCAATTACGCCAAGGCGGAAGATGCTTTCGCGTTCGTAGCAACTATGCTTCCCCTGCCAGAGGTCGTGAACAACGAGGGTGTGGCAGCCAGCAGGCACGGCCGCGACGGCGGACCACTGTTTGAACAGGCGATCGCTGTGGACCCAAAAGACGCCGACTATCACTTCAACCTTGCGGTCAGCATGCGCCGTCACAATAATCTTTCCGGCGCACAACGGGAGATCGAGATAGCCCAGAAGCTGCGGCCATCCGACTCCGAGGTTGAGGCCGTAGCGGCACTTTTCAAGACCGATGCGGCCCGGGTTGTCCTGGCCAAGGCCTACCCTGGAGCACCCGAGAGCGATCCACCTTCCGAACCTCTGGAGCGGATCAAGCGCGGATACAATGAAGCCTCCTTCCATCAGGCTGCATTCGAGCTGGAACAGGTAGAGGCAATGCGACTCGCTACGCTGCCCGCCGCCGACCGTGCCAAGGCCCTTTCCCGGCAGGGTGCGTTGTTCGTGAGCCGCGGATTCTTCCTCGAAGCCGAGCGTCAATTTTCTGAGGCCGTACAGGCCGACCCTTTAAGTGCGCTGGCACATGCTGGGCTGGCACAGGTACGCGAGCACAGCGGAGATCCAGAGGCTGCACGAAAAGAAGCCCAGACATCGATCTCCCTCCAACCCAATGTCGCCGCTTATCTAGTGCTGGGTAGGCTGGACCTGGCCGCAAACCATATCCAAGAGGCGACCGCCGACGTCAGCAATGCCCTCCGGCTGGAGCCAGCCAACGCGAACGCTCGCGGCCTGGGACAAGCGGTTGAAGCGAGAGGTCATAAACTTCCATGAAATGCTCCAGCAAATTCGCCCTGCCCTGGCTGCTGACACCAGCGCTGATCGTGGCGGCCTGCTTGACTAGCGTCTGTCCTGCAGCTTCCGTCAACTCGGCAGGGCGACACGTCGTCCTGTTGCGCTTGCACGACACCATTCAACCCATGAGCGATGAATACCTCGAACGGGGCTTGAAGAGCGCATCCGATAGCCGCGCCGAGGCAATCGTTATTGAACTCGATACCCCGGGCGGCCTGCTGGATTCTACCCGCGACATGGTCCGGCAGATTCTCGATTCGCCGGTTCCCGTCATCGTCTTCGTCAGCCCATCCGGCAGCCGCGCTGGCTCAGCCGGCTTCTTCCTGTTAGAGGCGGCAGACGTGGCCGCCATGGCGCCCGGCACCAATGCCGGAGCCGCCCATCCTGTGGTCGAAATTGGCAAGCTCGATCCCATCATGAAGCAGAAGATCGAGAACGACACTACCGCATTCCTCCGCTCTTATGTGGCGCAGCGCAAGCGCAACACCACCGCTGCCAACGAGGCCGTGATGGACTCCAAGTCCTACACCGCTGACGAGGCACACCAGCTTAACCTGATTGATATCATCGCCCCCTCGACTGACGAGTTGCTTCGCGCAGTGGATGGTCGTACCATCACTCGCTTCAACGGACAAACCATTACCCTGCATACCCAGGGAGCAACGATCATCACGGTTGTGCCGACGCTGCGGGAAAAGATTCTCGATCGCTTGATGGATCCAAACCTCGCCCTGCTCATCCTGGTGGTCGGCGCGCTGCTCATCTATCTCGAATTCAACACGCCAGGGACAGTAGTGCCCGGGGCGATTGGCACCTTCATGGTGCTGCTGGCTCTCTTCGCTCTCAACCTGCTGCCGGTTCATTACACGTCGGTGCTGCTTATTCTCGCGGGCTTTACCCTGATGTTGCTGGAGGCAAAGTTTGCCAGCCACGGTGTGCTCGCATCAGTGGGAATCCTGTGCCTGGTCTTCGGTGCGCTCACCTTGGTGGCCGGACCCATCCCCGAGTTGCGCGTCCATCCCGCAACAGCCATCGCAACAGGAATCGCCTTCGGGCTGGTGACCGTTTTTCTCGTCCGGCTGGCGGTCCGCGCGCGAAGATCCAAGGCTCGCACGGGAGCCGATGCCATGCTCGGCGAGGTTGGAGTAGCCATGCAGCCGCTCGCACCCAACGGACAGATCCTGGTCCACGGAGAGTTGTGGCAGTCGGAAAGCGTTGACGCCATCCAGAAGGGCGAGCAAGTTCGCGTCCGCGGAATTCGCGACCTGACGCTATTAGTGGAGCGGATTCCTTCCGGTCAACATGCCGCCGTTTCCTCCATGCGGGACTGACGTGCTGCGGTACAATCTGGAGGAGTGAGGCTCAAGGTAAATGGATACTCTAGGAATACCTGGTCTGATTGTTGTCGCCGTCATCATCCTCTATCTCCTCAACTCCATCAAGATTCTCAGGGAATATGAGAGGGGCGTCATCTTCCGTCTGGGCAGAATTCTGCCGCAACCCAAGGGTCCCGGCTTGATTCTAGTTTTCCGTCCCTTCGACTCGATGGTTCGCACCTCCCTTCGGCAGGAAGTGCTCGAGGTGCCTCCGCAAGACGTAATCACCCGCGACAATGTCACTCTCAAGGTAAATGCGGTCATCACCCTGCGTGTGCTCGATCCCACCCGCGCCGTTATGGAAGTCACCAACTACGTCTACCAGACCTCACAGTTCGCCCAGACAACTTTGCGCTCCGTGCTGGGTGAAGTCGAACTCGACGAATTGCTCTCCCATCGCGACTCGCTCAACATGCGCATCCAGACGATTATCGATCAGCGCACAGAGCCGTGGGGGGTCAAAGTGGTTAGCGTCGAAGTCAAGCAAGTGGACTTGCCGGAATCCATGCTCCGCGCCATGGCCAAACAGGCCGAGGCCGAGCGCGAAAAGCGCTCAAAGGTTATCCATGCTGAAGGCGAATTCGCCGCTGCGGAGCGATTGGTAGAGGCCGCAGACCTGCTGGCCAAGCAGCCCGTTACGTTGCAGCTACGCTATCTGCAGACGCTGACCGAAATTGGCGTGGAGAAGAATACGACCATCATCTTTCCGCTACCCATTGAGATTATGTCTCTGCTCAACAAATTCACAAGCAATGTGCACAATCCGGCTCATCCGGAGGAACGTACATGAACACGATTTTCGAAACGGAAGATCGGGAAGAGCGACAAGATTCGGAAGTCACGCTGGGTACCGGCACCCTGCTGGCAATCTTCTTTGGATTGGTGGTCGTCTGCGGAGTGTTTTTTGGCTTTGGCTACTCCATGGGCAGGCACTCGTCTGAAGCCAAGGCAGCCGTGGCTCAATCCGCCGACACTCCAGCGGTCGTGGAAGCCAGCGCGTCCACTACATCCCGACCCAAGCCGTCCGCCCTCGAGGCATTGCCATCCCCAGCGCAGCAAGATTCGCCATCTTCAGACGAAACCGCGCCGCGTGCAGTCGTCGAGCAGTCCGGCAATGCGCATTCCGCCACCAACGGGTATCCGGCCAGGTCGGTTGGCGGTCCATCGCAGCGGGAGGAGTCGCCTGTCAAGCCCAGCAGGCCATCACCCAGGCTGATTGCCGCTACGTCGCCTGTTACCGCACCCAGGTTCTCATCGACCGTGGCACAGCCAACTAAGCCATTAGCCCAGCCCGGCGTAGCGGTGCAAAGCATGGTGCAAATTGCCGCCGTATCCCACCCGGAAGATGCGCAGGCACTCGTGGCTGCTCTCAAGAAACGCGGATACGCGGTCTCTGTTCGCAGCGAACCTCAGGACAAGCTCATGCACGTGCAGGTAGGCCCCTTTGCCACCCATGTCGATGCCGACACGATGCGGCAAAAGCTTCTCTCCGATGGTTATAACGCGATCATCAAATAGACGCGACGGGGGAGTGCACGGCCGGCTCCCTCATCCACTCCGGCAGCGATGCGGCAATCGACGCTCTGGTAGCGGCCATCAAAGCATCCCGGCTCTCAAAGTCCTTCGGCCATAGCGGTTCATGAAAGCGAACGTGCGCCGTTCCTGGCACGATACGCTTGGCACCCACGCGCATCAGTTCTTCCGTTCCCCATATAGAAATCGGAACAATCGGCGCGACGGCGTCCATTGCCAGGTGAAATGGCCCCTTTTTGAAGGGCAACAAATGCCCATCGCGCGACCGCGAACCCTCGACAAACGTGGTGATGTGAATTCCGGAAGCCAGCAGCCGGGCAGCAGATCGAGCACTCTCCCGGGCACTGTCGAGCCGTCCGGCGCGATCGACAGGAATGAAGTCGGCAAGCTTCATGCCCAGACCGAGAACCGGAATCTTCATCAGCGAGCGCTTCAGAAAGATCGCCGTCCTGCCCGGAATAGCCCCCACCAGTACCGGCGGGTCCAGGTTCGATACGTGATTCGACATGAAGATGCAGGCTTGACCAGCCGGCACATTCTCCCGGCCTCCCACATCGACGCGAATTCCGACCAGGTTCAATCCCGTTCGCACAATCCACAGAGCCATGCTGTAGAGAGGCATAACGTTACCCGTCAGCATCCGCCAGGGAATGCCAATGGCCGCAGCCGGGATCGCAAGAATTGAGTACCAAAGAAGCAGGATAATCGCGCGAATCATGGAATGCTCTAAGTCTACCGTCTAGAGCAGAAGCAGGGATAGTGTGATGTATTCAGCGTCAGCGATGTAGGCATTTTCTTGACGCAAATGCCTGCAGAGATCTCTGGCTCACCTTACAGTGACCCTGCTTCTGGCCTAGCCTAACAGCAACCCGCGCGTCGCTGCTTCCCGGCCAGTATTCCCAGGCGCTGCGGCAGCTTTTCATAGATACCGCCGAATCCGCCATTCGACAAAATCGCCACAACATCTCCCGCCTTCATGCGCGGCGCAACAGCATCGACAATCGTCTCGGCGTCGGCATGAAGCTCCGCCGGATGACCCGATTCAATTAAACGCTGCACTACTGCCTCGGGATGCAGACGCTCCGCCGCAGGAATGCTCTCTTGCTTGAAGACCTGGGCCAGCACGATCTCATCCGCAAGCATCAGGCTCTCGACCAGTTCGCGCTCAAAGACATTGCGACGCAGGGTATTCGAGCGCGGTTCAAGCAGGACCCACAGTTTCGAGTCGGGATACGACGCCCGCAAGGCCTTCAACGTTTCGCGAATCGCAGTAGGGTGGTGGGCGAAGTCGTCGATAATCGTTATTCCATTCACCACCGCCCGCACTTCCAAACGGCGCTTCACACTCTCGAATGTGGCGAGCGCCTGTGAGATCGAAGCCGCATCGATTCCCTGCCCGGCGGCCAGCGCTGCGGCAGCAGTGGCGTTCAGGGCGTTATGCTCGCCTGCCATGCCCAATGACAATTCCGCCCACGGCTCACCCGAACGCAGCAAATTCCAATGCGTCCGCCCGCCCGCATGCCTCAGATTGGCAAGGCGCCACATGGAGCCTGGCTGAAAACCATATCGCTCGACTGGACACAACGCCCGACTCACGCATTCCGTAACGTTGTCACTGTTGTCGTATGCGAGGATGCATCCCCGCCGCGGGACTAGATTCACCAGCCTCTTGAATGCAATCTTCACCGCTTCAAGATCGCGGTAAATGTCGGCGTGGTCAAACTCCACATGCGTCAGAATCAGAGCATCCGGAAAGTAATGCATAAACTTCGGCCCTTTGTCGAAGAAAGCGGTATCGTACTCATCGCCCTCAATCACAAACGGCCGTGTCGGCCGTAATTGAAAACTAGTGTGGAAATTCTCCGCGACGCCTCCGATGAGAAACGAAGGAGCCAGCTCGGGCCTGCTGCGCGATGCGAATTCGTAAATCCAAGCCAGCATGCTGGTCGTTGTCGTTTTGCCGTGAGTGCCTGCAACCACCAGCGAGTCGCGGCCTTCGAGAAATTGATTGTGGATACATGCCGCGAGCGACGTGAATGGGATACGCTCATCCAGCACATGCTCCACCTCAGCATTGCCGCGCGACAGCGCATTGCCTACGATTACAAGATCGGGATGCGGCTCAAGATTTCCGGCGGCGTAGGGTTGCAACACGGGAATGCCAAGCTCCGCCAGCAATTCACTCATCGGCGGATACACAACGCCATCCGATCCAGTAACCCGGTGGCCCAGCAGTTGCAGCATGCCGGCCAGCGAAGCCATAGCCGTACCGCAGATTCCAATCAAATGAATGTGCTTTTTTGGGGTACCTATTTCAGACCGCATCAGTATTTTAGATTTACAGCCGGCTCCATCATTTGAAGCATCGGCTCTCCTTCCAGACTCAATTCCGCCATCACCCCTAGCGGCAATGTGACATTGCCATGCGAAACATGGCCGGAGCGCAGACCGATTGCAATCGGTCCTTCGATGCGATGGAGTACCTCTAAAATTGCTTCGGCCAATAAGCTGGAGTCAGCGCCTGGAGAAACACAGTCCAGCATTTCTCCGAAGATCACCCCTCGAACCCCGTCCAGCTTTCCGCCGAGAATCATCTGGCGCAGCATACGATCCACCTGGTATGGCTTAGCGGCGACGTCCTCAAGGAACAGCAGTTTGCCCTCGGTCCGCGGCGCGTACGGCGTGCCCATTGCCGCAGTCAGGATGCTCAGACAGCCGCCGTATAGAATTCCCGTCGCCGTTCCCGGGCGCAAAGTCCGCAAGCCCTGCGCAGAACCGTACTTCACGCGATCTCCAGCGAGGACCGCGCGGAAGCTCATCAGATCAACGCCGTCCTCCGCGGCAAAATCTCCTGAAAGCATTGGCCCATAAAACCCCGTCAGCCCAACCTCATCGAGCAACCAGGTTTGCAGTGCGGTCAGATCGCTGTAGCCGAACAGCGGCTTGGGATTGCGCCGGATGAGCTCAAGATCAAGCCCCCTCAGCAGATAATTAGATCCGTAACCGCCACGGCTACAAATAATGGCCGCGACTTCAACATCCTCAAAAGCGGCATGGAGATCCTCGAGCCTCTCTTCCGCCGTTCCGGCAAAATATGGCTTCGCCTTTGATAGCAAGTGCAGGCCACGTTTCACTCGATATCCCAGACCCTCAAGCATCGCAATGGCACGCTCAATGCGTTCTGGCTGCGGATGGCTGGCAGGCGATACCACCGCGATCGTGCATCCCGGATTTACAGTAGGCGGCTTAAGGATCGATGCTGGATTGCTGGCCATCTACCAGGACTCTCCGCGGGCTATTAGCTCCGCTGGCCCTGTCAGCAATATTTCTGACGCGCTATCCTTCCACTCCACCTGCTGCGTGCCGCCGGGGGCATGCACTGTGAGCTTGCGATGGACACCTCGAAGAGCCATGCTGGCCGCGGACGTCGCGCACGTGCCGGTTCCCGAAGAAGCGGTCGGCCCCACACCGCGTTCAAAGATACGAATCTCAATTTCGTCGGGATTCAGAATGCGAACGAACTCAACATTTGTCTGATCTGGAAAGTCAGCATGACGGCAAATCTCCTCGCCAACTTGCTTCCAGGCCCGTCCTTGCTCAGTAAATTCTGCACCCTCCACAAAAATCACGAAGTGAGGATTGCCCGTTGCAACCACCGCGCCTTCGACAAGCTCGCCGGTTGCCAGATGCACCACGCGCTCATCGACCGTGGGCACCCCCATGCGGGAAGCAATCTGAAAATGAGGTGCTCTCGCTGCGAGGAGGGAACACTCCCGCAACCCAGCCTCGGTTGCAATCGTCAGCAACTCGCCCCCCGGCACTCCCTTGGTATTGGCCATCCAGGCAGCTACGCACCGCGTGCCGTTGCCGGAGATCTCCGCGATGGAGCCGTCCGCGTTGTACAGCGTGATTCTGCCGGAACGCTCGCCCGTCCACTCGAAATACTCGACACCGTCCGCGCCCACCCCCGTGTTACGCGCGCAAAGTCGCCGCGCCGTTTCGCGTTGTATCGCTTCAGCCACGTGACGGGTCTCGACAATCAGAAAGTCGTTGCCGCACGCGTGCGCCTTGGTAAACGGAATCACTCTTCCTCCGGATCGCGGAATGTCACTACTTCATCGATGGACTTCTTTTCGCGCAAACACCGAAGCAGTCCTACGTGCTGTTTACTGGTCGCTACGACGGGAAAGGAAATGCGATGGACCTGATCGAAGCTATCTTGCTGCACATCCGATAGCCTTCGCTTCTCGCAGTCCATCGCCTGCAGGATTTCTCCCATCATGCGCGTCGTGTCTTTCCCTCGTGCCTCATAAAGCAGGGGATAAATCTTGAGGTTCAGTCGCGTCTCCAGAAATCCCACCGACTCCAGTGCAATCAGCACCACGCCAGTGGCCAGCACTGCGGGAAGAAAGAGCCCTGCACCACACGCCATCCCGATCGAGGCAACTACGAATACCGTGGCCGCGCTCGTCATCCCACTTACGCGACTGCGATTGTGCAGGATCAGCCCCGCACCCAGAAAACCAATGCCCTGCACGATATTCGACGCCACGCGGCCTTTATCGGGATTGCCTTCGCCCGCTAGCACTGCAGAGAGAAACGTAAATAGCGCACAGCCAAAACAGATAAGGAGATTCGTTCGCAGACCGGACGGCTTGTGGCGAATTTCGCGGTCGAATCCAATAACCGCGCCAAGCAGCGAGGCCATCAGGAGTCTGCTGATCGCTCCCCCAGCAAGCCCGATCTGCTGAAATTGATCGAAGTGCAGAGTGTGGCCGGATTGAAAGAACTCAATAACCATCATCAGGATCCCATCCAGCGTGATGCTATCACCGTATCCGGGACGTTGGCGCGACCGGGTTATCCACTTGGGAACGATAAATCCGCGCGCAGGGCTGACCGGTCGAGCAGGTCACGCTTACAAGTTCCAGTTCGTCGGGATGCAGCTTGACTGCCTTATCCACCACGTCGCCCTCCGTAGCAACCACCCACCGCGCCGATTCCGCGGGCACTTCGAGGGCAGGCTTGAAGTGGTAATAGTCTGTTTCGTTAATGGTACGGCGCAGCGCAATCCCCGCCTTCTGAAGAGCTCCTACATGCTCCGATGTGTACATCAGGATGAGTCCCTCCTGCGGCAGCGCGCGAAGGGCGTCAGAGAAAGCTCCCTCAAAAGGTATCCGCGTACGCGAGTTGGCAATGGCTTCCTGTAAAACAATCGGCTTCGCGCGCAATAAGACCACCGTGTTTCCAGCGATAAGCAAAATCGCGGCCGCAAACAGCCATCGGCTGATTCGCGGATAGCTCGCCTGAGCCCGATTAAGCAGCCATCCCACGGCAAATGCGCAGAAGAGCGCGAAGGCTGGAAGCATCTCCATGCCATAGCGCGTGTTGTAATACGAGAACGGCCACCACACGGGGATGAAGATCGGGACCGAGCCGTAGGCGATAGAGTAAGCATAGAAGGGCAGTGGAATCCACAGCAGCACCGCCGCTCCTATCGCCCGGGAGCGGCACTCATACAGAGCCAACAGTGTTCCTGCGACGGTTAGCCACAGCAGCTGATTACCCCATGCGATCGCTACGGCGCCAAGTTCAGCGGCCTTGAGAAAATGCAGCGACGCCACCGGCACGCTGTGCCATCCCGGATAGTGCGGTGCTCCTGGAGTCGCCGTCCGTAGCTCAATAGCGCGCGCCGAATAGGGACCTCGCATAAAGTCCAGCGGATCCCCAAACTGCCTTGCGTTGTACGCCAACCACAGCGCAGGCGCGGCCGCCAGCATCACGGTAAACAGGAGGAAGCTTCCCATCAACGGCCCTCGCAGTTTACGGCTCCGCCAAAGCGCGGTAGCCACAACCAGCCACGCAAAGCTGGCGTAGATCCATCCGTCGTAGCGCGTGTAGACTGCCGCGATCAGCACCAATCCGGCGGCCATCAGAAGACGGTTTGCACGCCGCGTTTCGTCTCTGTCCACTTCCAGACAAAATTCGCCGACCAGCAATGCAGTCCCAATCATCTCTGCCAGAAACAATGGCTCGGTCATCGCGGTGGACTGCAGATAGAGCAATCCCGGGTTGAGGGCGAAGGCTGCCAGCGCCAGCAGCGACACCCGCGGCGCAAGCCATAAACGGGCCAGCCGATATATTCCCACACAGCTCGCGATGTAGCAGGCCATCGAAGGAAGCGCCCCCGCTACCCCGTTCTGCCACCAATTCATTCGCTGAACAAACGGGATCAGGAGCAAATGGGGCAGCGGCAGCCAGACCGAGCCGAGTTGCCGAAAGCCCGGATTCCTTGAGTCGAAGACGCGGCGGGCGATGTGCAGGTGCGCAACCGCATCCCCGTACAGCAACAGCAGATGATGTTCGAAGCAATATGCAAACGAGAGCAGAGAGATTGCCGTCGCCGCCACCAGCACTAGAAGGCACTCATGGCGCAGCCCACGCCGCTCTGCTTCCGTGCTATTCAAGATGGCTGAGTCCGCGAAATAGCTTGAAGCGCAGATCGATTTCGTTGCGGTCGAGTGTTTGCAGCCGCTCGGTCCCGAATCGCTCCACCGCGAACGATCCCATCACCCCCCCATAAAACATCGCTGTTTTGAAGACGAGTGGAGTCTGCTCCGGTTGCGAAGCCAGATATCCGAAGAAGCCCCCCGCAAAGGAGTCGCCAGCGCCGGTAGGATCCACGACCTCGGCCAGCGGCAATGCCGGTGCGCGAAAGGGCAGCGTGACCACTTCCGTCCCGCTTGGAAAGGAACGGTTGCTGAAGAAGGCCGTGGCCCCATATTCGCCATGTTTGATGATGAGCGTCTTCGGGCCCATCTGAAGAATCCTGCTCGCGGCACCGACAAGGTTGTCGTTCTTCGCCAGCATCTTGGCTTCAGTGTCGTTGATCAACAGAGCGTCGAGGCCCTTAAGCACGCGAGCCAGCTTCTCGGTATGTCCGGTGATCCAGTAGTTCATCGTATCGCCGCACACCATGCGTACGCCTGACATCTGGCTGCGTACATTTTCCTGCAGTACGGGATCTATGTTCGCCAGGAAAAGATATTCGCTGTCCTGGTAAGCAGCAGGAATCTTGGGCGAAAAAGTCTCGAAGACGTTGAGCTCGGTCTTGAGCGTCTGGGCTTCGTTCAGATTCTGCAGATAAGATCCGGTCCAGTGAAAACTTTTACCATTCGCCCGCTCCAGTCCTGCCGTATCTACGCCACGGCTTGTCATCACCGCTTCATTCTCTCTTGAAAAGTCTTCGCCGACCACGGCGATGACGCGAACCGGCGTGAAGTAGCTCGCCGCCAGTGAGAAATAAGTCGCCGCGCCGCCCAAGCAGTTCTCCACACGGCCATGCGGCGTTTCAATGCTGTCGAACGCAACGCTTCCAACTACCAGGATTGCCATTGTTTTCTCCGGATTACTCTTGTTCGGGAAGATATTTCCCGATGAGCAGTTTCAGTTTTTCGCGCGTAGCCTGCGGCACCGATTCCGCGTGGGTCAGGATTGCAAACTGCAGCGCGGTGGCACATGCGCAGGTGCGCTCTCGGGGCATGGCCGCTACCGCCGCACGAACCACCTTGGCCGCGTGCGCCGCATTCTGACTAAGTACGGCAACAATCTGATCCACCGTCACGGCATCGTGAGACTGATGCCAGCAGTCGTAGTCAGTCACCATCGCCATCGTCGCGTAGCAGATTTCTGTTTCCCGAGCGAGCTTGGCTTCCTGCAGATTCGTCATGCCAATCACATCGGCGCCCCAGCTGCGGTACAGATTGGATTCGGCGCGTGTAGAAAATTGCGGGCCTTCCATACACACATATGTGCCGCCGGGTTTGCCCACGACACCTACCTTCTTGCAAGCATCCGCGATTGTTCCTGCGACAGTCGCACATACCGGGTCGCCAAACGCCACGTGCCCCACGATCCCCTCTCCAAAGAAAGTCGAAACGCGGTTGAACGTGCGATCTATGAACTGATCGGGTATGACGAAGTCGGTGGGCTTGTGCTCCTCTTTGAGCGACCCCACGGCCGAAACAGAGACAATGCGTTCTACGCCGAGTTGCTTCATCGCATGAATGTTGGCGCGGAAGTTCAACTCCGAGGGCAGCAGGCGATGGCCACGACCGTGCCGGGCGAGAAACGCAACCTTGCGCCCTTCCAACTCACCCAGGATAAATGCATCCGAGGGATCACCAAATGGTGTACTGATGCGCTGTTCGCGCGTGCCCGTAAGCCCCGGCATCGTATATAAGCCGCTACCACCGATAATTCCTATCTCTGCCTGTTGCAAAATCACACTCCGGCGCGCTTTCCACTCAAGGAAAGGCGTAGTAAATTCTTAGGCTGGAAGGATAAGTATAAACAACCACGGTGAGAACGAAACTCAGTGCGCCAGAGCCACTCTCATCATCCCGCTTCCGCCCAGAAACCGCCGCAAGGAAGATACAAGTTCGTGCCGCGGAAGGCCCGGTGCAGCCACCATGCGCAGCTGTTCGCCCTGTTGCGCGCCGGTCAGCAGTAGTTCGAGCTTCCGCGCCAGGGCCAGGTCGAAACTCTCGCTCACGAACACCTGCGTGCCATTCACCACGATCAGCACGGAGCCTTCGCTCGTTTTGTAGATCTGCTCGCCGTGAGCAGTATCACTGTCGCTGTCCAGCGATACTCCGGAATACTTCAGGTTCAACTGCTTCGCGTACATTGCGCCGAAGGCCTGCGCCGCCTGCTCCGTCTTCCAGTTGGAGAAGTAGAGAAGACCGAGCGATGCCGTCGCCGCCTTCTCCTCCGGGGTATGCGCGCTCTTTCTCTGCGCGGCATAGTACAGGCCACCATTCCAGGCCGGCGTCAGCGCGCCGGAAACTACCGGACCGCCGAGCAATTCCGTAAGAATACGTACGTCAAGTTGCCCCATCACTCCCACGTCGTACGGCTGATAGTCAGTATCCAGAAGCCCATGAACATCGGGCATGCGCAGCAGTGGAGTCTTCTGCCCCTCCTGATACGCGCGCGGATTCAGAATCTCGTAGCTGGTGGATGGTGGACGATCGAGCACCCCTGCGAATGCCGCCTCAACACCGCGATCCTTCAGCACCGACCGTTCAAACTTTAGTCCCTCCTTATAAGGAAAGAGCAACTCCTGCTGCAGCAGCAGGGGAGCCCGCGCCAACACTGGCGATCCCGATGCATCCCCCATTTGATCCATCCCATCCTCCGCCTCTTTACCCGCGGTCAACAGGCTCCTGCCGCTCGGCTTCAATTGCCAATCGATGAACACCGCCATCGCCTGCCCTTCGAGCACTGCATCTCGAGCCGTATCTTCCTCGTCGACTACCAGATGCTGATTGTCCTCCGCCACGTTGTGAGCGAGGCTGGTATCTGTCTTCGTCTGCCACTTTTCCAGATTCACGCGTTGATCCTGCAGCGCGTGTGTCAATTCGTGCGCCAGCACTGACTTCTGCTCATCCGGTCCAATCCAGTCCAATAGATTCACCGTCTTCGTCTTGTCGTCGTAGTAGCCCGCCACCTGCTCCTTCAGCAGGCTCACAAGGAACGGTCCCAGATGGAAGTCCCGGTCGAGAAGTCCAAACTTCTTCAAGACGATTTCGCCACGCTGCATGCGCTTCGCATCTTCATCGTTCTTTAACTTTTCGAGGATGTATTGCTCAACCGCATCGCGCGTGGTCAAGCGTCTCTTTACCTTGCTGCGAATCGCGAGCTTGCTGTCTTCCGATGAAAAACGCAGAATCGTATCCACCGAGCGGAAGAGCTCTTTGGCCTGCTCCGTAGTGATCGTGCTATCGGGCTTGGCCGGAACCGGTTGTCCTGCGTCCTTAGTGGGCGCTGCCGCGGTCTGCGCCAGCAACACCCGTTGCGCGCCAGTCAGGCCTGATGCGACTACCAGGCCACCCATCCATATGCCGATCCTCTTCCAATTCATTCCAGAAAACCTTTCTTACCCGTGGCCGCAGCCGTCCCCATCCTGCAAGGCTATAATTTAGCTGTACTGTCCGCTATGAGCGAGTCCAACCCCACTTCCAACGAAGCAACGACTGCCGAAACGGTTCCGATCAGGCCCACGCCGCTGGCGGAGTTCCTGTTGCAGAAAACACCAGCACTCGAGCTGCGCCCCCACCAAGGCTTCCTCACGCCCTCCTGCTTTGACGAAGCGGATCAGGAAGCAGGGACGGCGCTGCACTCCGCGGCTGCGTTCGATCTCGGCTGGCTGGCTCGTATCGCCGTGACCGGCAAGGACCGCACCCGCTGGCTTGCAGGGATGACCAGCAACGCCGTCCAGACGCTCGCCGAGGGTTGCGGGAACTACAACTTCGTTCTCAACGCGCAGGGGCGTATCCAAGGCGATCTGTACGCCTTCAGGGATCAGGACCGGCTCGTGCTCGAAACATCGGCAGCCCAGATCGACCGCTTAACTCAGCATTTTGACCACTTCATCATTATGGATGACGTGGACCTCAAGACACTGGGTGACCTTACTGCACTGGGTATCGCCGGGCCGACAGCCGCTGGAGTTCTCGAAAAGCTTGGTTTCGGTCCTGCACAACTCAATCTGCTGGAACAGCGCCAGTGGGTCTGGAATGAGATTCCCCTCACGATTGTGCATGCCTATAGCGTGCTGGTTCCGCGCTTTGAGCTGTGGTTCGCCGCCAAGCATGTTGCTGCCGTCTGGGCCGCATTGGTTGAGAATGGAGCCCGCCCGTGCGGCCTGGATGCGGCGGAAACTCTGCGCATCGTCGAAGGCATTCCCGCTTACGGAACCGATATTCTCGACAAGCATCTGGCACAGGAAACCTCCCAGACACGGGCGCTCAGCTTTTCCAAGGGCTGCTACCTTGGCCAGGAGATTGTGGAGCGCATTCGTTCCCGCGCCAACATTCACCGGGCCCTGCGTGCATTTGCGCTCGATGGATCGACGCCCCCGACAGGTGCGGAATTGCACTCCGGCGGCAAGGCGGCGGGAGGTCTCACCAGCGTGGCCGTTCTCACTCTAAATGGATCGACCCGGAAATTTGCCCTGGGAATGCTCCGTATGGATGCCCTTGGCGCCGGATCGATCCTCGAATATGACGGAGGAACTGCGATCGCATTAGAGAAGCCGCCGGAAATCGCGGGCGATTGATCCTCAGGCCTGTGCTGCCGGCAATCGTGCCATTTTCCAAAATCGAAAATAATCCTCTACCAAGAATGGACAAGAATCATGGCTGACAAAGAGCCCCAGTTCGTAGTCACTGACCGGCGCAAGTTCACGCTCGAGGGCGATCTTCGTGAAGGCGCAAGCTGGACTCCCGACGATCCCATCGCCGAACAGAAGGCCGAGCCCGCCCCTGCTGCAGAGCCGCCGGCCCCCGCTCCCCCCTCCCCTGCGCCCCCGGCAGCGACAGCGCCCGGACCCCAACTCGTTACCCCAGCTCAGCCTGAGCCCATCATGAACACTGAAGACGACGGCTCCGAAGAGACTGGGCCCCCGCCGACGGCGGAGGAAGCCGCCGAGCAGCACGCCGCCTACCAGCAGTCTTCCCGCGTGCTGGATAAGATGATGCGGGACGCAAATCCCGGAGCCGCTGCCGCCGAAGCAGCAAACTTCGAGCAGCTCGTGCAGTCCATCTATCTCTCCGCGATTGTGCAGATGGGGGGAGCGGCAAATCCAGGCGAGCAGCCCCGGGTCGACATCGTTGGAGCACGCCAGAACATCGATATCCTTGGAATCCTGGCCGACAAGACAAAAGGCAACCTCACCGATCGGGAGTCGCACTTGTTGCAGAACGCTCTGTTCGATTTGCGCATGATGTTCCTGGAACTGACCAATGCCATCGCAGCGCAGGGTACAAAACCACCCTCGGGGAGAAAGTAGAAGTGCTGGCGACAACTGTAGGAAATGTTCCACTACACGCACCTCCGAAGTAGCCGAGCCAGCTGCGGCTTTTCCGCTTATAAAATCGCGCTTCGCTCGCTCGTTCTAAAGACCTTAAGAGTGGAATTGCTGGCCCCACGCCGAAAAGGACTGCAACAGATTTATGGATGCAGTAATGACAATTCTGGGCAGTGGCACCTCGATGGGTGTGCCTACCCTCGGCTGCGATTGCCGGGTCTGCACCTCTACAGATGCGCGGGACCGCCGGTCGCGCCCATCAGTCGCGCTGAACTGGGATAGTCACTGCATTCTGATCGACACCGGCCCGGACTTCCGCGAGCAGGCATTGCGCGAAGGCATCCGCGACATTGATGCCATCCTATACACGCACTCGCACGCCGACCACATCCTTGGCCTCGACGACCTGCGTCCTCTCAGCTTCCGCAATAAACACAAGATCCCTCTCTACGCCGACGATGCCACCGCAAGCGCTATTGAAAAGGTCTTCGACTACACCTTCGCAATCGATGCCAACTACCCCAACCGCGCACGTGTCGAGATGAACCGAATCAATGGCGCAATCAACCTGTTCGGCGTTTCTTTCCAGCCCGTCCCCCTCCTGCACGGCGAAATGCAGGTGACTGGCTTTCGCTTTGGAAACGTAGCCTACCTGACCGATATGAATCACATTCCCGACAGCAGCCTGCCGCTGCTCGAAAATCTCGATGTGGCCGTGCTTGACGCGTTGCGGCACACGCCACACCCCAGCCACTCCACCCTTCCCCAGTCGATTGAGTGGGCCAACCTTCTCAAACCTCGCATGACCTACTTCACCCACATGTCCCACGACATTCTTCACGCTGAGACCGAGATCGATTTGCCAGCGAACGTGCGACTGGCCTACGACGGCCTGCGGATTCCGTTCGAAATCTAATTATGCAGATTTTCCGCAGTCTCGACGAGATTCCCTCCGGCTTTGGCCCCGCCGTCGTAAGCGTGGGAAATTTCGATGGGGTGCATCGCGGCCACCGCTGGATTCTGGAACGGGTAAAGGAGAGATCTCACAGGCTCGGGGCACGGTCGGTAGTCGTCACTTTTGATCCCCACCCATTGTGCGTGCTCCGGCCCTCGCAGGCTCCCCGCCTGATCACTCCCATTGCTGGACGTCTCGAATTGCTCGCGGCCACCGGAATCGATGCCGTTGTCGTCCTTCCCTTCACTCAGGAATTAGCGTGCATGTCCGCAGCCGAGTTCACGCAAAACGTCCTTCGTGAAAAGCTGGGAGCCGTCGAGGTACATGAAGGCTCGAATTTTCGCTTTGGCCATCGCGCGCAGGCGGGAGTCGATGAGCTACGCGAGTCGGGCCGCACCCTTGGCTTTCAGGTGCAGGTGTACAAGGCGCTCCGCCGCCGGGGCATGGTTATCTCCAGCAGCAATATCCGCAGCCTCATCGCAGCTGGCCATGTAAGACAAGCCCGCAGCCTGATGGGACACGCATTTTTCGTGCAGTCGACACCGGCGCGCGGGCGTGGAATCGGCGGCAAACTCCTGGTTCCCACTGTCAACCTGGCGAAGTACGGCGAACTGCTCCCAGCCTTCGGCGTCTATATCACTTGCCTGCGCGCGGCAGGACAGGTCTTTGAGGCGGTGACGAATGTCGGCAATCGGCCTACCTTCGGAGCCGATTCGTTCGCTGTCGAATCCCACATCCTCAACTTCCGGCCCATCGAACTGGACGAAACAACTCCGCTCGAACTGACTTTTCTCGATCGCCTGCGAGAAGAAAGACAGTGGCCCTCCCCCGACGCCCTGCGCACGCAGATTGGCGAGGACGTTGTGAAGGCCCGGCGCTACTTCCGCTTGGCAAGGCACTATCGCAGGGACAACGGCACTCTTTCGCCCCTGGGTTCCTGAGAAAAACACGGCCATGGCAGACCGCCCTGCTTTCTCAGCGACCCGGCACAGAATAAGGCACGGTAGGGCGCGCGACTGGCAAGCGCGCCGTCGTTGGATGACCGGAAACCCGCGGCCTGGGCAGAACCATGTGTTTCGGCGCAGGTTGAGGCGGCGCGATGATCTTCTGATTCAAGCTGCCAGGTCTCCCCGCGGGTGCGATGGTCGTCGACGCAACTGCCTCATCTGCCCAATGCGACATCCCAGGATGATTTGCGTGGGTCGGCTTGGTCCGTTCGTCCGCGGTAAAGACCTCACCCTCCTTGCCGACAATCGCGACCTTCATGAACTGCATCCAGATCGGCAACGCCGTGCGTGCCCCCGTCTCTTTCTCGCCCAGGGATTGGCGGCTATCGTACCCAACCCATACCCCACAAGTAATTGAGGGCGAAAACCCGAGAAACCACGCATCGGTAAAGTCATTGGTTGTGCCCGTCTTTCCCCCGAAGGGGTGGTTGAGGGAAGCGGCCGCCGCCCCTGTGCCACCTCGTATAACTTCTTTCAGGAGGACCATCATGGTCCGCGCCGTTTTGCTGTTGGTCGCCTCTGAAACCTGCGGCAGATCCTCCATCAACGTCAGCCCGTCGGCGTTGGTTACCTTGCGGATGAGCCGAGGGGCTATGCGGATGCCATCATTGGGGAAACTGCTGTAGGCGGAGACTTGTTCCTCCAGCGTAACCTCAACCGACCCAAGCGCTACTGGCAAAAATGCCGGGATGTTGCTCGTGATGCCGAAGCGGTGCGCCACCTCGATCACCCGTCGGATGCCAACCCGATCCGCCAGCCGCAGCGCGGGGATGTTGCGCGAATCCGCAAACGCGTGCAGCAGCGAGATGGAGCCAAGATACTTGCCGTCGTAGTCGTGCGGAGCATAGGAGCCAAAACTGACCGGGCTATCTGAGATAGAATCCTCCGGCCGCGCACCCGCCTCCACCGCTGCCGTATAAACGTAAGGCTTGAACGAAGATCCCGTCTGCCGCTGCGCCTGGGTCGCGCGGTTGAACTGGGACAGGTTGAAATCGCGTCCACCCACCATGGCGAGCACGTCGCCCGATGCATTGTCCATCGCGAGGAGCGAGCCCTCTGTACCCGAATCCTGCTCAAGCGTTCCCTGCAACGCACCCGCCGCCGGGAGCGAATCGCTCAAATGAAGGTAAAGGATGTCGCCGGGACGCAGGAACGTGTCGGCTGTCTTCTCGCCCGTCCACTCCCAATCCTCGGGAGCCAGCAATACTTCGCGCGAGCCGATCTTCGCCGTCACCTGGTATGGCAGAACGGCGGTAGCCAGCGCATGGACATACCCTCCAGCCTCGGGCGGCAAGACCCAATCCGGATGTTTGAAATCAGCCAGGGAAATTCCGCCGGCGATGGCGTTGAGCAGATGATCGTTCCATCCGCGGCGGCGCTCGTAGGCTGCAACGCCATCCACCACCGCACGATTCGCCGCTTTCTGCAGATCAAGGTCGAGCGTGGTGTAGACCCGCAATCCCGCCTCGTGCACTTCGTCCGCACCCAGCTTCTTTTCCAGCTCCCGGCGCACATCCTCGACAAACCACGGAGCTACCGAATTGGGAGGAGACTGCACATGCAGTCCCAGCGGTTCGGCCTTTGCTACATTCGCCTGCGCAGCCGTAATTACACCGTCTTCCAGCATGGCGTTCAGCACCATGTTTCTGCGGCGAAAAGCACGGTCGGGATTCAGGATCGGCGAATAACCCACCGGCCCTTTCGGCAGCCCTGCGAGCATCGCGGCTTCTGACAGCGTCAGCTCCCTCGCATGCTTGCTGAAGTAGAACTGCGATGCAGCCTCAAAGCCGTACATCCCGTGACCCAGGTAAATCTGGTTCGCGTAGAGCGTAAATATCTGTTGCTTGGTAAACGAACGCTCAATCTGGATGGAAAGAAATACTTCCTGAATCTTTCGTCCCACGCGGCGTTCCGAGGACAGAAAGAGATTTCGCGCCAACTGCATCGTCAGCGTGGAAGCCCCCTGCGCGCGATTGCTCGAAGTCAGATCATGGTAAGCCGCGCCGATGACTCGAAAAACATTGATGCCCCAATGGCTTTCAAAATTCTTGTCTTCGATCGAGATGACGGCCTGGCGAAGTAGCGGTGCGAAATCGCCATAGTTAACCACCACACGACGCTCGAGCGCAAAGGAGCCGAAGATGCGGCCATGCGCGTCGTAAAGGTCAGTCGTTGTGTTTGGGCGGTAGCGCTCCAACTCGTCAATCTGCGGCAGGTCCGCGGAGTAGACCATCATTAGTCCGCTTAACACGCCCACCAACGTCGCCAGAACCAGCAGCACAGCCAAGGCTATATTGCCCGCGATCTTCTTAGGGCCGCGGCTCGCAGCCCGTACGGGCGGACGAAAGCGTCTGGGCTGGGAGCCGGTTCCAGCACCAGGCCGAGAAGCTTGGCCAGTTGATTTCAAGGGTATGTCCGTTTAGAGCCGAGGATAGCACGCAGGCGGTTCCAGAGCACCGACCATCTGCCTTCGGACTCTACCTGCTCACCCCTGAGGCTTGAACTACTTTCTATTCCAGGTGTATCCCTGGCAGGCGAGCGTTGCCCTGGATTGCGCTTTCCGAGGGGCCGCGCTAAGTGTTCTTCTGCTTAAGCAGATCCAACGCCTTGTTCAACTGGTCGTCAGCTTTAGGAGCAGCCCGCGGCCCCTCGTCCGACTTGTCTTCCTGATCGATGCTCGATGCGACTACGACATTCGGAGTCACTGCTTCGTCCTGGATCTTCTTGCCAGAAGGCGACGAATATTTCGCAACCGACACGATCACCGCTGCCCCGTCCTGCATCTCGATCGTTTTTTGAATGGAGCCTTCGCCGAAGGTTCTGTCGCCCACGACGTCTCCACGCTTGGTATCGAGAATCGCTGCAGCAACTAATTCGCCAGGCCCCGAGGTGCCATGGTTGACAACCAAGGCCAGGGGCGCGGCAGTAATGAATTTCGACGCCTCGGCAGTAAAGGTCTGGCGGGCAAATTTCTGCCCTTCGAGAGTCGCTATCGTGCCGCTTTGCAGAAAAGCGTTTGCCAGGCGAATGGCCTGGTCGTTGTCGCCCTCCGCCACGTCGCGCAGATCGAGCACAATCTTCTTGTTGCCATTTTTAGCCATGGCCTTCAGGCGTGTCTCCATCTCGGAGACACGGTCCTTGGTCAGCACCGACGGCTTCAGGTAGAGAATGCTGCTGTTCTCATACTGCTGCTCGCCGAGGGGCGGGACAATCTGGGCAGTGCGCGTGACCGTAATCTTTTCCGGCTCCGCCTTGCGCGGACGCACCAGGGAGAAGGTCACGTTGGTTCCGGGCTTTCCCTCGAGAAGCAGGCGGATCATCGCCAGCGACATCTCACGCGTTGACTGGTCGCCAATAGATTCAATGATGTCTCCATCCCCGATCTGCTGCTTTTCTGCAGGGCTTCCCGGTACAACGGAGACCACCGTCGCATAGCCGAAGCGCTTGGAGAGGTTCATACCAACCTGCGCTGTGCCCTCGCTAAGGTGCTGCTTGTAAGTCTTGTACTCGTCGCGGCTGAGATAGCTGGAGTCGGCGTCCAGGGACTCCAGAAGCCCGTGGAGAGCCCCATTCGTCACGTTTCCGATGTTCGGGTCAGCCACGTAGTCGCTCTGAATTTTTTTGAGGACTTCGCTATAAACCTCCATCTCTCTGTAGGCACCATCCTTCTCGGTGCCGGCGCGAACGCGACTGGGGCCGAAGCCGCCAACAAATACGAAAATGACCAGGGCAACGGAGATGGCTAGGATAGAGCGCTTGAAATTTTTGGACATGGATTCACTCGAAGCCCCGTAAGGGCCCTACCCATGATCATACCGCACCTTGGCCCTCAGAGGTCTCAGGCCTTTTCGTCATGTGCAATTTCGGCAGAACATGCGAAACGGGATGTCTCTTCCAATGGAGACGACGGACAGAATCGAACTGCCCACACCTTTTTTGAGGCGTCCAATGGGTCGGGTCTGACGTTGCTAGAAATATGTCGCTCAAAGCTCGAAATCCGCGAAGAAGTCTCGATATTGCAACACATACAAAAAGTCCAGATTGCATACAGGGTCAGGCTGGTACAGAATACGACTCTAGTATTAGGTAGCAATCGCAGTGAAGAGCGGAGCGATATATGGTCGCAGATCCCGATCCAGGGTTACCTTGGAGTGCGGTGACAACTGGTCTTGTGCGGCAGGTGATCGCGGTTCTGACTTGTATTCAACTGCTGGCTGCAGTTTCTCTCGCCCAGAATGCGCCGGAGCCGAGGCCCCCATCTTCTCCTGTCCCGGCTTCCCCCTCGGCCGCACCTACAGGTCTCACATTGCAGGATGCGGTTCAAC
Source organism: Acidobacteriaceae bacterium (assembly GCA_025355385.1). Lineage (GTDB taxonomy): Bacteria > Acidobacteriota > Terriglobia > Terriglobales > Acidobacteriaceae > JANXZS01. Next base: position 10,020 of record JANXZS010000164.1, on the reverse strand, counting down.
AGGCACTCGCCAGCTATCCGTCCGTCAAAATCGCGCTCGAGGAAACACTCTCGGCCCGGTCCCGTGTTGGACTCATGCGCTCCCAATCCCTGCCGCAGGCTAATATCCTGTGGCAAACAAACCGCGCTACCTATAACAACATTCCGGGCCTGCTTATTCCCCAGGGAGTCGTTCCCTCTCTTTCTGGCACGGTTCTTCCCAATACCTCAAGCGCATCAGTATGGGGCAGCGCCGGCGGGCTACTCATGAGTTGGGAGCCCTCCCGATTCGGTTATCGAAAAGCAGAAGTTGACGCTGCGAAAGCCGCCACGGGCGCCGCTGACAATAGAGTGATCTTGACCAAGCTGGATGTCGCTGGTGCGGCCGCATCCGCCTACCTCGTGGTCGCGGCTGTGCATGAGCAGGTACGAAGCGCCCGGGCTGATCTTTCGCGGCGCCAGACCTTCGCGAGCACAATTCATGTACTCGTTGACAACCAATTGAGGCCAGGAGCAGATGCATCCCAGGCCGATGCGGAACTAGCCGCGGCACGCACTCGTCTCATCCAGGCGGAGACTGCGGAGAAAGTCGATCTCGCCTCCCTGGGCGAGTTGCTCAGCGCACCCTCAAGCCAATTCCATCTCAGTAGCGACGCGTTGCTGACCTCGCCAACAGAAGAGAGCCTTGCACCCTTCATCGCTGCCAGCCATCCTCTGGCTCTGGCGAAAAACAATTTGGTTGAGCAATCGAAAGAAGAGGCACGCGTCTGGTCTCGCGCCTATGCACCAAGGCTAACGTTGGAAGGGTCAGTCTCAGGACGAGGAAGCGGTGTGAAGCCTGATGGAACACTCCTTCAGGGGACGAATGGTCTTGCTCCTGATCGGGAAAACTGGGCGGTAGGCATCCAGGCCACTTTCGCCCCGTTCGACTACTTTTTAATTCGGGAACAAAAAAGGATTGCAGAATCAAATACCCGCGTCCAGCAATGGATCTATCAAAACACCCTCCAGACCCTCAGCACGCAGGTCGAACAAGCCCATGCCCAGCTGGATGGAGCTCTTCAGATCGCGCGAAACACGCCGGTACAGCTTGCAGCCGCCCGCATGGGAGAATCCCAGGCGCGTGCGCGCTATCAGGCAGGGCTTGCAAATATTGTCGAAGCGACCCAGGCTCAGGCGCTCCTCGAACAAGCAGAGGCGCAAGATGCCCTCGCACGAATCGGAGTTTGGCAGGCCCTGCTTGCTGTCTATGCCGCACAGGGCGACGTCACTCCATTTCTCAGCAGGGTGCCGAGCCAACCCGCGGGAGGTCGATGATCCATGGGGTTGATACGTCTTGCACTGCGCCGTCCGTGGACCATCATCGTTGGAGTGGTTGCTGTCGCATTGTGCTCCATCCTGGCAATCACGCGGATGCGCGTGGACATCTTCCCCAATCTCAACCTGCCCGTCATCTATGTTGCCCAACCCTACGGCGGCATGAGCCCGGCGCAGATGGAAGGCTTCCTCACTTACTACTACGAGTACCATTTTCTCTACGTAAACGGGATCGAAAGCGTCGAGTCAAAGTCCGTTCAAGGTGCGGCTCTGCTCAAGCTGACTTTTCATCCCGGCACGGATATGAGCGAGGCACTGGCGCAGGTCATCGCCTACGCCAATCGCGCTCACGCATTCATGCCCTATGGAGCAGTGCCGCCCTTCATCGTTCGCTACGACGCCGGGACGGTGCCGGTCGGCTACCTCACCTTTACCTCTCCTGACCGAACACTCGGCGAGATTCAAGACCTTGCACTCAATCGCATCCGGCCCCAGTTTGCCACCCTGCCGGGGGTCTCCTCGCCACCACCTTTTGGCGGCAACCAACGCGCCGTCGTGGTCAGTGTCGACGCTTCCAAGCTTCGAGCCTACGGTATTTCTCCCGAGCAGGTAATACAATCGGTCGCCTCGGGCAACGTGATCATTCCTGCCGGAAACATACAGGAAGGCACCTTGCAGCCGATTGTTCCCAGCAATTCCGTGGTGCGGGATATTCAGGAACTGGCCGACATACCACTACACACTGGCGCCGGACCCACGGTTTTCCTGCGCGACATTGCCAAGGTCGAGGATGCAACCGACATCCTGGCCGGTTACGCGGAAATAGACGGCAAGCGCGCCGTATATATCCCGGTGACAAAGAGGCCAGACGCATCTACGGTCACAGTCGTCAACGAAGTAAAGCAGAACCTTGATCGCTTTCGCTCGCTGGTTCCTTCTGATATCCAGGTCGACTACCGATTCGATCAATCGATCTATGTAAAAGATTCTCTCTGGACCATCGGCCGCGAAGGCTTGCTGGGTGCCCTGCTTACGGGCTTGATGGTGCTTCTTTTCCTGGGCGACTGGCGCAGTGCGGGCATCGTCGTGGTCACGATTCCGTTCGCCATCATCACGGCGGTTGTGCTCTTGTGGGCAAGCGGGCAGACGATCAACATCATGACTTTGGGAGGCCTCGCCTTGGCGGTTGGCATCCTCGTCGATGAAGGTACGGTGGTCATCGAAAACATCCACGCCCATCTCGAACGCGGCGAGCAGCGTGCCATAGCCGTACTTCATGCCAGCCGGGAAGTCCTGACTCCTCGCTTGCTCGCTATGTTCTCGATCCTGGCAGTCTTTGTGCCGTCCTTCTTCATGACTGGTATCACGCAAGCCCTCTTCGTCCCGCTCTCACTCTCCGTCGCCTTTGCCATCGCTGCTTCCTACGTTCTTTCCGGAACCCTAGTCCCGGTGCTCTCCAATTGGCTTCTGCCCCTGCAAACGAAGCAGCGGGAACCGGACCCGGCCCAGCATGGTTTCCTGTCCCATTTGAGGAACCGGCTCGAATGGGCCTTGTCCTGGTTGATGCCAAGACGCGGCCTTGCCTTCCTCGCTTATCTCGTGATCGCGGCGATAGTGATCGGCGGCGTCGGTCTCGATTTAGGCCAAAGCCTCTTTCCTCCTGCGGGTTCAAATCAATTCCAGTTGCGCTTCAATGCGCCAGTCGGGACTCGTGTCCCAGTGACTGAGGAACTGGTTCGCCAGGTTCTTCGCAGCATTCAGCAGGAAGCGGGAAATGGCAACGTTGAAAGTACTCTCGGCTACGTGGGCCTCCAGGCCGCCAGCTACCCCATCAACACCGTCTATCTTTGGACCAGCGGCCCTCAGGAGGCCATCTTCCGCGTGGCCTTGCGGTCTGGAGCTAAGATCAATCTTCCCGACTTTCAAGAGCACCTGCGAAAGGTGCTAGCCGCGCAGTTTCCCGGCAGCACCTTCTCCTTTGAGGCGGGAGACATCGTTTCTCAGATTATGAATCTTGGCGCGCCCGCCCCTGTCGAAGTCGCAATCCAAGGTTCGGATCTCACGCAGGTGCGAGCCTACGCTGACCGCGTGCACAGTGCCATGGCATCCATCGCCACCCTGCGCGATTTGCGGTATGAAGAGCCGCTCGAGTACCCCAGCATCAATGTGAACATCGACCGTGTCCTGGCCGGTCAGATGGGGCTGACCGTTCAGCAGGTGGGGAATGCGGTTCTCACTGCCACTTCTTCCAGCCGCTTCGTCACGCCAAACTATTGGGCTGATCCTAAAACTGGTGTCGGCTATCAGGTGCAGGTCGAAATCCCGCAAACACAAACTCACTCTGCGCAGGATATAGCGAACATCCCCGCAGGAAGCGGTTCCCATCCTCTCATCGGAGATGTCGCCAAGATCACCAACGGCAAAGTTGTTGGCGAGTATGACCGGATCAACGGACGGAGAGTAGTCCTGCTTTCCGCCAATGTTGCAGGATCGGATCTCGGTCGCGTTTCCCGTTCGCTGGACCATGCGCTCGCACAGATAGCGCCAGTGCCACGTGGCTTGACGGTGGAGGTTCGCGGCCAGATCGCACCGATGCGTCAAACCTTCAAGAATCTCAGCGCCGGCTTCGCCATCGCGCTGATCGCAATCCTGCTGCTTCTGACCGCACACTTTCAATCGATCCGGTTGGCTCTCGTGGTGCTTTCAACTACTCCGGCCGTGTTGGCTGGAGTCGCCACCATGCTTTGGCTTACCGGCACCACCCTGAATATTCAATCCTTCATGGGTGCCATCATGGCACTGGGCGTAGCAGTGGCAAATGCAATTCTCCTCGTTACCTTCGCCGAACAATATCGAAGAGCAGGAAGATCCGCGCTCGACGCTGCAATGGAGGCAGCCAAGACGCGTTTGCGTCCGGTGCTGATGACCAGTATTGCAATGACGGCTGGCATGGTCCCGATGGCGATTGCCCTCGGCTCTGGTGCGGAGGCAACTGCACCCCTTGGTCGGGCCGTTATTGGAGGCCTGTTAGCAGCAACAGCGGCCACTCTCCTTTTTGTCCCGCTTCTGTTTGCCATCGCCCAGCAGAACGCGACACGAACTTCCGTCTCACTTGACCCGGAAGACTCTGAAAGCCGCTACGCTTCGCATCCTCTGGAGGAAGTATGAACCTGCTGCAAAACCAATCACTCAGGCTTCCTGGCTATCCCCTGATTCTGCTGAGTGCGTGTGTATGCATATCCGCGGGTTGCAACAAAACCGAGCCAATTCGCGCCGAACCTCAAAAGCCTCGTTCGGTCACGGTCCGCCCTGTCGTTGAACAGCAACTGCAGGCATCGTTGACGCTACCCGGCGAATTGCTGCCGTTCGAATCTGTGGCTATCTTTCCGAAAGAAACGGGATTCCTCCAGTGGATCGGCGTAGACAGAGGCACGCGGGTTCGAAAGGGACAAGTCCTCGCCCGCCTGACCGCGCCAGAGGTCGACGCGCGTCGTGCCCAAGGCAAGGCTCAATTCCAGAATGCCCAATCGCAACTCGTGGCAGCGCAGGCGAAACTAGCATCCGATGAGGCGACCAGCAACCACCTCAAAGAGGCCGCGAAGACTCCAGGTGTCGTGGCTGGCAACGATCTCGTCGTCGCGGACAAGTCCGTCGAAGCAGATCGTGCCAACGTGGAAGCCAGCGAAGAAACCGTTAACGCATCGCGTCAGGCTCTCGGCTCCTACACCGCCATGCAGCAATATCTGCAAGTCACGGCTCCCTTCGATGGCGTGATTACGGAGCGCAATGTCCACTCCGGAGCGCTGGTGGGTCCGTCTGCAAACTCATCGACCGCCGTCCCGATGTTGAGGCTGGAGACTGATCATCGCCTGCGCCTCGTCGTACCCGTTCCACAGGCTTATCTCAGCGGCATTTCAAAAGGCCAGACAGCGGAGTTCACAGTACCTGCTTATGCAAATCGCAAGTTTTCAGGAACCGTCGCGCGCATCGCGAATTCGGTCGATCAACGCAGCCGCACTATGCCGGTGGAACTGGAAGTAGCGAATCGCGATGGGTTACTCACACCGGGCACTTATGCTCAGGTTCATTGGTCCATCCACCAAACTGGTCGAAGCCTGGTTGTACCGAAGACAGCCGTCGCCTCCGACCTTGAGCATTCGTTCGTCATCAGGGTATCGAACAATAAAACAGAGTGGGTAAATGTGCAGGCCGGTCTCACCAAAGGTGATCTCGCCGAAGTGTTCGGCGATTTGCAGCCGGGAGATCTGGTCGTCGTTCGCGCCACAGATGAGCTACGACCAGAAACATCGGTTGCGGTGAACCTCGACCCTGGTCAAGATGCGCAACAACCGGACCATTGAGCACCCAGCCCGTCGCAGCGCCGATCACAGGTAAGATTCCTCGCGCTCCTCTCCTTCCGCCAGATGTGCTTCAACCACCTCGTTCACCACGTCGCACAGCTCGGCGTCACTTCGTCTCAACGACCTCCCAGTCCCCGCGCTCTATGGTCCATCGGCGGACGAGCAGTGGGCGCCCACAGAGTAAACGAAACCACCTCACCCCAGCAGCAACTCACCACGTCGGCCTGCGGTCATCATCGTTGGCGGTCCAGGCATCGCGGCCCTTGTCTTGTGGGGTTTGACGTATCTCCTTCGTCACTTCTAATGTTGTCGTCCTGAACGGAACGAAGGATCTGCTTCGCCAGATCTCCGCAAATCAGCGCCTTGCTCGATCAACTTCTAACTCACCACGTTAGCTTGTTGCATAGTCTAATAATTGAGAGCTCTATCGTCCTGCGCCATCACGGAACGCTCAACTTTCGCACAAGCCAAAGACAAGGCTACAGCGGAACAGTATTCACGATGTTCTTGCCATTCGACGCTGTTAGCCGGTCGCCGCCTAGGTATATTAACCGTGCAAAATGTTTTAGAAACTCACCTAGCTGCAAAGCGCACTCCCCGTCCGATGATAGCGATGTAAGCGCTCCCGAGCACAGCGGCGGCAATCCACCAGGCGAACTCTCGATGCACCAGGAGCGGGCGTTCTGTCGTCCTTTTTGGGAGCAAACTGTCTGCCCACATCAGTCCTGAAGAACCGCCAAGCGCAGCCGGAATCGTTGAGACGAGAAGTAGCTTGATGCCCAATGGATCGAGAGCCCCCGCTGCGCAACTGAAGAGACAAGCTGCGTAGTAGGGCAACCGGCCAATGGTGTTGTATGTAGAGCGTTGCTGCACAAAGGGACGAACCGCCCGTGCCAGTAAACGTACGACAATGAAGTACAGGGCTGCGCCGAGTAACGTCATGGCAATGCGCAGGGCCGCCTGATGAGGGAGACCTCGAATCACCTCATTCCAATCGCCGATCCCAACGATTCCTGAAAAAAGAAAATAGCCGGCACCCGGCAACAGGTTCAGCGCAGCAAGAATCCAGAAGAAATAGCGTATGTTTGCGCGATCTCCTGCAGCCCAAGAAATAATCAGCGCTACGGCTCCGGCGAAGAGATTTACGAGCGTTCCACCGGCATCCACCCATCGGTCCGGATGAAGGTCCGAAAGATGATTACTCGTTAATTCCGTCACGATATCTCCGCGCAGCCACGAAGTCACGCCATGACCCAGTCCCTCGTGCAGCAGCGTGGCTAGACCAGACGCGATGACCGCCATGCTGATGATAGTCATCTTGTCATGTTGTTCAGGCATATCGGTTAATATACCGCATCGCCCTTACGCCACCAGCAATCCGTTGCAGGTGGGCAATTGCAACGAAACCGTGATCAGCCGGCTAAGTCGCAAATTCACCCGTATGTGGTATCTTCTTCGATTTGTAAGTTGCACTTTCCGCGTTCGCAGTCATTTCTAGCCTTCGAGAAAGTAGCCCTGCTTTCGAGGTGCTCTTTTAGGTCCGAGGTATGACTGCAGCGTTCCAAGTACAGAGAACGCCGGCGCCGAATGCGATAGACACTCGCAGGCGGTAGATTGGCGTAGGTGAAACCGATACGCTTGGCTCGCAGGTCCAGACGATCGAGGACCGTCCGAGGCACAGGGCAACGGAGGCCATAGGTAAATTGATAGAACGCCGCAGCGTCACGCATGTGACTGAATGAGGCGCTAAGGATGGCCATCACTTTCTGGCGTGACATCGACAGCAAAGGAAGTCCGCTAATTACTGCTCCTGCACGTTCGTCCTGGAATAATTCCACATTCCGCAAGCGCGAGGCATCCAGACAAAAGATGCGAGAGCGGGCAAATTGCAGCCCTAGGCGCTTTACAAAATTTGCGTTGCACTCGATCAGCACCAGCTCCTCCTCGGGAACGCCTCGTTTGAGAATAGCCCGGGTAAAGACACCCGTTCCCGGGCCAAGTTCGATAATCGGGCCAGTGTAGGGCGTTATCTCCGCCGTAATCAGCCCAGCCAGAACGTGACTGGAAGGTGCCACTGCACCAAGTTGTCGTGGGTTACTCAGCAGCGCGCGAGCGAACATAAGGATACTGAGGAACCGCCCACTCTTAGGCGAACGGATGTGAGGCGCGGGTTGCGTTACCTGTCTTGTAGAGGCCGAATTTGCGGTTAGATCCGCCAGAGCGTTGGTACGGGATTGCAATCGTACGGACTGAGCCATCGAAAAGCTGGGAAAGCGCTCCGGTAGCCGATGGAGCACTGTGAACAGGGCACCTGCGATGATCAGAGATGGCACGTAATGGTATTTGCCTGTGAAGCCTTCCCATGCAGACAAAATGTTTTGAAAGTGAATGCCGGGCAAACTGGTGGCGAGGTTTATATAGCTTGCACACATGGCGATTTGTTCCTCGCACTGCACAGTATCGAGTCGCGAGGAGCAGTTGGTAAGCAGTGGTGACAGTTTCGCTGCTGTCACACATTCTGGCTTTCGGCAACTAGTCCTCGTCGCGTAAAGTTCAATATTGTCGGGAGTCAACTGCTGGAGACATTCTTCGTACTCTGCTCAGAGAAACAGCTTTGATCTGGTGTGCAATTGCTATTCCCATCTGCCGAAGTTCACTTAGTCCGTTCGCCTTTGGATCGCAGGTTTAGCTAGCTGATGGTGGCGTTTGCACGGCCTCCCCAGCCAGGTTCGCAGCTTCTGCTGCAATCTTGTCCAACGAGCCACTGGAGAGAAGCTGATATTTGATTCGTTTCGGGTGATCGTTGAATGAATACGCTACCGAGTCGCAGAAGATGATGTCCATGCATCGCAGGTCCGCAGCAGAAACTGCATTGTCACCGTTTAGCTCTTCAGGTATCAGCTTAGGAACTACTAATGCAGAAAGCTTACCGTCGGCGGCAGGCTTCAAGATGTTCGTCGGGTGGTATTCCTCAATCCCGTAGCGACGGAAACGGACCTTATCAACTTGTTCAGAGTCGTGCCTCTCCATTAGGAACAGGTGTAGGGAATGTTGGCTCCCGATCCCAGGCGCGGTCATGCAGCTTAGTGTCTTGAGCCCTGCTTCACTCACAGATAAGATACCTATCATCGATGGACGCCCGAGTTTGGAAATCGTAGCCATAACTTCATCCAGGGGAGTGTAGGAAACGGAGAGGATTCGCCGACGATGAGGCGCTACAAATCCCAGCCTGTCGACAAGATAGGTGGGCATGATCAGCACCGCCCCTATACCTAATGCAGGATTCTGTTGTAGTAGGCGAATGCCACAGGACGGAGGAGCGTAACCAATTCTTCCGCGTATTTCTGCGCGCAGAATTTCGCCCATTCCGGGTTCTGGCTCTACGATAAGGATGTGGTCGGGGAGTTGGTCTAACAGGCACTCGCGGATTCGCGCGGCTAGCTGTTGAAGGGAGTAGCCATGAGCATGAGCGAGACTTACAGTCCGATTGATAAGGTCGTCTAAGTCGGCCACAGGTGGCGAGGTCGTGTTCGCTTCTTTACGCTCGACAACTATGTGATGAGCGCCCGGGCGCCCAATCAGCCAACATCCGCGAACTAGTTCGGAGTAGACCTTACTAACCGTATTGAGCGAGATGCCCAACTGGCGCGATAACGCGCGAACGCTTGGCATCTCCTCACCAATAGGTAGTTGGCCAGTGCTGATCAGGAAAATGATCTGCTCGCGCAACTGCTCATGCGCTGTAATCTCACTCTGCTTGTTGATGTGGAATCGCATCGCCACCCACCCGCCAACAAAGAGTTGCTGTAGGAATAATCTAAGATCGCGCAATATCTGCAGCCTGTCAGGCTTAAGTGTGACGGTTGAGAGACTGTCACATAATGTCAACTTGAAGCAACAAACTAAATGGGAAGCTGATAAAGCTTTCAGTCAGCTGCATTAGCCGAATCACTTAGCCACTTTAGCCGAAGGGTCGCTCTCTCCCAGAATCTCGACCACAATCAATTTTGATAGTTAAGCTTGTGGAAGGCGATGCGAGCGCCTCCCAAACTAAGAGATGCCTCCCGCAGGACGGTCGATCGGGTTCAGCTTAAAGTGAAGCAGACCAGGACTGCGCACACGCTTGCAACGCCAGCTCACGCCTTGCTCTCGATGAGCCAGAGATTGTTCTGCATTATCAGGGAACGTTAGAGTCTTGCAGCCGGAAACAGATAATTCTTCCGGCCGCCCGCTCTCCCAGATCGCACTCGACTATAAAGACCTGCAGCAGGCTTGGCATGACTTTGGATGCCGAACTCATCGCCTGGAGCAAGCTGGTCCAGGCGATGGGGAGCTGCTGCGCCTCGAAGCCATCCTCCGAATGC
>JANXZS010000159.1 GCA_025355385.1 Acidobacteriaceae bacterium | reverse complement strand
GTTGCTCTTCGTCGACTTCGTATCGAGACGATCCACGAAGGATACGTCGGCGCCTGGAATCAAGTGCCCGTAGGTGTCTACAGTAGTCTGGATACTCGCGTGGCCCATCGCACGCCCCTCCGGGGGAACCATACGAGCACGAAGGCCTGGCCCGAGTCCTCCTGGACAAAGCCGAGTTGCGGGATTGCCGCGAGGGATGCGACGGCGGCGGCAGCCAACATAGCGGTGGCTCCGTGATTGATGGCCTGATTGGGCGTATCGGCGGTGCCGGCATCGCTGCGATCATAATCCGGAGCGCTTCGTCCGCGCTTGCCCGAAACCACTGGCGCAGCCCACCGCGGTTTGGCTCAACCCGCCTACGCCTACGTCCGCTACTGAAGAAACAACGCCAAACTATGACGCCACCTGTCTCAAACTCCTTGACACGCTCCGGAGCGGGTGAAATGTTGCGGGGAGCAACTCGGCGTATAGCTTGAGATACCCATCTCCGATCAGGTTAAACCTCCTAGTTCGGGCAAAAAGCTGATGTCCCGAGCGCGATGGATCGTTCATATTTTTATCTTGAAGGAAACGATGAATCGCACCTTCACCCCCCAAATCCGCGACCTTGCCCTGCGGCTACTCGCTTTCGAAGCTGGCGCTGGCATTCCTTCCGGTCGGGCTGCGGCCCGCGTCTCTGAGAAGCTGGGCCGTCCTCTCAGCACTCTCGTGGGGGGCGCCGGTTACCGGTCACTCCTTTCTCGCGCTCTGGCGCTCGGCAGCACAGAACGTGGCTGGCTGAAAGCGGTCCACGTAAATGCCAGTGGAGCTTTGGAGGGGTTTGACGATGCAGAGGCGCAAGTTTCCAAGGTCGAGGCGACTGAAGGAGGAGCAATTATTATTACCAATTTACTCGGGCTCCTAGTTACTTTTACAGGTGAAGCTTTTACGCTGTGTGTGGTGCAGGATGCGTGGCCGAAAGAGGCCTTTGACGATTGTGATGATATGGGAAAGAACATATGAGCAAACAAAATAAAATCCCGGCAAACAAATCGCCAAAAACGGTGAATCAGTCGGCCAAAGTGAAAATCCGGCAACAGCCGACCGGTGTGCGCGGCCTGGATGAAATCATGGGCGGCGGCCTTCCGGAATTTTCCTTCAACATCATCGCGGGCTCACCGGGTTGCGGCAAGACCACGCTGGCGCATCAGATCGTCTTCGCTAATGCTACTCCGCAGAGGCCCGCGCTTTATTTCACCATTCTGGGCGAACCCGCCCTGAAAATGTTGCGCTATCAGCAGCAATATTCCTTCTTCGATGTATCCAAGTTGAACAAGTCCATCCGTTTTATCAATCTGACCGACGTGGTGCTGGAGAAGGATTTGGGCGGTGTGCTGGAGGAAATTACCAGAGAAGTGCACGCGTCCAATCCGAGCATGGTCGTGGTGGACTCCTTCCGCAGCGTGACGCGCAGAGTGTTCGGCCAGGGAAGCGAAATGGAACTGCAAACCTTCGTCCAGCGACTGGCCTTGCTTTTGAGCAGTTGGGAAGCCACTACGTTTCTGATCGGCGAATATACCGATGGGGAGCTGCGCGACAATCCCGTGTTCACCGTGGCCGACGGCCTTCTCTGGCTCACCCAAAATACGGAACGAAATTCCGTCGTGCGGAAGTTGCAAATCATGAAGCTGCGCGGGCAGGAATCGGTGCCGGGATTGCACACCATCCGTATCACCGGTGACGGGCTTCAGGCCTTCTCGCGCACTCAAGGAATGGCCCGGAAGAAAGCGAGACCGATCAGGCGGCGGCGTCTGTCCATCGGTATTCCCGAACTGGATAACATGATGGGCGGGGGTATTCTTGAAGGCGACAGTGTGCTGGTGTCCGGACCATCGGGAACGGGAAAATCTGCGCTGGCGACCCAATTTCTTGCCGCAGGTCTGCGCAACGGAGAATCGGGAATAGCGGCGATCTTCGAAGAACGCCCGCAAGGCTACGTGGATCGGGCCAGATCTTTTGGTCTGGACTTAGACACGCCGCAAAAAGAGGGAAAGCTCGAACTCCTTTACCTGCGTCCGCTGGACCTTTCGGTGGACGAAACGATGCAGGAAATTCTCGATGGGGTCAGAAGGCTCAATGCCAAGCGCCTGGTGATCGATTCCCTAGTGGGCTTTGAGATGGCGCTGGCTCCCAGTTTTCGGGTGGATTTTCGTGAATCGCTCTACCGCATGATCGCGGCGTTGACGGGAGAGGGGGTGACGATTCTCACCACGGTCGAGATCGAGGACACCTTTACCTCATTCGAGTTTAGCCACTACACCATTTCGTTTCTCACCGATGACATTGTCCGGCTGCGTTATGTGGAAATTGACGGCCAGCTTCGCAAAATGATTGTGGTGGTCAAAATGCGCGGCGGTAACCACAGCAAGGATATCCGCGAATATGTCATCACCGATAAGGGCTTGGTCGTCATTGACCCGCGCCACACGGACTATGTTCAATTGACAACCGGGATTCCGGAGAGAATCGGCCAATCGCCCGCCGAGGCGGCGCCAGAACCGAAAGCCAAAGTAAAAAGGTAGCCCGATAACAGTGAGTGCGATTTGCCGCGACTTACGGGGCTTGAATACCCCGGGTTCGGCTGCGTCCTTCCCGGGTGGAGGGTGTCATACTCTACCCGACGCGCATCTACCTGCGCCCGCTGGATCTCTCGGTCGATGAGGCCATGCAGGAGATGCATGACGCAATCAAGAGCACCGGAGCTAAGCGGTTGGTGATCGACTCGCTGGTGGCGTTCGAGATGGCACTTGGGTCGGTTTCCGAGCACATTTTCGCGAAGCGCTCTGCCGAATAATATTTTCACTGCCTGGTCTGGGCGTGACCATCCTGAGCACAGTAGAGATGGAAGAGTCTTTTACCGAGCTGCTTTTTACCACTTATTCGCCTCGTTTCTCACGGATGGCATCCTTCGCTTGGTTACGTTGAGATCGAGGCACGTCGCAAGATCATCACAGTTGTCAAGATGCGTGGCAGCGCCCATACTAGGGACATCCGCGAGCATGAGAGAACTCCCACGAAGTGGCTATCGGTCGGCGCCTGCCCGATTATCACCACCTAATGTGGAGTTCCCGACCGGGTGGACCGGTGAACGTAGAGATGACAGATTCCGCAGTGCTCGCACTCGATATACCCCACCTCTGTCATGCCGTCGCTGAAGCCTTTCCCCTGCCCGTGGCGGCAGTGGCTGGAACGGGCCACATCATTCAATTTGTCAATCCGGCCTTTTGTCTCTTAGTGGGCAAGCCTAAAGAAGATCTGATTGGAAGGGGGTTTTTCAGCATGACCTCCGCAGGTAACGCATGTCTGTCGATGCTGGACCGGGTCAGCCAAACTGGGAAGGCAGAGACCCACGCCGGGCAGGAAGGCTCTGACGAACATCCTCTCGATTGGTCGTATACCATGTGGCCGATTCTCGGCGTGGATGACCGTTCGTTGGGAATTTTCATTCGAATGGGGGAAGCCACACTTTCGCATGAGGACGCGATTGCCATGAATCAGGCGCTCCTGCTCAGATCAGTACACCAGTATGACCTCAGAGCAGAGGCGGAGAGGCTGAACGCGCAACTGAAGACGGAAATACTGACGAACAGAGAGGCGCAGAAGGCGCTGATCCGCATGGAAAAGTTGGCATCGGTCGGACGCATGGCCGCCACGGTCGCGCACGAAATCAATAAGCCCCTTGAAGCAGTCATGAATACGCTGTACCTCGCGCAGACTACCGAGGGCCTTCCCGCTTCGGTGCGCCAGTATCTGAAGATCGCCGAAGGGGAGCTGAAACGTATCTCACATATTACTCGACAGACGCTTGGCTTTTACCGCGAGTCATCCGAGCCGAATACGTTCTATATCGCGCCTTTGTTGGACTCTGTAGTTGACCTCATGCAGGCCAAAATCAAGGCTAAGCGGACGACTATAGAGAGGCGATGCGATGAACGTCTGCAAATGGCGGGCATTGAGGGTGAGCTGCGACAAGTTTTTGCGAATCTTGTGCTGAACAGCTTGGATGCAATCGACGAGAACGGCACGGTCAGGCTGCGAGTCTCTTCTTCGTCCCGCTGCGGTGATGATAATCCCTATGTAAGAGTGACCATAGCCGACAACGGCCCAGGCATCGACGCGGCTACGATGCCGCGCATCTTTGAGCCCTTCTTCACGACTAAGGGTTTGATTGGCAATGGGCTGGGATTGTGGGTCTGCAAGCAGATTATAGATAAACATAACGGCTTTATCAGGGTCCGTTCCAACCGTGAGGGAGCTTGGACGGGTACCGTATTTATGGTTGTTTTGCCTGCCGACCTGTGCGGTGCCAAAAGGCAAAAGTAGCTTCTTGGGTCAGCTAAAAAAAGCTAAATTTGAGTGCGTTTATGGTTCTTGGCATCGCCGAGAGCCCCGAAAGTGGTCGGAACGCGACCTCAAATACCTTTCGCGGCATATACCACCGTGTGAAGGAGAATCGCGATATCCATCAACAGCGTGCGGTTCTGAATGTAGTACAAGTCGTACTCAATCGATTCATGAATCGCATACTGGCGATCTGCGCTGAGCTGCCAGAATCCTGTGATGCCCTGAGGAACAGTCAGCCGCGTCGCTTCCACAGGCCCATATCCCTGCGTGATAAAAGGCATCTCGGGCCGCGGTCCAACAAGAGACATATCTCCCATCAACACGTTGATCAGTTGTGGAACCTCATCAAGACTGGTTTTGCGCAAAAAGCGTCCCACGCGGGTGATCCGTGGATCCGCATTATGTACCGGGGAAAAGGCGTATTTCGGCGCGTCTACTTTCATGCTTCGGAATTTGAGAATTTCAAAGAGTTTGCCGTTTTCACCAACCCGGCTCTGGCGAAAAAAGACTGGCCCTTTCGACTCCAGCTGAATGATGCCGGCTAACATGGCCCATACTGGCGCGCTCAAAATGATCAGGATCGCGGAACACAAAATGTCAATGCTTCTCTTCGTAAAGTGATAGAAGCGGGTAGGCTGGGTCAGTATCGTGGTTGCCACTAGCAGGCCGTCCATCTCCCAGACCCACATTGGCGACTTCTTGGTATGGACCTCCTCGTTGCCAACAAAGGAGAAGGAGCAATTCGCCTCGTGGGCAATCTCCCTCACCTGGTCGAGATGCCTGTCGGAGATCGCAGGATCGCACACGACTATATCCTTCACTTGCAGTTGATGCAGCAGCGCCACAGACAGCGGTTCGTGAAAAACGGGTTTCGAATCCCGCTGAAAGTAATCATTACTGTAAATGACGTCGTTGGTTTCCCTATCACTCGCCACAAATCCGACAGGATCAATGCCCAGACCGGGGGAATGCAGTGCAGCGGTAAAAAATCGGCGGGCCATACTCTTCGTTCCATAGATAAGTGTGCGCCCCTTGGGAAATGCGGAGGCAAAACGCTTTCTGATGATTTCGTCGCCCCAGAGACGGCCTCCTGCGAGGGTTGCGGTGCTAACCAGCCACCCCGTCAAAATGGTCATCCTCGGCACAGGGTAGCGCGCAAGCGCGAAGGCAACGAGGTAGATGAAAAGCGCTTTGATGGATATGCCCAATGTGAGCTTAGTCTCTTTAACATGCAGCAGGCTACCCACCCGCGGGTATGAGTGCTCGCCCTGAAGAAGGCAAATAAAGAGACTTGAGTAGATCAGAGATCCGACAAATAGCCGATGGGTGCTGATCGAAAATGCGTGAGAGCGCTGCAGAAGATGGCCCAGGATGCCACCTGCCATGCAGCCCCCTAGTAACAACACGATATCAAAGGCAATTTCCAGCAGAGGCATTGGCAGACTGAACGATGGAGGCTCTTCAAAAACCTCAGAATGTGAGGCCTCGCAGCTCCTATCCCATTCCGCAGGACGTACATTCGCTTTCATTAACAGGGCCCCGTAAAGGATTTTCAACGAACTGCTGCCAAACAGGCTAGGCAACGGATCGAAAGGTGTTGCACTGAAGCCTTTGCACTTAGATGCAAAAAATACTCTAGGGGTCTTTAGGTAAATAACATGTGTGTTTAAGAATCGCTTTCTGCAACGAATTCAGTTTAAGACAAGCATTCCATCGAGCGGCTCCGGCGGGAGGCTCGCCCGGCTTCAAGCCTCAATCACCCGTATATCTGCACGGTGTGCGACGCCAGACCGGAGGATTCGCGGACGCGTGGGCGGCGACTGTTGCGGCAACGGGGTGAGAAACTGGAGCGGTGGAATCAACACTTATATGATCGCGGGTGGCATGCGCCGCCTGCACCTGCACAGGCGACAATAATTGAGATCGACGACGAGTCTTATCACGCGTCTATCCGGCGTTCCCACTCTTAGCAGCGGTCTTTAGGGCAGAGGTCATTGGAGTGGGCGCAAGTCCGCATAGTCCCATTCACCAGGGAGCGAATACGAGATTATGCGGAATGGGAATGAGTCTTTCTTGATCGCCAAATGAAACACGGCGGCAGCCCAACTAGGCATCGGTGGCACGTATTTCTCCTGTCAGAATGACGAAACTGTGCCGAATCCTAATTCGGTGGTCGATAGTCTGTGCTCCCCGCTTTCTTCATCGCAGCAAGCCCCTCTTCCACAGACAGCAGTGGAGTGGTCTTGACGCCCTTGCATGCGCCGCCGGCAGCAATGGCAACAGCAAACGCCGCCGCACCAACGTTGTCAGGCATCTCCATGATCAAGATCGTGTCAAAG
Organism: Acidobacteriaceae bacterium; assembly: GCA_025355385.1. Taxonomy (GTDB): domain Bacteria; phylum Acidobacteriota; class Terriglobia; order Terriglobales; family Acidobacteriaceae; genus JANXZS01. The sequence goes on along the minus strand of JANXZS010000159.1, from coordinate 934 downwards.
TCTCCGAAGCTCATCCAGCCTTGCAGTAAGTTGCCTCCGAGTTTCTCGACCGCCTTTGACACTTTCGCAATGCGATCCTGCGGGTTCTTGACCAAGCTCGCCCAAGCCTCGGCCGAATACGCCACTTGTACTAAGTAGTGAGCCATTTGTTTGTCCTTTTCTAGCGGGTTTTGGAGCGTTGAAATTCTGGATATTCGTCCTCGTTCGACAGCGGGAGAATAGTACGTTTTCGCCCGTTGCGAACGCAAGTGAATTGTATCGATGGAATTCCTTGAGCCGGAGGTTCCTGCGTTCCGGACGGGCCATAAAAAGACATACCCGCACCGCACTCCGGGGCCTGTCTGCAAGAAGAAAGAGTCTGACCGCCCAAATCCTGCTTTTCCGCGCGTCGTCAAAGTGGCATTCTTTTGGTCTTTGAGAGGGTGGTCGGAGGGGATGTGCGGCAGGAGAAGACGAACGAAGCAAGGCGACTACATCCGAGTGAGGTTCACACCCAAGGCGATGTATTGCTGTGGGTGAAACCTATGGCACTTTCGTCAACTGGATGCATTGCTGCGAGTGAAAAAGCGAATGCGTTGCAGTCCGGATCGATGCCTGCTACCTCTGGATGGATTGCTTCATAGCCCTTGCCTGGCAGGTGGGCATAGCCTTCATCCACCTTGATGTTGGGGGCGCCCTTTTGGAAGTTGGTCAGGTAGTCGTCTCCTGGCATTCAAAAGGGCATTTCGTTGGGGGCATCGGCGATTCTATACATATCTCAGATATGTACGATATACTGCTACTATGCCGCCGCGCCGCCCGCTCTCCCAGATCGCACTCGACTATAAAGACCTGCAGCAGGCTTGGCATGACTTTGGATGCCGAACTCATCGCCTGGAGCAAGCTGGTCCAGGCGATGGGGAGCTGCTGCGCCTCGAAGCCATCCTCCGAATGC
>JANXZS010000122.1 GCA_025355385.1 Acidobacteriaceae bacterium | reverse complement strand
TCACCGAACCGTCCTTATTTCCGACGGCACACCAAAAAGGATTTGAACCATTCTTCTCCGCGATAGAAGCAGCGGGCCTGTTAAATCTTCATCCAGTGACAGTGCTACGTTGGGCCAGGGAGGGTCGCATTCCGCATTTTCGCCTAGGTCGGCGGGTAGTATTTCGCGTATCGGAACTCGATACATGGTGCGCCACGGCCTTCACTTCCGGAGCGCTTCGTGCCGCATAGCAACAAGGGAATTCGCGGGAGCCTGAAACGTACGCGTTTCCAGCAGGGCTCTATAGCAATCGAAAAGCGCAAGACCGGCCAGGATGTGTGGGTGTACCGTTGGCGTGAGACAGGATCAGGCGGCCAACGGATTAAGCGCAAGAAGGTCATCGGAACGAAAGCACAGTTCCCGTCCAGAGCATCGGCATTGCGAGGGGTGGAGGGGCTCACTCTCGAGATCAACATCGAGTCACTTGAAACCAGTTCAACCCCGCTAACAATCAACCAACTCATCGAGCACTATAGGCGGACCGAGCTAGGTGAAAGCAACAGTAAGACAGCACGGACGAAGGAAGTCTACGAGCATCAGTTGACAAGCTTCATTGCTCCACGGTGGGGAATGGGTCGTCTGCGAGACGTTAAGCCGATTGCTGTGGAAATGTGGCTGGGTCAACTGCCTGGTGCTCCTGGATCCAAGGCAAAGACCAAAGGTGTAAGTTGCCCACCAGGGCACCGGAATCCAATCGTGAAACCTACTCTATCGTTTCCCCCGCAGCCCATGGATGCCTGCCTCGATACTCTTGTGTGTCCAGAGTCGCCCGATGCGCTGGCTGATCTGATCTATTCGCACGGTGATGATGATATGGCGGTGGCGGCATGAGTAAGATCGTGCCCACGACAGCACCGTTCAGCGTCATCAACGCACTTGCGGGATTCACTCGCATGCTCACGGTTGACGAGGTTTCCGAACTCATCGGTCTGTCGTCATGCACGGTCTACCGGATGGCACAGCGTAAACAGATACCGTCTGTTATTCTGTCCGGTTCACGCCGCTTCGATCCGGCAACGATCTCAATGTGGCTAGCGCGCAAAGATCCACAGCTTTCCGTAGCCGCACAGGGATTGAGAGCGGCTTGAGACGCCAACAAAGTAGGGCCGGAGTAATCCGGCCCGATAACAAACGGAATGGAAACGAAAGTGGAAGATGGAAAAGCAGTAAAGAGGATTGATAAAACTTACATAATCGGGGATGAGGAGTGTCAGCATTGCGTAGGTAATGGGAATATCGCAGGATGTGATCGGTGCGGCAGTACCGGATATCGGAACTGGTGCTACCCTTACGATCCTGAGATATCTGAGGATGATCCAGATTTGATGGAGTACTCGATAATCAGCCAGGAAACAATCAAGCATTGCATCTCGGAGATATACGATCACGCATTCGCTGCGGGCGCGAAGACAATATGCATTCGACGTGAAGGATTTCCGGATCTTATAGTTTCGCCTCGCTATATTCCGCAGCGGAAAAGAGAGGCGGAGAAGGCGGAACGTAGGCTGAAGGCGTCTAGCGGTGATGTGCTGCTTGCTTTGCACTCTGGAAATCGCGCCAGTAAGCGGAGCAGGGATGACAGGTCGATAGGCTTCAACACGAACGAGTTCTACTCGCTGAAAAACCAAGCGCTGGCTCATCTGGTCGAGTCCGGTGTGCTCGCCCCAGCAGCTATCCACAAATTCAAGCGAGTATATGCAGAACTGGTTGCAGGCGGTGGATACTCATTCCATCGCCCGTGCCCACCACCAGCCACCGATGAAGGTGTGAAGTGTGTCGGCGACAAGATCGAATCGAAGCCACTAGAGGCTCACGAATACAGTGCGGAATACGCGATGGATGTTGTTAAATATTTCTTGGAAGATAAACTTGACGTTCCAGTTTACGTCTGGCCAACTGCATCCTATGACGATTACGACTATTAGTGAGCACATGAAATAGGGCCGGATTGCTCCGGCCCATTGCTTTTCCTAAATGAATATCTAAACATACGCTGCCAGCGCAGACTGCTCAATCTTATCCCTCACTTCATCCTCACCGACCAGGTGCAGATACTTCTGGGTCGTAGCGATGTCTTTGTGCCCAAGAACCAGTTGCAGCTTTTTCAGCCCGAGAACAGCCAGCATGTTTGACGCGTATGTGTGCCGCCACTTGTGAAGATACCAGTGTGAGCAGCGTGGAGATGTCGAGCAGTGATAGCTGATCTTCTCTTTCCGTATCGCACTCCTCTTGATCGTATACGTGCCTTCGCATCGCCCACAATTGAGTCCAGCGCGTAATGCAATTGCCTTGCACATTTCGAGCATGTGCCCATCGACTCCACCGCCGTAACCAGGACGAGTGGGATGCGCCGGTGCAGGGAATGCCAGTGCAGAGTTGCTACGCTTCTGCCGCGCCTTGAGCGTGGCGAGTAGCGCCAGCGGTACTTCGACGTTCCGCACTTCATACGACTTGGGAGTGAAGCCAAGTTCAGGCTTTGCCGACACGCTGATCTTTCCGGTGTCGTAGTGGATGTCCCGCCAGCCGAGGCTTGATACTTCTTCGGCACGAAAGCCAGTACAGAGGAAGACCTGGAAGATTGCGAGTTCGTCAGCATCGCACGAGGCGAAGAATAGCCGCAGGTCATCAGGCGAGTAGACCTCTATCTGCTTCTCAGCCGTCCTGGGCCAATCTCCCCTGCGGAGTTTGATATCGAATCCGGAATTGCGTACGACCTGGAGCATCACCGTCACGCGGCGATTGATCGTCTTTTGGTTCAGGCCCTGTTCTCGGCCAGCGGCGAATAATTGCATGAGTTCATCCCGTCCAATCCGAGCGATGATGTTGCGCTTGATGTTCTGCCGCGCCCAGCGTAGGTCAGTCGTGTAGGCGCGGAGAGTAGCCGCGCCTTTCGTGGCCTGCACCGTCTTCAGGTATTTAGCGATGGCAGAATCAATGCTTTCATCCTGCGCTGTCGTCTGCTCCGGTTCGGCCTCCACTTCACCGTTTATGATTCCAGTCTTGGAATGCCAGGCTTCGAGCGCTTCGCGGGGTGTGCCGCCGACAGCCTTTCGCTTTCGCTTTCCGTCCTCGCGCCAATCCAGGTAGAAGTCGCCGCCGCCCTTGTAGCTGGTCGGCTCGCCGTCGATCAATACGAGTCGAGGATTCGGCTTCCCGTCGTTGCGGACGACTGAGAAGAATTGCCACTTGCCCTCTCTTCGACGATACTGTAGCAGGTTAACTCTATGGCTTGTCTGCTTACTGTCCATATCTACTGTCCACGTGCTTTCCGGTGCGGCTCTAGCGCCCCTGATTTCGCATCGAATTATAGCAAGTTGGACAGTAAGGGCCTCTTAAATCGCTAAGTTGTTGATTATAAATGGCGGGAGTAGTTCAGTGGTAGAACGCCAGCTTCCCAAGCTGGATGTCGCCGGTTCAATCCCGGTCTCCCGCTCCAATTTAAAAACCTCATCAGACGATGCTGCGGATCCGTCTTAGACGACGTGCATCAATAGCAGGATGACCACGATGACTAGGATGAGACCAATTCCACCACTAGGGTAGTATCCCCAGCTGCGGCTGTGAGGCCACGATGGAAATGCTCCTATCAGTACCAACACCAGCAGGACGATCAAAATAGTTATCATTCTTCTTCCTCCGCGCTTTCTCAAAACGTGCAAGTCAGTGGATGCCGTTCGACCGGGTAAAAGATGTCCCCGTCGAGGTGTTCCACAAGAACCAGCCCCAATACACTCAGGCAACTGACAACTCTCGCGCGCGGTCGAAAATCGTTGCAAACATAGCCCGTGTCAATCGACCCGTATTGGTATTCTGCAGCGAGGGGTGATAGCTGGCCAATAGCCACCTCCCATTTGAAAAGCCGTACTCGGCTCCGTGCGCGAACGTGAACGCGGAGCGCCTGACAATCTCCCCGGTTCTGAGCAGAAACGCCAGGTAGGCATCAAAGGCGATTTTGCCCAGGCAAACTACCACCCGCAGTCGAGTCAGCAACGATATTTCCTCGTCCAGGTAACTAGAGCAGTTGGCGATCTCCTCCGGCAACGGCCGGTTCTGCGGGGGAGCACAGCGGACTGTGGCACTGATCCAGAGATCGGTCAGCTTCATACCATCCTCACGAGAGGTGGAGTTTGGCTGAGAGGCAAAGCCAGCTGCGTAGAGCGCCGGATAGAGGAAGGCTCCCGAACCATCTCCTGTGAAAGGCCTTCCAGTGCGGTTGGATCCGTGGGCCCCGGGCGCCAGGCCAAGAACCAGTATCCGCGCATCCGGATCCCCAAAGGAGGGAACGGGTCGTCCCCAATATTCCCAACTGCTGTAGGCTTTTTTTTTGGCGGTGGCGATACCTAAACAATACTGGCGCAGACGTGGACAACGTTGGCAGGCTATGACGCGCTGGCCCAACTCCTCAAGTGTTCGCGGAGAGGTGTGGAGCGGGCGCCGGGACGTTTCAGCCATTGACTGATTCTACTGTTCCCACTCAGCAGGTGCGCCATTCGATTATGGCGCGTAGAATTAGGGCGATTTTCTACCGGTGCCGCCCGGGAGCTAATTTTTGCTTTCCGGGCAGAGCATTTCACTGCAGGTCCAAAAAACGGGGTGAAAGTATGCGCAGCCTTCCGTCAAGAAAAGCTGCCCTGCAATTCTGTTGGATGGAGCATAGTAGCGGTGAAAGTCCTCTAAACGTCTCCCGCAAGAGAACCACCTCTTACACACGAAGGAAACGAACCATGCGCATGAGCGTCATCCGCAAGCACACCGTTGTAGTCCTGGCGGTAGCCAGCATATTTACCGCAGGCTGCAAGCAAGCCGCACCGCCAGACCAGGCGGCCAAGCCAGCCTCTCCCCTTGCCCTCGCCGATCCAATGGAGATGGGCGGCCAGAAAATTGTGAAACTGGAACGCAAGCCAACCTCGAACGGCACCAAACCCGAGTTTCTGAGTGCGACAATTCTGCCCGGGCGCGGCATGAACCTTTATCAGATTATGGCCAACATCCCCGGCAAGGGTTCAGTGGAAGTATTCACTGCTCCATCGCTGGCGGAAGCCGCCACGATACTCAACGGCAACGAGTCCGATTCCTATGGCAATAAGAGCTTCAGCCTAGGCGGGGCCTTTCTGGTTCCCTACCCCAACCGTATCCGCGGCCAAGTCTCCTCCGACGGCAAGACCTTGACGACGGCCTGGCACGGCAAGACGCTCACTTTGCCGGCGAACTGGAAAGGTAAACTCTCCGGCGCAGAGCCCCATGCCATGCATGGGCTCATACTGGCCCGGAAGACGGAAGACATTCGGATCAGCCCCGACGGCTCCTCCATAACAGGCGTCATCCACGCGGGAAACTTCGGCGGGTACTGGCTCTCCGAAACAGACCTCACCGTCGTCATCAGCCTGAAAGATGACGCGGTCGAAACCACCATCACCGCGAAGAACGTCGGCAAGGAACCCGAACCGATGGCCATTGGCTGGCACCCCTACTTCAATCTGCCCAGCGGCGACCGCAAACAGGCTCGCCTGCATGTGCCCGCCGACGTGTACGCGGAGGTCAACAACTACGATGACGTCTTCCCCACCGGGAAGCTCATCCCCGTCAAAGGCACTCCCTATGACTTCAATGCGCCCGGTGGCAAGCCACTGGGCGATCAGTTCCTCGACGACAACTTCGCTCACCTGAAGTTCACGACGGGGCAGGTCGTGGTGGATATCAGCGATCCCGCCGCCAATTACGGGATTCACATCGCAGGACTCTCCAAGGAGATTAAGACAGTCCAGGTTTACGCGCCGAAGGAGAAGTCCTTCATAGCCGTCGAGGAGCAGTACAACTTCGGGGATCCATTCAGCAAGGTCTGGAAGGGCATGGACACGGGTATGGTCACGCTCAAGCCCGGTCAGTCCACCACCTGGAAGGTCCGCCTGCAGCTCTTCACCCCAGCTAAATAGCATCTTCCAAAGCACGGTTGAACAAGGGGAGGCAAGCCGGTCCATCAGCCCATCTCCCCCATTGTGTCCTCCAACTCTGCCTTCCCGCGGCGGACGATGAACATGAGGGCATAGTCACCCCACCCCCTGCAACAGCAGGCAATAACGATTCCGCGGCTTCCATAGCTCTCTTACCCCGACATAATAAGAGTGGACTTGGATTAGCCGTCGCTCCACGAACACAACTGGATATACGCCAAGTTGGTTCGTTTGTGGAAACTGACTGCTTTCCCTCAGGCTGCGGTTTGACCCTCCCCCCAAAGCCACTTAACATGTAAAGAAGACCGCCCAACCCCGCATCTCACTTTGAGGCGGCTCACGCGCCGCGATGCAATTCTCAAAAGGTTGGGCGCGCGCATTGGAAGGCACACGTTGAGCTCAACTGAAACACTCGAAACCACCCCGACTCCCGAACCCACTCCCAATGCTGAAGGGGAGCAGCAGCTCGCCCAATCCCATGAGGGCCATAAGCACGACGACCATGACCACCAGCACGCGCACGGCCCCGTGCTCAACCCCGATTGCACGCGCGAGGTCGATATCGAGGTTCCTGCGGACGAAGTAAACAAGACTTTCCGCAGCGTGACCAAGCGCTATCAGAAGATGGCGCGCATTCCCGGCTTCCGCTCCGGCAAAGTTCCCGAGTCGCTGATCCGCACGCGTTTCGCCGAGCAGATCAAGCAGGATGTGATAGAAGCATTGGTGCCTGATCGCTTCCGCGCGCTCATTGAGCAGGAGAAATTCCAGCCGGTTTCGCAACCCCAGATCACGTCGCTGACCATCGTCGACGGGGAGCCCATCCACTGCAAAGCTGCTTTTGAGGTATTGCCAAACTACTCTGTTGAGGGTTATCAGGATGTCAAGATCGCCAAGCCGGAGACCGACTTAACCGAAGAAGAGTATCAGGCTGAACTTGAGCGGGTTCGCGACTCTCGCGCCATTATGGAGCCGGTGACCGAAGACCGCGCCCTGGCCGATGGCGACTGGGCCCAGATCTCCTTCCATGGAGATTTTAATGTGGAAGGGGAAGAACAGCCCGCTCCCCAGCCCGATCCTGTAAAAGGCGACGACGTCGTTATCGAAGTTGGTGGCAAGGACACCCTGGATTCTTTTAACGATGCTCTGCGCGGCGCCAAGCCGGGCCAGCAGTTGAAGTTTGAAGTAACCTACCCGGCCGATTTCAATGAGCGCAATCTGGCTGGCAGGACGGTCGCCTACGACGTCGAAGTGAAGGCGATCAAGAAGCGTATTGTTCCCGAGTTGAATGACGAATTTGCCAAAGAGCTCGGCGAATACGATAACCTCGATGCCTTCACTCAGAAGTTTCGCGAGCATCTGGCGAATGACAAGCGGCGGCGTCTTGAGGCCGAGGCAAAAGATAAGATGATCGCTGCTTTGATCGCCAAGTTCGATTTTCCGGTTCCCGAGACGCTCGTTCAGCAACAGGTGGATACGCGCCTTGATCGGGGTCTACGCGCCCTTGCCCAGCAGGGCATGCGCGCTGAGGATATGCGCAAGCTTGATTTCAACCGCCTGCGGGAGGCGCAGCACGACTCCGCCCAGAACGAAGTCAAGGGCTCAATGATCCTGGATCGCATTGCAGAAGAAGAAAAAATTGAACTTGGCGCCGATGAAGTGGAACAGGAATTGCAGGTTATCTCCCTGCAGACGCGGGAACCTGTAGAGGCCCTGCGCGCGCGTTTGACTGAAGACGGTAGCCTCGCTAGAATCCGGGAACAATTAAGAAGAGAAAAAACTGGAAACGTGCTCTACGACAGACTGGTGTCCTAGAGCAGAATCAGCAAGTTATGCCTGAGCCGGCACAGAGTTACGGCCTGCTCCTGACCCTAGGTTATCCGCCGGAGCAGTTGGCTCTGGAGAGCGAGAGTAACAGAAGATGGCATTAGTCCCCATGGTGATTGAGCAGACGAGTCGAGGCGAACGCGCCTACGACATTTACTCCCGCCTGCTTCGCGATAACATTATTTTCCTCGGTACCCCGATTGACGACCAGGTCGCCAACGTCATCATCGCCCAGATGCTTTTCCTGTCCGGCGAAGACCCGGAAAAGGACCTACAGCTCTACATCAATTCCCCGGGTGGCTCCATCACTGCGGGCCTGGCAATCTATGACACCATGCAGTTCATCAAGAATGATGTGGTGACCTACTGCATTGGCCAGGCGGCAAGCATGGGAGCCTTCCTGCTAATGTCTGGAACGCAGGGAAAGCGCTTTGCCCTGCCTAATTCCCGCATCCTCATCCATCAGCCTTCCATGGGCGGGCTCTCGGGCCAGGCAACTGATATTGATATTCACGCTCGCGAGATTCTTCGCATCCGCGATATCACCAACCGGCTGATGTCCAAGCACACCGGGCAATTGCTGGAAAGAATTGAACGCGACGTGGAACGCGATTTCATCATGAACGCCCCACAAGCGAAGGAATACGGCATCATTGACGAAATTATTGACCGGCCCCGCACCTGATTTGACAGTAAGGCCGCAAAAGGTGCCAGAAGGAGTTGCAGAATGAAAACGCGTACGGGATCTGACGACACACTTCGTTGCTCGTTCTGCCATAAGTCGCAGGACGCCGTGGCTAAATTGATCTCGTCACCCAGCGATTATCCACGCGCCTACATCTGTGACGAGTGCGTAGCAGTCTGCAACTCCATTCTGGAGGATGAC
>JANXZS010000105.1 GCA_025355385.1 Acidobacteriaceae bacterium | reverse complement strand
CCCCATCTTGCGCCCCTTCCGCGGCAGCGACTTCTCATAAAGATGCAGCCCCACACCCGGAATCTCCAGCGCGCGATCAAACTTCGGCTCATGGTCCAACCACAAATCGCCCAGCAAGTTCGCAATCGCAGCGGGTCGAAGAATGCTAGTGTCTCCCAGCGGAAGATCGCATACGGCGCGCACCACTTGCTCAAACTGGCTGGTTACGCACGCCCTCTCGCTGGCGTGATAGCTGTTATGGGGTCGCGGAGCTAGTTCATTGATCAGCAGCCGCCCATCCGTCGTGAGAAACATTTCCACCGCCAACAGTCCTTCGAGCCCAAGTTGGTTCGCAAGGTCGCGAGCCATCTGCTGCGCCTTTACCTCCAACTCCGGTGCGATTGAGGACGGCAGCACGCTCCAGACCAGTATCTGGTTCTCATGATGATTTGCAGCAGAAGGGAAGCTGACAACCTGTCCGCTCGGCGACCGCGCTACCATCACTGAGATTTCCTGGTCCAGATCAATAGCCCTTTCCACAAGGCACGGCGCATTACCTAACAACGCCCAAACCTCTCGACCCACGTCCTGCCTGGATGTCGACGCAGCGTCGAAACCAATCTTCACCTGACTGCGTCCGTCGTATCCGCCTTGCGCACTCTTTACAAAGCATCGGCCACCCAGTTCTGGAATCGCACTGAGCAAATGTTCTTCAGTCTGTGCCGCGCGGAAGTCGCCGAGAGGAAAACCATGATCCTTGAGCCAGTTCTTTTGCAGGATTCGATCCTGCACTATTCGCATGAGTCCAGGTCCCGGTCGCACCGGTGCATACTTCTTTGCTGCCTCCAAAGATGCGATCGTGATCTGCTCTATTTCGAGCGTGACCACATCGCATCCCCGGGCCAGATTTGCAGCTGTACGTACATCATCCCACCCACCCTCGAAGCAGGCATCCACCACAAACCGAGCGGGACACGAAGGGTCCGGATCCATTACCTGCACTCTATACCCAAGTGAGCGCGCAGCCATCGCGGTCATGCGCCCCAGCTGCCCACCACCAAGTATCCCAATCGTTGCACCCGGAAGAATCGCGCTCACAGGGGCAGCTCCATGACTAGCACTTCCTGCCGGTTGCGTTCCCGCCACGCAAGTAGTGTTTCCCTTAGGTCAGAGTCCGTGAGCGCCAATATCTCGGCTGCGAACAAGGCGGCATTTGCTGCTCCCGGCTTACCAATCGCCAACGTTCCCACCGGGACGCCTTTCGGCATCTGCACAATCGACAAGAGAGAGTCAATGCCGTTCAGGATCGTCGATGGTACGGGTACTCCGAGCACGGGTACTAGTGTCTTCGCCGCAAGCATTCCCGGTAGGTGCGCCGCCCCGCCGGCCCCGGCGATTATCACTCGAAGTCCCCGGGCCTCAGCCTGCTCCGCATACTCAAACAGCAAGTCGGGCGTGCGATGTGCCGAGATCACTCGCACTTCATAAGGAATAAGAAACTCCTTCAGTAGGTCCACCGCGGTCTTGAGCACCTCGTAGTCGCTCGTACTCCCCATCACCACACTGACCACTGCCGCTTGTTCCATGCGAAAATTATACGTTGCGGCGATTCCGTTCTTGTCTCCATGGACTGGTGTTTTTATTGAACGCAGCGAAGGCAAAGCCCTATGACCAATTCGCGGGCGAAACACCCACTGCATCTTGCTACTTCATAAAAGCCCTGGGCATGCGCGGCTAACCTCCTAAGTAAGCGCGGTCTCTCCATTGATGCCGGATAGACCCCTATGTTTCCAGCAAGGTTTTTACGGCCTCACGTACCTGCTCACTGAACTGTTGCAGGTTGTGAAAGTGAGGAGCGCTCACCACCGTGATCGTCAGTGTCGCCGCCACAAAATCAAACTTCACATCCGCGCCAAACTGCCGAACCTCTCCGTGTGTCCCGCTGACGTTGAGCCCCTTCGCTCTAAGCCCTGCCGCTACCTTCGCGAACTGTTCGGGCATCACGGGATAAAACTCTTGAATTTGCATCTTTTCTCCATGGATCAACGACATCCGATAAGTTCCACAACCTGCCACGACCCAACCGCGCCGCGCTCTGCCTCTAATGCAGCTTGATACCCAAGGCCTTGAAGTCGGCGAGGATCGTGCCTTCGCCGGCCTTGAAATCAGAAATGATCTGCTGCACTAGTCCCAGGGTTGTCTCGCTCAACGTAATCGCACCCGTCACGTTTCCGGTCGATGCTGCCGATGCCGCGGACTCAGCCGCGGCCACCGTCTTCACGACGTCGTAGAATACGGCCGCCGCCGCCGCAAGCACCGGCCCGGACAGGGCTCCCCAGATCAATCCCAGCGCCCTTGCGCCCTTCACTACGCTGGTCAAAAAGTCTTCAATCTTCTTTCCAGCCAATACCAGATCCAAAAAAAACGTATTTGCTCCGCTCACTGCGTCCTCATTTCGTCGATTACCAACCGCGTTGTTACTTGCCTGGTATGGGAGACTGCGCAAAATAACTGGCAGCTCCGAAAATTGCGCTGATACCCGCTACGGCACCGAGATGCTGCAGTCCGCTTCTGCTCATTGCAAACGCGACTGGATCCACGATGGCAGCCGTTGCTGAGATGGCCGCACCGTGAATCGTCGCGGCCAACAGTCCTTTTATCCAAATACGAAGATCGCCCATTAATTTGTCTCCTCCGATAGCGGCAAAAGTTTACAACGGCGGCGCGCTCTACCATTCCGCATTGCCGCTTCTTTTCCAGCCGCAACTAATGCCGCCGAATCACTTCTACCGCCAGCCGCAAGAGCGCGAAAAGCGAGCCCGTAGCAACCGCAAAACCTTTAGCCCTCTGCCAGCGAAGCTCATGATGTTCAACCCGCCTTTCCAGCGCACACAATCGTCCCGTCTGACCATCGCCCAGAAGTGTCGCCATCTGGTTCTTCAGTACGCACAGATCCGCCAGCACCTGCGCCTCAAATTCACTCATGTCTCTATCCCTGCTGATCTCGGGAGACGGCTGTCCCCGGTCGTGACTCTCGAACGCTGCGGCCAGTTCGGCCCCGTTCACATTGGTAAGTTCAGGAACACAGCACTCGAAACCCGCGAATACACAGGCGGGTTCGAACCGTCATACATCCGGATGTAGTACTGTTCAGGCGCTGCCCAACGCAGGATGCTGAAATGCTGCACCGGACTGCGAAGCACCAGATCGCTGTCTGTCCCTGCTCTAAAGGCCCCGTCCCGCCGGCGGACTTCGAACCCACCTCCAACCGGAGGCGTCACACCAGCATCCACCGCAATGCTTCCGCCAGTCACACGCACAACCAGATTGGGAAGATTGCCTAGTACCGGGACGTTCGGACTCTGCGGAATCCACGCGTCCGCTGCTATAGCGTGAGACATCTCGATGGAAAGCTGTCGCGCCCAGTCATTCGCAAAGTGCATGCTGTATTGGATTAATCCCGGCGCAGTCGCCATCCCCTCCAGCTTAATCTCACGAACCACAACTTCTGCCTGGATGTCTCCTGGCGCGAAGTCAATTGCCAGCAGGTCTCCCGGCCACACGTCGTCTTGGGGCTGAGGATCCCCGTGTATCACGGCCATCACATACCTGCCTTCGATAGCGGCGGAACGGCTGCAGGAACTGTTCAGTATCGCGAGCGCGCCGCTTTCGCAGTCCGCCGAGCTCCTCGCCTTGGGTCGCGTCAACGTTCCTGCTGTGCGAGAAGTCCCCGGAAGACTGCCAGCCCCTTCTTTTGCCACATTCGCGTTCTGTGAAAGCCGCGCAACGGATCGCCGCCGAGTTCTGTAACAAATACTGATACAGTCACCAGCCGACGGAATAGCGCCAGCAAAGAATCGCACGTTTCCCGCACTATCCAGACTACAGTCACCAATGGAACTATTGGTAGCGACCCGCTTCGTTGTCCATTCGCCACTTTGCGGTGCGGTCCTTACCCACACCGGGCCATTCTCTTGTACCCGCAGGCTTCGCACGCTTCCAGTCAGGCTACTATCGCTCGCAAGCATTAGGTTGCACATCGCAGGAGCCTGGCTAACCGTGCCGTCATAGAGGATCAGGGCGGCGGCAGGTATGCCGTTCATCGATTCCTGAACTTCCATCAGCACGGTGGCAGCCGCAGGGATCAGACCTCCGCCGAATTGCTGGAGTCCGGTATCGCCGACAGAGTAGAAGGTTTCTAGTACACGTTGTTGTTCCATACAATAAATATGCAATCGTAGCGTGTATAAATGTCCGACACTGATCCCAATAGGCGCGCCCGCTTCGGCCCCACCTATGACCGGCACCAGATAGGTAGCTCCAGCAACTTGCTTGACCCGGATTCCAGCAAAGCAACTCGCTTCCGTTCCCTCTCCGCCGCTGAGGCTCAGCAGTAGACCATCGCTTCCCGCGCCCAGGATCACACCACTAACCTCGACGAGGATCGATCCGCCTACCTCAAGGGTATCCACCGATCTAAGGTAGGTCTGTCCTTCAACTCCGCTTCCACCGCTAAACGTGAGCCCTGCGCTGGTCACAGCCAGATGGCCTCCTGGATCCACCACGTGCCACATCCGGGTATCAATCTCTGGTGCATCGAAGCTATCTTCATACCAGAACTTGCTGCTGCTCGCAGGGGAGAATGGCTTCGCTGCTAAGCTAAACGCCACGGTTGTTCCGTCCCCCTGGAACAACTCCGTCACATAGGCTTCGGGCTCTTCTTCACCACATAGGGTTACATCATTCACAAGCATCTTCGCTCTGGAGGCGGTGAACGCATCCAGCTGAAGCGTCCCGTCGACCTCGTTCAATGGATGCACGGTCGTGCCAACCGTCGCCAGACTCAGGCTCCCGTTCAAAACTCTATAGCTCGTGCAGGCACTCGACGTCAGCGCGTGCGCGTTCTGTGACCAGGTTTGCGTTTCGATGGGCCTGAACTGCCCAAGCTCTTGGGAACCAGTCATCCCAGTAAAATTAATCAGGCCGCCCGCATTTGTAGTTAGGTTGCCCATAAGCGTTGAGACCGTCTGCCCCGAGGAACTGCTACTGCGTGGAAGCGCCTGCTTATCCAGCAGAATCTCGTCACTGATCGCAGAAACAACCGCACAAAAAGCAGGTCCTTCAGTTCCGGTTCCTAAATACTCCATTACCGGCTCGGTCACCAGGTAGCCCGTAAAGTAAAGAAGACCATTGTCATTAGCGATGACCACCCGTGCATTACGTAACAACGGCAGTGTCGTATTGTTGGTCTGAAGTACTCCAAAGGTACATGTCGAGGGCTCATTGAGCTTCCTAAAAATCCTTAAAGGGTGCTTCGCCTCGATGTCAGAGCTATAGTCGAGGGGCCCTCGCCCATCTAGCACGTCTACTGTTATTTTCACTCATGGTCCTTTCTGTAGAGTTCTGTTCTCGTGCCCGTGTTCTGCAGACATCACCGCATGCCTGCTGCAGAACATTAGAGAGGCATCCCAGTCCCCGGCAGAAAGCTGCGATAGCAGAGAGTCGGCTGCCCGTCTCTGCCGTCCCTTACAGGCAGCGCGCGGAATTCCGCCGTAAGGCAGATCATTTTGAGCGTTCCCGCGACGGGTTGCGTAGCTTCCTGTCCGCCCTTCATCGCCTGAAGACGCGGATAGTTGTAAAGGATCCGCTCGCCCTCCTCGCCCTGCATCACAAACAGCGCTGACCATTCCTGAAAAAACGTCCCACCCTCACGGTCCATGAATCCGTTTACCGGTTGCACCCGCATCGCGGTGGATGGAGCACCCGCCACGAGGGGTGCGGTCAGGTGAACGCAATTCCCATTTACTGCGGCAACCTGAGCGACATTCAATGTCACCCGCCGCACATAGTTCAAATCTTCCTGTAAGGCACGCGCATTGCCAACGTAAGCAGACGAGGCGCCGCTCCCCACGTAACCGGTTTGCCCGGAGTAGTCCACATCTACAGCAATCGCCTGTCCTCGACTGAACTCTGCCGCGTCAGTAACGCTCATCATGAGCGCTGTCGCCGTGGAACCAGTTGCAAGAGATACGGCATCCGTCCCGCTCTGTCCTGGCGGAGCAATTAAGTTCCAGTGATCCGACCCTGCCGCCAAGGCCATCTGCAGCTTTCCCCAATGCAGAAAGCGTAGCGAAACCCAGGCGTCCACCTTGTGTCGAACCTGCACCACGCTTATCGCCGGGGCGCCTGCCGCCAATGGGCCGATCTCACTCGTCGACTTGCGAGTGAAGTTGTCTACCCAGCCAAGATCCACCCATGGTGCCGGTGGACTCTCAAGATCGAACCGGCCGGACTGCGCAGTGTCAAATGGAACGGGGGCCGGGGAGGTGCGGTCCACCGGGGAGAAATACGCCCGTACGCGTCGTATGATCGGAGCCGAAGCATTCACTGCGGAGCCTGTAACATTGGTCGTTGTTGTGCTCATTGCACTCCTTCCACACACCGCGCGAGGACGGTGACACTCGCCACACGTTCAAGAGAATCACGAGTTGTTTTCGTCGGAAAAAACAGCGGTTCCGTCCAGAACACGGTTACTCCGGTGGCCGTCGCAGGAGTGGAGCTGTAGTTCATTCCTGGCGTCGAAGGCGGTTTTAGGATCGCCCTCAAGTCCGCATCCATTGCCGCCAATGCTTTGCCCCGATCCAGCCCGCAGGCATCCTCGGTACCGACGGTGCAGTAATGAATCTCGCAACGCGTAATTGCCATCGTCTGGGGCAATGATGGGTCGCTGCCCAACTCCGTCCATCTCAGCACATAAACATCCCGCGGCATCTTCTCGCTGACGGGCTCGGCATCCTCTACCAGAATTGCCGGCCGTAGCGCGCCACGAACCAGCATTTTGCGTTCGGGATTCACCGTCCTCAATCTGTCCCGCAGCGCAACATAAAACGCGTCCTTCGTATCCACCATCATCCCGCCTCACTCCCGTCTACTGCGCTTTTGGCAACGCTTCGCGTAAAAGAAGCCTGTAGAGGTATACCCGTCCGAATACCTCCGAAGCTGAGATAGCCTCAATCAGAAATGTCTTAGTCCCCACGATGAGCGATACCGCCTGAGCGAATAGCACTTCGGCGGAATCCAGTTGGGATGTACTCACCTGCGCCTCTACGGCGCTCGCCGACAGCAGTAGTTCCCACCCGCCCTCGGTGCTCTCATGCATCGCGGCCCGCGAGCGGCGAAAGACGGCAGGGCCTAGGACAAGATCCGCATAGGATCCCGTTCCCAGACCCAACTGGTCACCGTCCGTGATACAGGGACTGCTCGGCAATCGCAGCAATACTGAAGCACCACCCAGCGACCGTAACAGCGCATCCGCAGCTCGTTGTGCGGCCTGCGACGAATTCCGTACGCTTACATCCGCTCCCATATCCCTACCCCAATCGACACGAGACATACGGTCGCAACAGCGCCTTCACCTGCTCGTCCAGCAGCGTGCCCGCGAAGTAGTCCATACGCATCGTGTCCAGCTTTGTCGATTTCACATTGAGAGAGGGCGTCGCCTGAGCATTCTTTACAATCTGTGCGCATGCGCTCTTGATCGCATCGGGAATCTCACCCAGCCCTGCCGTATACGTCACTTCCACTTCGGTGTAAGGAAGTCCAAGAATGTTGTAAGGCAGTGTTACCTCGCCGGTATCAACCACGAAGTCGAGCATCGAGCCATCGAGCGTAGTCCATGTCCCCGGCAGCGAAAATGCCCAGGCTACCTCTGCCGCCATCGGCTGCAGGGCAATTTCTCCTCGTCGGGGCCGCGCATAACGGGCTCTTACGGTTAGCAGCGGCGATATGGCCGGCGCAACCACTGCCAATGGCAGGTAAGTCAGTCGAACGCTCTGGCTGCCCTCAACGACGCGCATTCTCTCTACATACTGCGTCGCATTCAGGCTCGTTCGCCGACAGTGCGCATCCATCAGCACGGAAGCTGCCGTAACCCAGTCGTCTGTCGTGTTCGGAGCCAATCCGAAATTCTCGTAGTCCGTCGGCTGCAGATATCCCATGTCCACCTTCATCTAATCCGCCACAGTCGCTGTGACGAGTCTGCTGGTTCTCCCTCGCAGGAAACATCAGTGCGGGGGCCTGATCCTCGATCAGCCCCCCGCTATTGCCATCCGTATCGAACCGCCTTGAAGTGGTTGCTTCAAGCAAACCTTCGATCCGGATGCGCCAATTCTTCCCTTTCGTGTTTAGGGAAATGTTCTAGCGACCGACCAGTACCTGGTAGTGCGCATAGTTAGCACCCTTCACTACAACGCCGCCAAACTTGACAACGACGTATTGTGAAGCCAGCGATCCCGGAACGCCGAGCTGGAAAACGCGGGGAGAAGGATCGCTCAACCAGTGATACTCAATCAGGTCCTCGGTCACGATGTAAGCAGGCAGCACCGCCGACCCCGATCCCGGTATACCTGAATAGCTCAGCGCCCACTCGGGAATGAGAGGCAGATCGCCGGCCTGTGTTGAAAGCGTCTTCACCGTGAAACCCGCCCCGATCTCTTTCGTACTCAGGACAACGTTGAACTCGCTCTTCATCTCGCGGTCAATCAGGTCAAGCAGAACAGGATTGGCATAAATTGCCGTGGGACGAACGGCATATCCGCTGCTCGCTACCATCTGCGCCACCGTGGACTTCAATCCATCCACAATGCTCTCTCCCGTCCCAATGGTCGTAGTATTCCCGCCGGCTGCAATCTGCGCGGAGGCGCCGTAGTACTGTGTCGATGTTGGCGTGCTCAGCGATGTGTCTGCGCCATTCCACAGCCCGATGTCGTGTGTGCGCATCACCCCATCGATGGTGTCCACCAGGTCCTTCGCCTGCAGATAGGCGAACTGCTTCTGCTGGGTGCCCAGCTCAATGTCAAACAGGTTGTAATTCAGCTGTGCCACGAGCGCCTTCAAGGGAACACTGCGCTCCACGCGCGTCGGGCTAACCACCGGCGCTACGATGTTCCGGGGATCTACAAAGCCGGAAGTGCTCGGAGACGGGATCCCGATCTCTTCGAAGAAACGCGAGGGGTGGCCGGTCGCGGGAATCTGCTTCATACGCTGCCCGAATAGTCCTCGTCGACGAACGATGTCCGTGATCTCGGTCTGGTACATCGGCAGTTCAATGGCGCCGGGTCCGATGAAGTCAGCAGCGGAATGGATGTCGAGAAAATTTGCGGTCATAGTGTCTTTCTGCCTGCTCTCAGGCTGTAGTTCTTTACTTGATGGATTCTTACGAGTGCGATAACCACTCGTTTCAAGCGACAGTGCGTTTTCTACCAGGCTGCCGAATAGTCCTTTGGGCCCTGAGGAGGCGCACGCTAGGACAGCAGCCCGTTAGCTCAGCGATCCTGCGCGAAGAAGCTGCGCCTTCACTGCGATCCTCTGCTCCAGGCTCAATCCCGCAAGTGCGGCATCCAGCGCGCCCGCGTCGACTCGATCCAGCTCGTCAAGCCCTTGCTTGCTCAGCAATTGCACCGTAGCGGCGGGCAGCGTTTTCCGAGCCGCAACCGTTTTCACTTCGGTGTGCGACCCCTGGGCTTTCAGCTCGGCGATCTGCTCTTCAGCCGCCGCCAGCTTGCCCTCCAGCTCGTGTTCCCTGCGGCTGATGTCGCTGTTCTGCTCTACCGTCGCGACAATCTTCTGGACATCCCCCGCAAGCGCGATCTGTCGCTCGTCCAGCCATGCCACCATCTTCTCCAGCAAAGTTGCTGCAGCCTCCAGCCGCTCCATGCTGGCAACTCCCGGTTCCAGTACTTCCTGATTGCCTAATTCCATCTGTGTCCTTCCCTTTCTCTCAAGATCTCTCCCGCCCACGTCGACGAACCGTTTTTCGAGCATCGCGCTGCGAGTCGTGTTGGTTCTGCTACCCGAGCCAGCTGACGCATCGTTGACCGGCACTGCGTCAGACGAAACGACGTGCTGCCATACGCGGCCTTCTCCCGCAGTAGAATTGCTGCACCCGTAAACGTAGCCCGGCTAAGCCTCCATACCTCGGCCCGCATGTCTTCCACGTGTGCATCCGCCAGCTCGTAGGACATTCCCATGGTCCCTTCCCGGCCGCGCTTCATCTGCTCCTGGACTTCGGGAAAATCCCTTCCAAAGAGGTAGCCGCTCACCCGCAACGCATTACCTTCCACGTCCGCTTCGGTGATGATCCCGCATTTCCTCCGCGCATCGTGCCCATCCCAACCCGGCCTGTAGTCCACCGCCATCCCCAGCAAGGAGGGCAATGCCGTCATAGCCGCCGCACTCGTCAACAGCACACGGTGACCTCTGGCCCCGGAAGGAGCCTTATCGCTGGCTACATCAACCAGCGTCAGCACACCTTCAAACGAAATCCGGTTTGGATGGCCTGCGAATGCAGGAATCTTTACAGCCATTGCTTCGAGTCTCATTCGCTCTCCTGATTCAATCCTGCCTCGTTTCGCGCATCCAGCCACTCGCTTCTGCCCCGTGAATACGCGACCATGTCCGCAGTTGCAGCCGCAGGCGATACAGCCTGCTCCGCCGTGCCTGCGATCGCTTCCTCCGCACTCGTCTGCAGGGGTCCCAGCCCACGCATCGAACGCACTTCGTTCACCGTCAGAACACCCGCCTTCAACAGCGAAGTCTGGATCTGGACCTCGGTCATCTCATCGCGTGCATCCAGCTCGTTGAAGACAAATTCAAACTCCCGCCACCCCAGCTTCTTCGCCAGCACATCCCTGGTCAGGTGCTCCGCCAGCAATTTCGCCAGCGGTGCAATCGCACTGCGAAACGCCTCGTTACCCTGCTCCGCCGCAGTAGAGCGATTCACGTCGTGCTCCAGGCCAAGCATCATGGGCGGCAAACCGAACGCATTCGCCACCATGCGCATCAGGAATTCCTGCCAGTTCAGCCGCAGGTCGGCATCCGTGCCAGAACTGAAGCGCAGCACCTCCGGCTTCTGCTCAGAACTCAGGATCGGTACCCGCCCCGTACCCTCAATTTCATCCTGCCACCAGCGGATCAGCCGCTCGTGTTGCGCCGGGGTCGTCTCGCCCAACCACAACGCATACTGCACCACCGAATTGCTCGCCAGCTTCGACGCAAACCGGTTGGCACTCAAAAAAGCGTTCACTGTTTCAAACGCAACCTCCAACGGTCCCAAACCAAATGGCGTGTGCGTACGGGGATTCATACGCAGATAAATCAGCTCATCATCCCGCAGCGGAATCGAAGCGTCGGGCCCCATCCTGCCCGTGGCCTGCGCGTAGCGCGGTGTCTCCTGCCTGCCATCCCATTTGGAGTTGATCCGGATCGTTGCTCCATCCACCGGCCAAAGCGCAAAGGGCCGTTCGCTATCGCCTGTCAAATCGACTTCGATGGCACCGAACCCGCCCACCAGCGCATCTTCGAGCACCTGCTCCACCAGCGTGCGAAAGGAGTCGCTTTCGTTCGGTTCCTCTAGTGCCCTGCGAATTGCCGCCATACGTAACACCAGGTCTCTTACGTCTCCTGGCGCGACTCCCCGCTTCAGCTTGATTTGCCAGTCCAGACTGGCGATGCGATCCTTGATTACATTGATCGCACGCCGTACCAGCGGCGTCTCCCCAAATTTGCGAAGATTGGTGGACGTAGGTTTCGGCATCAAGTTGGCAGAGGACGGGTGTGGAGTCAATATCGACGGCAACATCTGCGTCTTGCGCTGCCCCTCAGTCTTGTGGTCTTCCCCGGCTTCTACGCCACCCAGACGCTTCCACGCACTTCGTATCGGTTCCATCAGCTTCAATGTGCTCGCCCCTTTTCCTGATAACCAAACCCGTCCATACAGCCACGACCTCTTAGAGCAGCTTCATCTTTTCCCAACGGCACCATTTCCTCTAAAAGCACCACTGTGAGCGCTGCAGCCTTCGCGCCCAAAGAAAAAGGCACAGCGTCAACTGCCATGCCCAGAACTGACGAAAGATGTTAGTTCTCCGGAAGACCGCCTTCCCCCAGTGGAAAGTTCTGCCATCGTCTTCGCGCCAGCAACAGAAAAGGCATGGCGCCCGTCGCCATGCCTCTGCCATTCCTTCTCAGTCCACGTCAGATTCGCAGTTCTCTCCGCGCCGTCTCTGCCACCCGCGCCAGGTCGTTCGTCGTGAGCACGCGAATCATCCGCTGCTCCATGGTCTCCACCGCAAATCGGTACTGGGATATGCGGTCCTCGTCCTCACTCGCCCCCCTAATCTCTGCCAGAGGCTCGATCACCGCAGTCAGTTCCAGCATTGCCTGCTCCACCCGCGCGATTCCCTCCGCCAGCACAGGAGCGCTGAACGCCAACACCTTGGCCATCTCAGCGTCGCTCTCGAGCGAAACCGCATGAAACATTTTCACCACGCCGTTTGGTCTGTAGCCACAATCGATACGCATGGGATCACCCGGCTTGGTATAAGCTGAGGCCGCGATCCGTTTGCGCATCAGATCCCATGCACCTACCCTGTCGAACTGCGTGCGCATTCTGTTCAGGATGGCTCCCCGCCCGCTCCTGCGCACTTCCCGGTGTCGCTTTTCCGGCTCCACATACAGGCGCATCAATTGCTCCAGCTCTGCAGGAATCGACTCCGCCAGGCACCCCTTCGCCTCGGTCATCTGAACCGCATTGGAGAACGAATCCTCTATCACCTGCATTACCGGCTTCGTGCTGTCCGCAGCCTCCGTCAGTCGCCGTCTCACCTCGACCTCCAGTGCCTCCAGCATCGACGTATCCGCATCAGGGTCGATACAACGGACCCGTTGCCAGTCGCGCGTAAAA
>JANXZS010000008.1 GCA_025355385.1 Acidobacteriaceae bacterium | reverse complement strand
GTAGCTGCCCATGATGGGAGCGACTTCTTTGCCGTCCTTATCGAGCACCGAGGCGCCCATGGATTGCGAATATTTGTAACCCAGCTTGAAGATGTGACCGACCTCCACCGCCTTTGCAACCTTCAGCGGGGTGCCGCAGGTGGGGCACCCCTCCCCTTCGGCGGCATTGCGAATATCTGCAATCACCGTCACCTGAAAGTCCCGCGCGGGAGTTACATTGCGGAGGTGATACTCCTCTTTGTTGGCTCCCGCGATCAGGTTCGTGCGGCCTTCGAGTGCCCGGTCCAAAATCACGGTTACACCGTCGGATGCAATCTTTGCCGCAGCAGTCAGCCCGATGGGACCAAGATAGCCAGCGGCGGAACCGAAAATCTGGTGAATCTCCTCGTCGCGCATGAGGCGCAATTCAACCGCACCCACGGTTGCATGGAGCTTGGCCTCGTTGACTTGGTGATCGCCGCGCAAGAAAACTACAACTGGCACCAGCTTCGCGGCAATTTCTTTGCCTGTCCCTCGAAAATCAGCCATGTAAGCCATGGTCTTCATCTGCTGCGACTGCTCGACCTGGAGAAACGCCGCAACATCCTCAATCGTCTTCTGATCAGGAGTGTGCACCAACTCCGGGGTGCCGTCTCCAATTGTCGGCGGATCTTCCGCCGCAGCAAGCCGCGACGTCGCCTTCTCCATGTTGGCCGCATAGCCGCAATTGGGGCAGCTTGCAATCAGGTCTTCGCCCGCGTCGGTATAGACCATGAATTCCTGCGACTGGGAGCCGCCCATGGCGCCCGAGTCCGCCTCAACCGCAACGAAGGGCAGCCCGCACCGCTCAAAGATGCGGCGGTATGTGGCGTCATGCAGGTCAAAGCTCCTGTCCAGTCCAGCCTTGTCGATGTCGAAGGAATACGCATCCTTCATGATGAACTGCCGAACCCGCAGGAGGCCCGACTTGGGGCGCGGCTCGTCGCGAAACTTGGTCTGGATCTGGTACCAGACCTGCGGGAGCTGCTTGTAGCTGCGCAGCTCTTTGCGGGCAATGTCGGTCATGACCTCTTCGTGCGTCATGCCCAGGCACAGGTCCGCGCCCTTGCGGTCCTTTAGCCGGAATAGGTTGTCGCCCATAGCCGACCAGCGGCCGCTCGCCTCCCACACCTCGCGCGGGTGGAGCGCGGGCAGCAAAAATTCCTGTCCGATCTTATCCATCTCCTCGCGTACTATGGCGATGATCTTGTTGATCGAGCGCTGCCCGAGCGGCAGGTAGGAGTAAATGCCCGCACCAAGCTGCCGGATGTATCCGGATCGGAGAAGAAATTTGTGACTGGCAACCTCGGCGTCTGTGGGAGCCTCGCGAAGCGTAGGAATGAAGAGTTTAGACCAACGATGCATGCGTTCGACTTTGCTTTCCGATGATGAATCTTGCAGATGAGGAACAAAATTCAATTCTAACCGTTTGTGGCAAGGGCCACCCTCAGAGGCTCTCGAAGTTGCAAAATCGAATCTGGTGCCAGGCCGCCGCTACATCAGCTCCGTACCCCACAGATCATGCAGATGCAGCACGCCTTCGACAGCTCCCGCCGCATCGACCACCACCAGGGCGGTGATCTTCTTTCCCTCCATCACGCCCAGCGCGCGGACCGCCAACTCCTCTGACGCAATCGTCTTCGGTGTCGGGTTCATCGCCTCGCCCGCCGTCTTTTCGAGCGCCGCCGGGCCGTCACGCTCGAGCAGGCGCCGCAGGTCTCCGTCGCTGATAATGCCCACTAGCTTCGCGCCCTCCTGCACAGTGGCCATGCCGAGGCCCTTGCGGGACATCTCGTAGATCACATCGGTCATGGGAGTAGCGCGCTCTACACGCGGCACAGCCTCGCCGGAGTGCATCAGTTGTCGCACCCGCGCCAGCTTCTTGCCCAGTTTGCCGCCGGGGTGCAGATCAGCGAAATCCTCCGCCCTGAAGCCTTTTTTGAGCGAGACCGCAATCGCCAGAGCATCTCCAAGTGCCAGCATGGCGGTAGTCGAGGCAGTGGGCGCCAGGCCTAGCCCGCAGGCTTCCTTTTCGACTGAGCAATCCAAAGCTACATCGCTGGCCTGGGCCAGGGTGGACGCGGTATTGCAGCAGAAGCTGATGAGAGCATCGCCCATGCGCTTGAGCGTCGCCAGCAGGCGCAGAATCTCCTCAGTCTCGCCGCTGGCCGAGAGCGCAATTACCACATCTCCCCGCATCAACACGCCTAGGTCGCCGTGCCAAGCCTCTGCCGGATGCAGAAACAGCGCTGGCGAACCGGTGGAGCTTAGCGTGGCGGAGATCTTCTGCGCCACGATGCCGCTTTTGCCCATCCCGGTGACGACTATCCGGCCCCTATCCTCGCCGCAGCGTAACACCAGTTCGACGGCGCGGTCGAAGTCCGCCGCCATAGGCCCCTCCAGCCGCGCCGCCAGCGCCAGCAGGGCTTCTGCTTCTGTCCTGACCAGCGATGCCGCTGTGTGTTCGGTCATATCGTGCCCGCCTCCTGTCTGCGAAGCAACTGATGGTATCAGAGCGTGCACACCAGTCCCGGAAAGCAACTCCTCGCTGCCTCCTTTAGAATACGTGTAGCGCTCTGTTCCCTGTTTTACATACGGCGCTCCATGTAAGTTTCGGGAAGGTCACGGTCTCCGGTGAAACGCAATCATCTTGTTCTGCTCCTCATCCTTGCCTCGCTGGCGCTCATGTTCTGGGCGGGCTGGGCGAACTTCGAAAGCCGTCGGCAGCAGGCGGAACGACTCCGCGCCAACCACGTCACATTGCAGCCGGAATCCGCGAACGAGTATGTATCACCGCTGCAGGGCAAACCCGCGCCCGGCTTCAGCCTGAATGACCTGAACGGTAAGAAGGTCTCGCTGGCAGACTACAGAGGCAAGGCCGTGCTGCTGAACTTCTGGGCGACCTGGTGCGCGCCCTGCAAGGTGGAAATTCCCTGGTTCCTCAAGCTGCGCGAACAGTATGCGGGGCAAGGCTTTGAAATTATCGGCGTTTCCAGCGACGACCTCGATAAGGACGACAAGGCGAAGCTGTTCACGCAAAAGGCCGAGATCGTGAAGTTCGTCGAGCAGCAAAAGATGACCTATCCAGTTGTAATTGACGGTGACGCCATCAGCCACCCCTACGGCGGCGTCGATTCGCTGCCCACTTCGTTCTTTATCGATCGTAAGGGCACGGTGGTCGCGCAAACCGTTGGACTCGTTTCTCGCGATGAGATTGAGTCGGATATCCGCAAGGCCCTGGCAGGGGGGCAGTAGATGAAGATTCGCACCCTTTTTGTTGCCGCATCGTTTGTCGTACTCTCCCTTTCGGCGCGGCCCCAGTTTCCTGCGGCGGAGAAGTCTGCGCAGTCGAGCGCTCGGGGCGCGGAGTCGGTCCGATTCCTCTTTCCGGAGCAGGTCGCGATCCCGGCAAAGAAGGCGAGCGTGGTGGAACTGCATTTCCGCGTGGCCGAGGGGATGCACATCAACTCGCACGCGCCGCACACGAAATTGCTGATTCCGACGAATTTCATTGTTCCGGAAAAGTCTGGTATCAATGTGAGTGCAGTCGATTTTCCTATCGGAGCCGACTACAGCTTCTCATTTTCTCCGCAAGAAAAATTGAGTGTGTACGCCGGTGAGTTTGTGCTCAAGGCGCACGTCACTGCGCAGCCGGGCCAGCATCTGCTGGAGGCGGCGCTGCGCTACCAGGCATGCGACTCCAACTCCTGCTATCCGCCAAAGATGATTCCAGTCGCACTCAACATCGTGGCGAAATAGGGTCGATGGAACGTAGACGCAGGGTAACTTCTTCGCCGGCTCATTAAGCCGTCGAAATCTCTGCGGCTGCGGCCAGGCGCTTTACTACTCGGTCCTTGCCCAGCGCGACCATCACCGCAAACAGGCTTGGAGCCACGCCTTGCCCGGTCAATGCCACGCGCGAGCCGTTTATTAAAATTCCTGCCTTGACGCCCGTCTTTTCGGCAAAATCTCGCAGCACCTGTTCTGTTAATGCTTCAGTAAATTCAGCGGTGGAGGCCTGGTATCGCGTGGCCAGTTCGACCAGTGAGCCCCGCAGCCAATCCTCCTTGAAGAATTTCGTAACTGCAGCAGTATCAAATTCAAACTCATCGCTGAAATAGGCTTTGAACGCAACTGCAAAATCCTTCAGGTTGCGTGCACGGGGCTTGAGTAACTCAATGGCTGCTGCAATCTCTTCGGCATTCCGCGTGGGCTTGAGTCCAGCCTTCTGCCACTCTTCTTCGATCAGTGGCAGCAGCTTCTCCACCGGATATGCGCGAATATATTCCGTGTTGAACCATGCCAGCTTATCGTTGTCGAAGACGGCGTTCGATTTGGAGATTCCCTCGAGCGAAAACAGTTGGATCAACCGATCGGAGGCGAAGATCTCACGATCTTTCCCATCAGCATCCTTGCCCGCTGCCCCCGGCGTCCAACCCAAGAGAGAGAGAAAATTTCGGAAGGCCTCGGGCACAATTCCCAGGTCCTTATAGGAGATAACGCTGGTAGCGCCGTGGCGCTTGGAGAGACGCGTCTTGTCCGGGCCAAGAATGAGCGGTACATGTGCGAAGATCGGCAATACTGCGCCCAGTGCGCGGTATTGCAACACTTGTTTCGGCGTGTTCGAGATGTGGTCGGCGCCACGAATAATATGTGTCAAGCGCATGTCGATGTCGTCTGCCACCACGCTCAGGTGATACGTCGGTATCCCATCCGACCGAAGCAATACGAAGTCCTCCAGCTCCGTGTTCTGAAACTCAACCTTGCCAAACACAGCGTCGTCAAAGCTGGTCGACCCGCCCGCGGGCACCGCAAATCGCAGCGCGCATGGATCGTCCGCCTGCTTGCGGCGAAGCGCTTCTTGGGGAGCAATTTTGCGGCAGCGGCCGTCGTACATCGGCGTGCGTCCGGCCTTGGTGGCCTCTGCGCGGCGCTGCTCCAACTCCTCTTTGCTGCAGAAACAGTAATAGGCGTGACCACTGGCGAGCATTTTCTCAGCAGTCTCGGTGTACAAGTCCAAGCGCTTGGACTGAAAGAACGGGCCCTCGTCCCAGTCAAGCCCCAGCCAGCGCATGCCTACGAGAATGCCCTCGACCATTTCGTCGGAGGAGCGCTCAAAGTCAGTGTCCTCAATGCGCAGGATGAGCGTTCCGCCGGTGTGGCGCGCAAACAGCCAGTTAAAGAGGGCAGTGCGGGCGCCACCCACGTGCAGATAGCCGGTAGGGGAGGGTGCAAAACGTACGCGCGGGGTCTTGATAATTTCAGCCATTCTTTTTTAGGAGTAACCCCGATCCTAGCACCTGTCGGGGCAAGCACTACCTCGCGGGTGGCAACGGGGGGGTAGCCGGGATAGGGCGCGACCGGGGTCGGAATCACCTTCCACTGGGAGAACGCCAGCACGTAAAGCACGATGATGTTGGCCAGCGGGACGAACATCAGCAAAGAGAGCCAGGGTGTAAACCCAGCCTTTTTGAAAATCATCCAGTAAGGAATAACGACAATCACCGACATAACGAAGATGAACGGCACCATGAAGGCGAGAAGATAAGGATTCAGATGAGGTACTGACGGATCCATGACGTTTCCTTCCGCACAACGATTTGCCGCCAGCTTAGTGAAAGCGCATGCGCGACGCAACCGAGAAGCAAAACAGTCCTATGGCAGGGGAATTCCGTCCAACTTTGTCAGTCTGCCAACGGGGTAGAGTCCCAGTTGGGCATCAGCCCATGGCGAGCGGTCATAGAAAAACTCCAACCTCGCCGCAGGGTTCGCCGCAAAGTGCGGATCTGTGGCAACCTTGCGCTCGAACTCTGCCTTCAGCTTGGCGTCTTTCGTCATCATCTCTCGAGCAAGTTTTTCCAATACGTATGCTTCGCCATACTCCTTCTGCTCAAAGATGGAGTCAAAAAATCCCCATGCCATTGCAGAATCCGGTGCCTGTGGTTCCAGCCATTGCACGGCGACCTTTGAGAGTCGCTGGTTGAGTCTGACGACTACCGATCCCGCGGGATATGTAACCGTACTGGTGACCAATGTGCATTGCCCAAACTGCCCCGGCCTGCCGTTGGCGCCCTCACCGGCAAAGATGGGGTGATGTCCCTCAAACGGGCGGGGCTGCCACTCCATCCCGCTACACCTGTACGTTTCCGCGGCGCCAGTCCAGGGAGCAGTGGTGCGCTCCATCTCAACCTGGTGCGCGTCAAGTGCGTCGATGACCCGCGTCCACTGCGCGGGAATAATGTAGGCGGCCGGCGGCACGGAGGATGCCGTGATTTTGAATCCCGTCTGCAGTGGAAGTGACACGTTCCATGGTTCGTGCAAATACTCCACCCACATCGCGCCCGAAACCTCGCTCAATTTTCGCGTGGCTTGGTATCCGCGATACAGGAACGGGGTGGTCCCGCCTCCCCACGCCATGCTGAGCGGGAAGGGCTGATTGTCAAGCGGATGCGCCCCCAGCCGCGAAGCTTCTGAATCCGCCTTACGGTTCAGATCGATGATCCGATCGGCGTCGCGATTTACTAACTGCAAAAGCCCGCGCAGGATCTCGTAGTTCCCTGTGACCCTCGTCCTGTAATCCTTCAGCATATGCATTTCGACGAGCATGCCCGGCCGGTTTTCGAGGATCATGTAGCCCGTCGAGAAGCGTGGCGGATCGTCGTTGAAGGAGAGCCCCTGGGCGGCATCGGTCTCGTCGTTCAGCGTAATGTACGTAGGCGCCGCGAGATGACCCGACGCGTCGATCGCCTTCTCCAAGAAGGGGGTGGCCGTGTCGGTGATCCATTTGGCAGTTGCCGGAGCAACGTCAGGTCCACTATCGATGGTAAAGGTCACGTCGTACTGGTAGTCCGCGCCGTCGGTTACGTGGTCATCCACGAAGAAGTCCGGCAGCCAGCGATGAAACATCTTTAGCAGGGCACGCGTCTCGGGAGCGTCCGCCTTCATGTAGTCGCGGTTCAGATTGAGGTCGCTGCCGTTGGCGCGCCAGCCCATTTCCTCGGGGCCATTCTGATTGATGCGGTTGTACTTCGACCGGCGTTCGTGGCCATCGGCATTGTAGACCGGGATGAAGACGAAGACCGCGCGATCCAGCAGATTGGCCTGCGACTTGGTGATGACCATATCGCGAAGCAGCGCCAGGCAGGCGTCTTTGCCGTCCATCTCCCCGGCGTGAATGGAGTTCTGCACCAGGACAATGGGCCTCTTCGCTGCGTGTAATTTTTCCGGGTCAAAAACTCCGTCGCGGGATGCAATCACAACGTAGAGATCCCGGCCCTCTCCGGTCTTTCCAAAAGGCTCAATCCGTACCAGCCGGGGCGCCGCCTCGGCCAGTCGTCTCAGATAGGCCATCGTATCGTTGTAGTCGGGAGTAGTCCGGTAGTCGCTCTGTTCTGCGGGCGTAAGCCACGTTTGCTTATCCTCGGCATACAGTGGCGATATGAGCCCGCATGCGAGCGCCGCCACAACCACGGCAGTTCTCAGGGCCGCTTTCATTCTCAATGGCTCATCCTTAGTCGATTGCTTCGCCACCTAGGTTGCAGCTGGCTGGCTGACCGCCTGGTTGCTGCCTCGCTGCTTCAGGTGATGTCTTCCGTGTCAAAGGTTGGAATGACGTCGCGGCTCCGTGGCTGTACCCCGTGCACCTGGCTCAGCAGGTTCTCAACCACGTCTTCGAGCTGCTTCTGACTCTCGATAATTGCGCTCATGCTTTTCAGATTGTGTGGATCTTCAACCTTTTCGAGCAGCACCACGGCATGCGCCTGGGCCACGTGATCCTGGTTCAATCCCTCTGGCGTCTTGGCCTTGATGCTGACAACCGAGGGATCCAGATCCATCAATTCGGCAAGGCGCTCGCGCATCTCAGTGGCAATGGGAGCAATCTTCGGGACAGCGAGCACCAGCGTGGTGTCGACGTTCACGATACTGTAGCCCGCGTTCTGGATTTCCTCCAGCGCAAGGTTGAGAAAGATGGCCGAATCGGCGTCTTTCCATCGCGGATCTCCCGGAGGGAAAAAACTGCCAATGTCTCCGGCTGAGACCGCGCCGAGCAGCGCATCGGTGATCGCATGCAGCAGCACATCTCCGTCGGAGTGACCTGCCAGTCCTTCATTGTGTTCGAGCGTCAGGCCGCCGATTCGCAGCGGTACGCCTGGCTTGAACGCGTGCGAATCCCAACCGTATCCAATTCTCATGCTCATAGTGAATCTTTCCGCGCCGATGGCACCTTCGTGGCGACCCGAGTTCAGTGTTTCTCTCGCGCCGGCATTGTCTGCCGCGACGAGCGCGTCTTAAGGTAAAACTCGGCTAGTTCCAAGTCTGATGGTTGGGTAATTTTGATGTTGCTGGGTGAGCCCATCACAACGAAGACGTTCGTTCCTGAGCGCTCCACCAGGGAAGACTCGTCGGTACCGAGGAAGCCGTCCGCCTCTGCCTCGGCAAAGGCTTTTTTCAGCAGGTCGCAGCGGAAGCCCTGAGGTGTTTGAGCGAGTACGATGCGCTCGCGGGGAATGGTGGTGGAGATAATGGCGCCGTCTGCGGTCCGCTCCACCTGCTTGATGGTGTCGACGGCTGGCACGCCAACGATGGCCGCGCCATGCTTTTCCACGGCTTCGATGGTGCGCTCGATGATGGCAGGCTCAATCAACGGCCGTACCGAATCGTGCACCAGAACAATATCCTCGTCGCTGCAAGCGAGCGCCTGTAATGCGTGGCTGACAGATTCCTGCCGTGTGTTGCCACCCTCCACGACATACACCTTGCCGGCAAAGCCATAATCGTCAATCTGCTTCTGCAGCCTCTCCATCTCGGTCCTGCGGACGGCTACATAAATTGCGTTGACCCGGGTTACCGCAGCAAAGGCGAGCAGGGCATGGACGAGGATTGGAATACCGTTGAGTTCGAGAAACTGCTTCGGCGCCATGGGAGCAGAGTGTGCCGCTGCCATGCGGGTGCCGATTCCTGCCGCGGGGAGTATGACGAAAACGCGCATGAAGACTGGAGTATACAGGACTTGCGTTACAGCCCTGCCGTTCTACCTGCTATTTGAATCTGTCGCGCCATGGCCAAAACGCCGGGCGCCTCGTCGTGGCTCGCTGGCCATCACTCCTCGTCCGGCTCAATGTGAAACATTTCGTTGGTGGCGCGGAAACCATTGCTCTCGTACAAGGCTCGCGCCTCTTCGGTCGAGTGCAGGGCCACCACGCGGATGTTCCGGCTGCGGGCTTCGGCAAGCGCCATTTCGATCAAGCTGGTGGCCAGCTTGCGGCGGCGATACTGCGGCTCGACATACACGTTCAGCAGGTAGCCCCGGTAGCTCTGCCGGGGATCTAGTGGGTGCGGTGGCCAGTCCAGAATCAACAGTCCTGATCCCGCGATGACCTTGCCGTCGTCCATCGTGAGCCAGCCAAGATATTTGTCCTGTTCCATCATGCGAACTACCCATGGCTCGAAGTTTTGCGCCATCAGGGCCAGGAATCTGTCTTCCCGTCTACCTGCATCCACATACATCCGCTTCCGATGATGGGTGATGATTGCAGCGTCCCGCACCGTTGCCGGCCTGATCTTCATTTGCCCTCCGCTGTGTTCGCAAGTATATGTCAGCTAGCAGGCATTGTGGTTCGCCAGATACGTTACGGAAGAAAGATGAGAACGGGACAGGAGCACCCTCTTCTCCCTCGCGAAAAATGACTATCAGGCTCGACTTCTTCCTCTGAAAAGGCGCAGGGTCGCGCTGGCAGCACCCCATACCGGGTATCACGCTAGGATAATGGTCACAGGATAAAAAGAATGGGTAACCGCAGCACTCTGCCGCTGGATACGTCACGCGTGTGGGCCGGCATGCGCATTGCGGTGGCAGTTTCTGGTGGGGCGGATTCAGTGGCCCTGCTTCGCGTTCTGCTGGAACGGGCAGCGGATATCGGCCTGGTGCTGTCGGTGGCCCATGTCCACCATGGCCTTCGTGGAGCCGACGCGGATGGCGACGAATCGTTCGTTCGTGATCTGGCGCAGGAGCATGGGCTCGAGTTCCACTTGCAGCGTTGCGACACTCCGGCGGCATCCATTTCTAATAGAGAAGGAATTGAGGAGGCAGCCCGCAACCTGCGTTACGCCTTCTTCCGCGCCCTGCTGACGACTCACCAGGTCGATGCCGTCGCCACTGCCCATACTCTCGATGACCAGGCGGAGACGGTGCTCCTCAAGCTGCTTCGCGGTGCGTGGACGGAGGGTTTGGGCGGTATTTATCCCATTTATAAAGTGGAAGGTCCGGGCGGTATCCGGGATGCAGGCATCATCCTGCGACCGCTGCTGGGGGCGCGGCGCGCTGAGGTGGAAGCATTCCTGCGCGAGCGACGACAGGAATGGCGCGAGGATGCCTCGAACCACGATCCTGTCTATGCCCGTAACCGCGTTCGTCATCAGCTACTTCCCGCCTTGCGCGAGCACAATCCACGGATAGAAACGGTCTTGGCGTCCCTGTCGGCGATTGCCCGGGATGAGGAAGCTTATTGGCAGGCAGAAGTGGCGCGGTTGTTGCCGTCGCTGCTCTTGCCCGGGAAACCGGTTCGAGGAGGCGGTCGGGCGAGCAGCACTCTTCCGGGTTCAATGTCGCTATCGATCGAGGTGGAGAGGCTACGGCCCTTGCATCCCGCTCTGCGCCGCCGGGTGCTGCGGGGAGCCTTGTCGCTATTGGGGGTGGCCGTTGGCTTCCACCATACCGACGATTTGATGGCACTCTGCCATCTCTCCGCAGGACCTAAATTGCCTCCTCGGCTCGATCTTCCCGGCGGAGTTCGCGCCCAGCGCACTCCCCGGGAGCTACGACTTGAGATTGCCCCGTTGACACCCCAGACCCTGCCGCAATATACGCTCCCAGTGCCGGGGGAGATCCTGGCGGAGGCCTACGGACTGCTGTTTCGCTCCACCTGCCGGGCCAGTGGCGAAGTCACGCCGGCCACGGTCCGGACGCCCGGGGTGGGTGACCGTGTTCGCCTGCTCCATAGTCGCAGCCCTAAACGGATGAAAGAGGTATTTGAGCGCATGCACATTGCCCAACCGGAGCGGGACTGCTGGCCGATTGTCGAGTGGAAAGGCGATGTGGTGTGGATGAAGGGTGCCGCCATCGAGTCGGAGGTTGCTTTGGCTGCGGAACTGGAGATCTCGGCAGAGGCAGCACCCGGACCTGGATAGCCGCAACGGGAAACGGATTGCGGCGGCGACCCACGGAATAAACGGGGCGCACGCTGGGCTATCACTAGTTGTAGAACGAGTATTCCTTGTCCGGGTTAGAATTGAAGTCAAGATATCCGAGCCCTCATGTTGGCTGATTTTGTGGCGCCAAAATAGACGGCAGTGTTTCTGATACTTACTGGCGACTCTTGTCGTCTAACAAAGTGATGCAGGTGAGAACTCAGCTTCCTCCCAGCGTTCTGGGCGCAGCCAATTTCATCCGCAATGTAATAGGCGGTAAGAGGAAAGAGGGTTCTTAGTGAATTCCACGGTCAAGACGATTATCTTCTGGGTCATCATTTTGGCCTGTTTGGTGTTGCTCTGGAACGTCGTCCAGAAGAACACGGGGGTGGGGAAAGATAAGGAAGTACCCTTCTCCCAGTTCCTGTCTGAAGCCCAGACGGGACTGGTGAATGACGTAACTGTCGTCAACAGTGAAGTCCATGGCCACTACAGGAACGACGCCAAAGAGCAGTTTCATACTATTGTCCCGGCCAACTACCCGGACATGTACAAAGTTCTTCAGGACAACAAGGTTTCGACCACCATCAAGGATACGTCCGGCAATGGCTGGGTGAATATCCTGATCCAGTTTTCGCCGTTTCTAGTAATTGGGCTGCTTTGGTTCTTCATGCTCCGGCAAATGCAGAGCGGCGGTAACAAGGCACTTTCCTTCGGTAAGAGCCGCGCCCGGCTGCTCTCCATGCAGCAGAAAAAAGTCTCCTTCAAAGACGTGGCTGGAGTGGACGAAGCCAAGGAAGAGTTGCAGGAGATTATCGAATTCCTGCGGGAGGCGCAGAAGTTCCAGAAACTGGGGGGGCGCATTCCCAAGGGTGTGTTGCTGGTTGGGCCTCCAGGAACCGGTAAGACGCTGCTCGCTCGCGCAGTGGCCGGAGAAGCTAACGTACCCTTCTTCTCAATCTCCGGGTCGGATTTCGTGGAAATGTTTGTCGGCGTAGGTGCCAGTCGCGTCCGCGATCTGTTTGAGCAGGGCAAGAAGAATGCTCCCTGCATCATTTTCATTGACGAGATTGATGCGGTTGGACGCCACCGGGGCGCGGGCCTTGGCGGTGGACACGATGAGCGTGAGCAAACCCTGAATCAGTTGCTGGTAGAAATGGATGGATTTGAGTCCAACGATGGCGTCATCCTGATCGCAGCAACCAATCGACCAGACGTTCTTGATCCCGCACTACTGCGCCCCGGCCGCTTTGACCGCCGCGTCATCGTAGGCAGGCCAGACGTTCGTGGACGTGAAGAGGTGCTTCGCGTTCATGCCAAGAAGGTGCCGCTGTCAGAGGATGTCGACCTGCGGGTACTGGCTCGCGGAACCCCGGGATTCTCCGGTGCCGACCTCGCAAATATGGTGAATGAAGCGGCGCTGAACGCAGCTCGCATGAACCGCAAGTCAGTCTTCATGATTGACTTTGAAACCGCCAAGGACAAGGTTTTAATGGGTGCCGAGCGCAAGTCAATGTTGCTGACCGACGAGGAGAAGCGAGTCACGGCTTATCACGAAGCCGGTCACGCTCTGGTTGCCTCAATACGCGAGCATGCTGACCCGCTCCACAAGGTAACCATCATCCCTCGCGGAATGGCCCTCGGCGTTACCATGCAACTACCGGAAGACGATAAGCATACCGTCACCAAGGATTATCTGGAAACTCAGCTTGCCATCCTGATGGGTGGTCGCATAGCCGAGGAGATCTTCCTCAAACAGATGACCACTGGCGCCGGCAATGATATCGAGCGCGCCACCGATTTGTCGCGCAAGATGGTCTGCGAGTACGGCATGAGTCGTCTGGGCCCGCTCACCTTTGGCAAAAAGGAGGAGGCAATTTTCCTGGGACGCGAGATCGCACAACACCGCGACTTTTCTGAGGAAACCGCTCGCCAGATCGATGCCGAAGTCAAATCGATGGTGGATGAGGCTTACCGCTCTGCGTATGGAATCCTCGACTCGAGGCAGGACGTCATGCATCGCATGGCGGCGGCTTTGCTTGAGCGCGAGACGTTGGACGCAAACGATATCCGCATGATCATTGAAGGCAAAGAGCTGCCACCGTTGAAGATCGACGGACCGGGCAGCCCCACCGGCGATGTGCAGCAGGTTCTTAAGCCGGATGCAGGCCGTTCTTCAGGATTCCCTGAGGGGAGCCCTTCGCCGGCATAGGGTAGAGCAGCGGATTGAAACACAAGAGGCGGCTCACAAGAGCCGCCTCTTCTATTTGCAGGTACGCGGTCGGATGCACAGTGCCTCCACGCGAACCGCGCGGTGACGGTACTAAACAATCATCTCTCCGCGCTGGGCTGGAGCGATCTAATTCGGACTACCCTCCTCCACCGGGATGGTGCTGCTTTAGCCTTAACCAAAAGCGCACCTCCCCGCTCCACTTGACGCCGCAGAGTGCAATCGCTCTGGTTCTGAGAGAATAGAGAACAGCATGCGCCCGGTTAGTCTTGTTCTTCTTGCCACCTTCCTCTCATGCCTTGCGGGCTGCGGATATCGTAAGCCGGGCACGACCGCACATCTGCCCGCGACAGTGCATACGCTGGACATTCCCGTCTTCCAGAATCAGGCGCAGTCATTCCACACGGAAGCCGCCATGACCCAAGCCATTATCCGCGAGTTCACCAGCCGCACATCCTGGAAAGTTCTAAGCACCGATGCCCCGCCGGATGCGGATGCAACATTGCGCGGAACCGTCCTGACCGAGACCGTCACGCCGCTCACTTACAACTCCAGCACCGGCCAATCCTCAAGTTTTTTGGTGACTGTGCGCGCCAAGGTGGTGGTGACGGATCGCAACAACGCGGTCGTCTACCAGAATCAGAACTACGTTTTCCGCCAGCAGTATGAAACAACAGCCGATCTTTCGAGCTTTATTCAGGAGGATCCTGCCGCCATCGATCGCCTCTCTCGTGACTTTGCGCAGTCGCTGGTCAGCGATATTCTGGAATCCTTCTAGGAGATCTTGATGCCATCCGCGCCACCAGACCGGGGAAACAAGTGAGCGCAGCGCGCTGGGGAACGGGATTCGCTTCGAGCCAGCGCTTTGTCGCCGAGATTCGCGCCGCCGCCAACAATCCAACGTCGCTGAAGCCGGGCTACATCCTTGTCGGCGATGAGATTTTTCTCTATGAACGCTGCAGGCGCGCGGTCCTCGATGCGTTTGTCCCGCTGGAGATGCGCGATTTCTGCCTCTCGGACCTCGATCTTGCCGAGACCGGAATCTTCGAAGCGCTGGATTGTGCCCAGACGCCTTCGCTCATGGCCCCGTTCCAAGTCCTCTTCCTGCGCAACCTCAAAGTGCTGTATACCCGCGATGCCAAGAAAGACGAATTTGCGGCCCTCCAGAATTATTTTCGCTCACCGAATCCCCAGGCCCTGCTCATCTTTGTAGCCGATCACATTCGCATCCCTTCCGATTTGCGCCGCATGGATTACGAGGACAAGAATCGCTACGAGCGCATACGAGATACCCTGGGCGAGTATTGCGGAACGGTGGAACTGGCACGCGCGGACGAAGCAGATGCCATCCGGTGGATCACCGAAGAAGGCGAGAGGATACAGGTTTGCTTTGAACCCGACGCCGCACGCGAACTCTCTGACGCCCTGGGCACTGACATGATGCTTATCGCAAGCGAGTTCGAAAAGCTGGTGCTGTATGCCGGCGAGAAACGCCGCGTGACGCTGGGCGACGTGGAGACGATGGTGCTTGCGGCCAAACAGCGCTCCCTCTACGAGCTTACCGACGCTATCTCCCTGAAAGACAGGCCGCGCGCCCTGCTGCTGCTTCAGGGTCTGCTAAATGCCACCGATGGTGGAGAGGATTCGGCGATTGGACATCTGTACATGCTGGCGCGCACCTTCCGCCAGATGCTCGTCATACTGGAGAAAAACGTGAGCGATTCGCGGGCCATCTGGCAGGCACTGTGGCAGGGCTTTCGCATGCCCCCTTTTGCCGCCGAAGATTTGATTCGCCAAGCGCGCCGTTACAAATCCCGCCGAGACCTCACGCGGGCGCTCAGGCTGATTGCGCGGGCTGATCTGGAGCTGCGATCCTCGCCACCAGACAAGCGCCTCGTACTGGAGCGCCTGGTGCTTGAACTGGCCAGCGATTCCCGAATTGTCACGGCAAATCGAGCGGCGAATCAGTACGCCATGGATCTTTAGAGCAGAAGCAGGGATAGTGTGATGTATCCAGCGTAAGCGATGTAGGCATTTTCTTGATGAAAATGCCTGCAGAGATCTGAGGCTCACCTTACAGCAACCCTGCTTCTGCTCTAGGGTTTTTCGGATTATGTAGAAACTCCTGGGCGGAAATCACTCGGGGACGATGGGTAGGTCCTGATCGCCTCGAGTGGTGAGTGTGATGGCTGCTGCCACGATAAGCGCCCCGCCCATCCATGCATGCGGCCCAAGCTGGTCCCCCAGCAACTTGACCCCCAGCCAGGATCCCAGTGCCGGCTCGATATTGAGAAATACACCCGCGCGGGAAGCGGGGACGTGGTGAATTCCCCAGTTCCACAGCAGCGTCGAGGTGGCGGTGCACAGGATGCCGCTCGCCGCAAGCGCCATCCACGCCCGTGTACTGATGCCATGGATGGGTGGCAGGCCACTGCGCAAAACCACGAAGACCATCAGCATGGCGGTTCCGCTCAGGATGCCGTATGCCGTTACCACCACTGGCGAGTGAGTGCGCATCAACTGTTTATTCAGCAGCACCCATCCCAGAGAAACGATCAGCGAGATCACAATCAGCAGGTCTCCGACTAGGCTCGGGCCGGTACCCGACTGGGCGTGCCGGCCGCCAAGAACGATCAGCGCGGCACCCACTGTTGACCCCGCCAGGGCCAGCCAGCCGAACCCATCCAGGCTCTCGCCCGCAAAAAGAACTGCACCCGCCGCAAGGATCACGGGCATGGTCCCGACCATAAGGGATGCATGGCTAACAGTTGTCAACGACAACCCGTAGAACTGCACCAGAAACTGTATCGGAATGCCGAGAAACGCAGCCACAAGTATCACCCGCCACTCCGCGGCTTTGAGCCTCGCGGGATGAAGCAGCACTACGGGAAGAAAGCCAATGCAGGCGAACAGGAAACGATAGAGAACCATGTGGTTCACTCCCATCTCCTGGAGCGCGAGCTTACCAAAATAAAAGCCTGTGCCCCACAAACATCCCGCCACGGCGCAGGCGCCATAGCCGAGTGCGCGCTGCCGGGCGGGGTGTATCGAAATCGCTGTGTCGTCACCCACCATGCTTTCACTTTCGCACATCCGCTCTCGCAGCGGATCGCCGATCGGGAGAAGGGGCCGGCGAAGAGGTCGATGGCAACGGGCCCACTCTTTCGGGCCATCAACAGATTCGCGAGGGTCACTGAATAACCGATCAAGGTTACCGATTAGGTTTGTTTCCGGACGTTACTTCCGTGCATACTATTTTCGCACTGTTGCGAAATTCCCCAGAACAGAGCTTTTTTGGTGAGGTTTTATATGAGACACAAAATTCTTCTCGTTAGCGCAGCTTTAACTATGATTGCTGCGGCCTATCTGCTCATCCCCCCTGCCTACGCTCTCGAGAAAGCGCAGATGCGAGCCCGGGCTTCCGCAGTTCAACCGGTACAGTTCGATATTTACCTCCCGCTGCAGCACCAGGCCGAATTGGACCAACTGCTAAGTGATCTGCACAACCCAAACTCACCTAAGTATCAGAAGTGGCTGACACCGGAGCAGTTCAAGTCCAGGTTCGCACCCCCTTGGTCGGTTATTGGCAAGGTTTCGCAAGAACTCAGCAGCAAGGGCCTCCAAGTAACCGAGGTCCATACTCAATATCTGCATGTAACAGGCACCGTGGGCGCGGTTGAGAGCGCATTCTCAACTCGCATCGCCCACGCCGTGTTTGCCAATGGCAAGACCACGTTGGCGGCCACACAGCCGGTCACGTTATCGCCGGAGCTCACCGCAGCCGGGGCGGTGTTGATGGGCTTCTCCAACACCATCCACATGCGCTCCCATG
Organism: Acidobacteriaceae bacterium; assembly: GCA_025355385.1. Classification (GTDB taxonomy): domain Bacteria; phylum Acidobacteriota; class Terriglobia; order Terriglobales; family Acidobacteriaceae; genus JANXZS01. The sequence goes on along the minus strand of JANXZS010000008.1, from coordinate 4,963 downwards.
CCGTGCTGGTTCCACAAAATCGTTACTCGCCCACTGGCCCTTACTGGTTTGACGATCTGAAGCAGGCCTATGATTTTCCCAGCTTTCAGGTTTATAACGGCGAGGGCGTAAACATTGGCATTCTCATGACTGGGGGCTTCAACCCGCCGGACATGAAGAATTATTTCGGCCATGAAAAGCTGGCCTCGCCCAATATCACCGAGGTCGCAATCGCCGGCGGAGCTCCTTTCGCTTTCCCGAACTCTTTCGAAACGCATCTTGACATCCAGCAGGCCGGAGGAATGGCTCCGGGAGCAAAGATCGTTCTCTACAATTTGCCTGACCTGTCCGACTTCGCGATAACCGTGGGTCTGGCAACGATTATCGAGAGCAACCGCGTCGACGTCGTTAACATGTCCTTCGGTGGCCCGGAGCTTTTCTACACCGCGGAATACAACAATGGGGTTGATCAGGGTCAGATCCTGAATTTATATGAAGCGCTGTTCAAGCAGGGCAATGCACAGGGCATCACCTTCGTAGCCAGTTCCGGCGACCAGGGGGCCCTGCCCGCTCCCGCACTTGCATGCTTCTTACAGAATGCGACTAGCAGTTGTGGCTCCTTCAGGGCTTCGGTGGAAATTCCTGCGTCCAGCCCGCACGTGACTGGAGTCGGCGGTACCAACCTCATCACCACCTACAGCGCACTCAATCCAAACCTGGATTCGGCTTATATCAGCGAAGCGGCCTGGGGCGATCCTCTGCTCACGGATATCTTTTACGGCACACCGGCTAAGGGACCGTATTGGGGCTCAGGGGGTGGCAACAGCATCTACTTCAAGAAGCCGTGGTTCCAGAACTCAGTGAATACCGGCTCCACCATGCGTACCGTTCCAGACCTCGCCCTGCAAATGGGTGGCTGTCCTTTTGGCGCGGTCACGCCCTGTCCTCTAAATCGCAGCGCCACCGTTGTCGCGATCGATGGCGGTGCAAATGGCGAGTTTTTTGGGGTGATTGGGACCAGCGTTTCCGCTCCTGACTTTGCAGGCTTGCTCGCACTCAAGATAGAGCGATTGCACCATCGCTTAGGCAACGAAAATTACGACATCTATGCGCTGGCTGCCGCGCAGGAAAAGGGTTCTGCCCTGCGCGTCTTCCACACGGACATCGATGGCTTTAACGGGAAGTACCACACCAAGCACGGATACAACATGGTTCTCGGGAACGGCACTCTGTATGGCAAGGATTTCATTCTTGCCCCAAATGTGCCATCGGCGGGAATTCCGCAGACGCCCAGCAATCCATAGTTCAATCTAAAATCACCGATAACAGCAAAGTGCCTCGCGTAAAAGCGGGGCACTTTGTTTAATTCTGGTTGAAATATACCTACCAGACACGACACTGCTTGACAGGGGTCATGGGTGCGCCCTTTTTGCAGCCAAAGGCTGGTCTGAACTCTGGCATGTTCACGACCACGCCGTTGGCCCGCGCGCGATCCGGCGAATGGGGATCCACCTGTGCCATCATGCGCAGCATCTCCGGACGTTCATTGCTGCACCAGCTTTGTCCCCATCCCAGGAAGAGCAGCTGCATAGGATCGTAGCCGTCGGCCTTCTGCTTCATGTCGATTGCCGATTGCTGGGCGCGTGCCATTAGCGCCATGAGCGCCAGCCGCAGGCCGCCGTTGTCGGCCGTGTTCTCGCCCAGAGTGAGCTTGCCGTTCACCTTTACATCATCCACGGCGGTAAAGCCGCCGTATTCCTCGACCAGGCAGTTGGTGCGCTCCTCAAAGTTTTTGGCGTCCGCTGCTGTCCACCAGTCCGACAGATTCCCTTTGCCGTCGAACTTGCGTCCCTGATCGTCGAAACCATGCGTCAGTTCGTGCCCGACGACCGCCCCAATGTGGCCGTAGTTGGTCGCGTCGCTGGCATCCTTGTCATAGAAGACTGGCTGCAGAATGCCCGCCGGGAAATTGATGTCGTTCATACTGGGGTTGTAGTAGGCGTTCACAGTGGGCGGACTCATATCCCACTGGGCGCGGTTGACTGGCTTGCCAATCTTAGCCAATTGGAAATCCACCTCGAAGCTCCGCGCGCGCAGCGAGTTGCCAAGAGCATCGTCGCGTTTGATCTCCAGAGCAGAGTAGTCACGCCATTTGTCGGGATAGCCGATCTTGTCCGCAACCTGATGCAGCTTCTCTTTCGCCTTGGCCTTGGTGGTAGCGCTCATCCAATTCAGCGTGTCCAGATCGTTGCCCATCTGTGTCTCGATGTCGTGCACCATCTGCAGGGTTTTGGCCTTCTGGTCAGGCAGGAAGTATTGCTGAACATATACCTGGCCCAGAACCTCGCCCATGGCTGCGTCCGTGGCGGAGACGCAGCGCTTCCAGCGAGCCGATTGTTCCGGTGTTCCGGTGAGTTTGCGTCCATGAAAGTCGAAGGACTCTTCATCGAACGCTTTAGGTAGTCGCATCGCCACGGAATCGATCAGTCGGAGTTTCAAGTAGGCCTTGAGCGTTTCCATATCGGTGCTGGCGAGAGTCTGGTTCAGACCCTTGAAAAATTCTGGCGATGCAACATTGATTTCGCTGATCGCAGGCGATTCCACCGTCTTCAAAAAACTGTCCCAGCCCAGGCTTGGCGCGCTGGCTTCGAGAGCAGTCAGCGGCATCAGGTGGTAGACATTCGCCGGGTCGCGACGCTCGACGTTTCCCGTGGAGACCTTGGCCATCGCCGTCTCCATCGTCATTACGGACCTGGCATCTGTCTCCGCCTTGGCGGCGGGTTCACCCAGCAGCTTCAGCACGTTTGTCAGGTGCTGCACATACTGCTTGCGCAGCTCTTCGCTCTTGGCGTCGGTGCGCAGATAGTAGTCCTTCTCCGGAAGACCCAGGCCGCCCTGATCGACGACGGCGATCTGCTTGGTGGCGTCCTTGAAGTCCTGCTGCGAGCTGTAGTCAAGGAACGCTCCCACCTGAATCCGCTGCATGCGTGCAATTTCGCCGGGCAGCTCCTCCTTGCTCTTCAGCGCGTCGATGCGGTCGAGATCCCGCTGCACGGGAGCGAGACCTTTCTTTTCAATTGCAGCGGTATCGACGCAGCTCGCGTAGTAGTCGCCGATCTTCTGGTCATTGGCACTGCGTTGTTCTCCACCGGCGGCTGCCTTCTCCAGAATGCCGTGGAGGGCCTGGGTGTTGAATTCATAAAGATTGTCGAACTGCCCGAAAGATGGCCGGTCGCTGGGGATGGGATGCTGCTTGGCGAAGTTGCCGCAGGCATATTGGTAGAAGTCCTTGCAGGGGTCCGCGGCCAGGTCCATCGCACTCTTGTCAAAGCCGGGGATCGGTTTGTAGGTTGGCTGAGCGGGCTGGGCGGTCTGCGCCATGCTGGCAGACACGGTCGCTATCGCCAGCAGGGCAAATCCTAGAATGATCTCTCGTGTGTTGTGCATCCAAAGTCCTCCAAAAAATGTGGCCGCGCCTTACTGCAAGAAGTACGCACGAACGACCGCGTGGGTTCGCGGTGCATCCTCTTTGCGCATCGCAGGCGGGCCTGCCTCACTGCCAATGAAACGGGCCATCGCCGGGAAAGTCAATTACTCGTGACATTCCGACTTCATGGTGTGGGGCGTGGTCTCGTCGAGGGGCGATTCAAGAGTGGACACGGCAACCCCTCAGCGATATTGTCCTCTTGCCCGCACATACTGCCCCGGAGCCATCTCAAAAAATGCTGAAGCGATATTTATCTGTTCTTATCTGCTGCTGCTCGATTCTTCTTTCTGCGTTTGCCCTGCCGGCTGAGACCTACCAGCCCACCTGGGCATCGGTAGACAGCCGCCCCGTTCCTGTGTGGTTCAGCGATGCAAAGTTCGGCATATTCATTCATTGGGGGCTGTACTCGGTGCCCGCGTATGCAGACGTGGATGCTCCCAAGGCGCAGCACTACGCGGAGTGGTATTGGAACTCGCTTACTGGCGGCAAGGACGGGACCGATCCCAACAACCTGCCTACATGGAATTTTCACAAGCGTGTTTTTGGCGCGGAGTTTCCTTACCAGAACTTCGCGCCGATGTTCAAGGCGGAGCTCTTCGATCCCGCACGCTGGGCGGATACCTTCGAGCGCTCGGGCGCGAAGTATGTGGTACTGACCTCGAAGCATCATGAGGGCTTTGCTCTATGGCCCAGTCACGAGGCCTCCGCGACCTGGGGCCGTCCATGGAACAGCGTCGAGGCGGGACCTCACCGCGATCTTGCGGGAGATCTGAGTGAGGCGGTGCGTGCCCGGGGGTTGAAGATGGGTTTCTACTACTCCCTCTATGAGTGGTACAACCCCCTGTGGTTGACGGACAAGCCGCGATACGTCTCCCAGCACATGACTCCGCAATTCAAGGACCTCGTGACTCGCTATAAGCCATCCATCCTTTTCACCGACGGAGAGTGGGAGTTGCCATCCGCCGATTGGAAGAGCCCGGAGATTCTGGCGTGGCTCTTCAACGACTCGCCAGTAAAGGATGAGGTCGTTGTGAATGACCGGTGGGGCAAGGAGACCCGGCATAAGCACGGCGGCTACTGGACAACGGAATACACTCCGGGCATGACCGAAGTGAACCATCCCTGGGAGGAGAGCCGCGGGATGGGTTTTTCGTATGGATATAACCGCGCCGAACGCATGCAGGACTACCATACCGGGCGGGAACTGGTGCTGATGCTGGTGGACACGGTAAGCCGCGGGGGCAACCTGCTGCTGGATATTGGACCGGCTGCCGATGGCACCATTCCGGTGGTAATGGAAGAGCGGCTGCTGGAGATCGGGGAGTGGCTCAAGATCAATGGAGAAGCCATCTACGGCACTCGTGCGCTGAAGACGACGCGGCAATACAGTGCCGGTGAAATTCCCAAGGTCGATTACAACCAGGAGTTCATGGTGCCTTACGATGTGGCGAAATTGACGGAAAAACCTATGCCGGGGAAGGCCTCAATTGAGGCCTT
>JANXZS010000007.1 GCA_025355385.1 Acidobacteriaceae bacterium | reverse complement strand
AAGGCCTCAATTGAGGCCTTCTACACCGCCAGGGGTAACGATGTCTTTGCTATTTTGCCGCGCTGGCCGGAAAGACAGTTCCTTATGAAGGAATTCGACGGAGCGAAGCTGAAATCCGTCGGTCTGCTGGGGTCGCCAACTCCTCTGAAGTTCAAAGTACAAGGGAGCTCGGTAGTCATTGAAATGCCCGCGGTTCCTGAAAAACTGATGGGTCAGGCGGCGTGGGTATTGAAGCTGAGCCGATAGGAACCTGCCGCCTGAAATCAGGCGAATCAGGCAAGGCTGGTAGGCGAATCACGGAAATGGGTTCCCTCCGCTTCGCTGCTCCAGTCGGGATGACAACTTTTAGGCAAAGGAGCAACGACGCCGTGGTTAGAGACAATAGGATGACGGGTCTCGCTCAGAATGGCAGAAGGTCGAACCAATAGATTGACAGTTCCGGATCGGCCGGCTCTCTACGGGCTGGCTGGATGCTGCCTCTTCATCTTCGCGGTTCTTTTCGCAGGACCTGCGTTGCGCGGGGCGGAGGCAAATCATGCCACCCCGAAGCCGGCAATCGTTATTCCTGTCGAGCCGCTGGGATACGGTCCGCCCGGCGAACTTTATCTCACCATGCGTTACTCACAGGTGTCGCTGGACTTCGTGGATGCGGCTCACCTTCTGTTTACTTTTCAGAAGAAAGGGTTGCTTCGCCATACCGCGGATGAACTGCCGGATGATGACGACCAACTGATCCACGCGGTGGTGCTGGAGCTGCCTGAGGGCAAGCAGACTGCTTCCGCCGACTGGCGCATGCATGACCGGCAGCGCTACCTGTGGCCATTGGGTGCGGAGGCTTTTCTTGTACGGCAGCGCGACTCGCTATTTGTCACGGATTCCTCGCTCGCGCTGCGCCCGTATGGCGGGTTTTCCGGGCACCTCGTGGGGGTGCAGGTTTCCCCGGGGGGAGAGCTGTTAGTGGCCGAAACCGAGGAGCCGGATAAGCAGGAGATAACCCCGGACAAGCAGGCGGGGAATACTCCGCACAAAGTGGGCACCCCATCCCGGCCGGCGAATGGCAAGCCGTTTCTGCTACAGGTTTTTCGTTTCAAGGATCGGGTTCTGATTGCGCGGTCCCGCGTCCGCCGCCCGACGAATCTGGCGATGAACAGCAATGGCTTTGTCGAAAGCCTGGAGGGCAAGCCTAATCAATGGACGCTAAGTCTTACGCCCCTCACCGAAGGCGCGTCCGCAGCGTCCGCGCCCTTTGCGGAACTCAGCTCTGCCTGCCAGCCCATCCTCACGTTTATCAGCGCCGATACCATACTGGCGATACGTTGCACTCCATCGTATGAGCATCTGGCGGCAGTGCTGACCCTGGATGGAAAGATGCTGTGGGAGCACAAGTGGCAGTCCAAACGGGTGTGGCCGATGATGGAGCATTCGCGCGATGGAAGCCGCTTTGCCGAGGGGATACTGACCGGCCCAGGTGGTGCCGCAGATCCTCGCACGCTGGGGTCGAACGATATATCGGGGCAGCGGGTGGACGTGTTCGACACCGCCAGCGGAAAATTGCTGCTCTCGGTTCCGGCATCGCCAGTCTACGACGCCGGGCAGAACTTCGCTCTCTCCGCGGATGGCCGCCGTTTTGTTATTCTTCACGGCGGCGCCTTGGAAATTTACGACTTGCCTGCGGACGGGAAGTAGATCACGGCGAAAGGGCGGGAAGGTTCGCTGGCCGTTTCGGCACCCACATCTCAAAAGAGAGATATGGGGCACTCATGGCCAGAGAGCAGGGGGCACCCAGGGGCGCGGTATAACGTTACTCTAAGCTGTCTTGGTTGCGAGAGCCTTGACGCGGGCGTTGAGGCGGCTCTTGTAACGGGAGGCGGTGTTGTCGTGGAGGATGCCCTTCTGCACGCTCTTGTCGAGTGCGGAGGCAGTCTTCCGGTACTGCTCCTGAGCAGCTTTTGCATCGCCCTTGGTAAGTGCCTCACGCAGGCTGCGCAGGCTACCGCGCACCTGACTCTTGTTGGCACGGTTGATCTCCGTCTTCTTGACGGTCTGCTTGGCGCGCTTCAGCGAGGAAACATGGTTCGCCATCTATTAGAGTCCTAACTTTCGTGTGGGAATGGGATGCAGCAGAAGAGACTTACGTGCGACATCCCCTGCAATCATCAAGTGTATGAAATATGGGGCCTCCGGTCAATGTAGAGGTTGGAAAGGACCAGATTCATGGTTGCGCGTTCACTCTCATAGTAGCTTCAAGGAGCGGCTGTATCTCCTCGACTCTGTCGATCCTGTCTATCGTTGCTTCTTTGCAAACCAGTAATACCGTCGCCAGCAATTGACGCAACGCACCGGCCGCAGGGAGAACATGCCCAGCAGGCTATCGAGAAAATGTGCCTCGGCCATCTTGAATTCGGTGGAGCTACAGAGGGGACATTCGCGACGTATCCAAAGGAACTGCGGAAGTCGATTGGGCCAGTTCAGGCCTGCAATATTCATCAGGTGGTCCCTCTTAATCGGATGGCCCGCTGCGGTCGCGCTGTCGCCTACGGGGAGTGCCGGCCTTAGCAAAGGATCGACGAGCAGAAGCTAAAAGCGAAGATTCCGCCTGTTTCCGTAAGCATATGCCCTAAACAGCCGCTGTGCCGCCACCACCGGAATCCACGGACTCGGCAATAGACGAGGCGCGCGCCAGACTTTGTCTTCGGTCGACATCTTTGGGAGCCAACCCCGTACGCGGTTATCGGAACGTAGGGAACAGTCCCATGACATCCCTCACCGCCATTCAGAAGAGTTTCCTCACGGTCAAGGAGGGCACATTGGACGCCGTGAAGTGCGGTTGATCCGTCACTGGGAGGGAGAAGGGCACCAACTACGGGCGTAGGGCCGGACGTGTTCAGGGCGTTACCAGAGACGAGCGGCTGGAGGTTGATGGGGCCTGGTTCCGTAGGCTTGGACTTCGCCGATCCTATGGCTATCCGCGACCGAGCCGCGCGGCCCACTGCCGTTCAATCGGGTAGAGCCGATGCTCCAGCATGACACCCAGCAGGAAGGGTGCAACGATCGCTGCGATTACACCTACCCAGTCCAAAATCGATACGAACATGCTTTCCCCCTTGGTCGGCCCTGATGACCGGCAGAAAACTTAATTCACTCCCACAAATGCGGCTAAACGGCCAACCTTCTGGCACACGACGAATTGCATGATGACAATGCACTGATTGTCGCAAAAACACATCAAAAAAGTTGCAACTTTCGGTACCCTGCACCAACAAACCAAACTTCACGCTCTGGGAGCGTCTAAGAGGGCTTTCCCTCTATCGGCTTCGACAATAGCGCCAGCACCTTTTCAATGCAGGCGTGAGCTGATTCGATTTCGGTCAACTCCGTCTCGGTCGGTACAGCGGAACCGACGGTCATGAAGCAATACAGGCAAAGCGTGTTGAAAGTGCCATTTTCGTTTTGGGTATGGCTGTACATCCGACAGATGTTAGGCATATTGCAATCTTCGCGTGGTGATGTACATCACCCTATTGGGTGATTAGACCAGTTTTTCTCTAGAACGCTTCCCTCCGTGAAATTCTTATTCAGGACGGATGAGCCGTACTGCCCGCACTGCCTGCTGGGAGAGCCTTTGGTCTCGTGAATTGCTTCAACAGCGTAAATGCGTCGCTGGCGCCCCAGGCTGCATCTTCCTAGTGTTAAAAAATTCGGGATTTGGCTAGGAGGAACGTGTGGCGACAGGGTTTCCTATCGATCGAACCGGGCCTGTGCGAGATGTTCGGCGTGGAGTCCCCACAAGACCAGAGGGGCAGGGCCCATCCCGTCCGCGAGTGTTGATACTGGGAGGAGGGTTTGCGGGCCTGCATGCCGCCAACGCGCTATCGAAGCTGCCCGTGGATATCACGCTGGTAGATCGCCGGAATCACCACACCTTTCAGCCACTTCTGTACCAAGTGGCACTGGCGGTTCTGTCGCCCGCCAATATCGCGCAGTCGATCCGTACCATCATGCGCTCCAAGCCGAATGTGGAAGTGCTGATGGACGAGGGGGTCGGGTTCGATATTGATCACCGCCGGGTAACGATGAAGAGTCGCGCCATGCTGGAATATGACTACCTCATGGTGGCCACCGGTTCAACTCATTCCTACTTTGGCAAAGATGAGTGGGCGAAGTATGCGCCCGGACTGAAGACGATCGAGGACGCCACGGAGATTCGCCGCCGCGTGCTGCTGGCGTTCGAGCTGGCAGAACGGCAGATGCTTGAGACCGGCTCCCACCCGCCATTGAATTTCGTAATCATAGGGGGCGGACCTACGGGGGTAGAACTGGCTGGTGCCATCTCCGACATTGCTCGCTTGTATATGCGGTATGACTTTCGCCACATCGATCCGGCGAAGTCGCGGGTGATCATTCTGGAAGGGTCGCCGCGCATACTGGGGGCCTATCCCGAGGATCTTTCCCAGAAGGCAGTAGAGCAATTGCAACACCTGAATGTGGAGGTGCATACCAACGCTCATGTCTCGGATGTGCAGGCGGGATATGTGATGATAGGCGACCAACGCATCGACTCGGTGGTGACGCTGTGGGCCGCCGGTGTGCAGGCCTCTCCACTGGGCAAAATGCTGGGTGCGGAGATCGACCGGCGGGGATGTGTGCTGGTGGATGAGTACTTGAACCCGGCGGGACATTCCGAGATATTTGTGTGTGGCGACCTGGCACATTTTGAGCAGGACGGAAAACAAGTGCCGGGCGTCGCGCAACCAGCGATGCAGATGGGCGACCATGTGGCGCAGATGATTAGGCAGGATCTCGCAGGCAAGCCGCGTACGAAGTTCCGTTATTTCGACAAGGGTGACATGGCGACGATTGGTAGAAGGGCTGCCATCGCCAAGATCGAGTGGCCATTCAAGGCGCACTGGTCGGGGCTGCCTGCATGGCTTTCGTGGCTGACCGTACACATTTACTTTCTGATCGGATTCAGGAACAGAATTTCCGTATTCCTTGAATGGGCCTACACATATTTCACGTTCACGCGCGGAGTTCGCCTGATTACCGGCGATCAAAGCCTACCTGGCTGGAGCGAGCAGGAGGGTATCGCAACAGTGGTTCCGAAGCCTCTCGATATGAGCTCTCCCGGCGCTCAGAACGTCACCGGGCGCGTTTAGAGGGAAGACTGGGGCCGACCTGGCCGTTCAAACCCGCAGCGTGGTTCGATTGCTGTCTAGTGCAGATTATCCGGCAAGTTAAGACCCTAACCCACGTCTCAAGTGCGAGACGTGGGGACCGCTGAACCTTGGGCTAACCCATGCCTCAGGTGCTAGGCGTGGGCCAGAGTAGTGTATGGCAGTTGCCAGACACGGGTGCGAGCCTGAGATGTTGGAACTAGACGGGAACCTGCTGCTCTGCGTTGACCTTTACCGGGGTGAGCCATCCGAAGCGATCGGGGCGCAATCCGTTGGCGACTCCAAAGAACTCCTCTGAGAGTTGCTGCGTGATGGGGCCGGTCTTGCCGTCCCCGACTTCGATCCGGTCCACGGAGCGAATGGGGGTAACTTCGACCGCGGTTCCGGTGAAGAATACCTCGTCGGCGATGTAGAGCATTTCGCGAGGCATGGGCTGTTCGACGACCGGGATGCCGAAGTGCCGAGCCAGGGTCAAAACGGAGTCGCGAGTGATTCCGGAGAGCACAGAGTTCGCTAGCGGCGAGGTGAAGAGCACGCCATTCCGCACGATGAAGAGATTCTCGCCTGAACCTTCCGAGAGATATCCATTGACGTCTAGCGCGATACCTTCCTGATAGCCGTTGGCGAGGGCCTCCATGTGAATGAGTTGCGAGTTCAGATAGTTGCCACTCGCTTTGGCCAGCGATGGCATGGTGTTGGGCGCAAGCCGGTTCCACGAGGAAACGCAGACGTCGGCGCCATGATCGCCTGCGACATACTTGCCCCATGGAAAATTCGCAATATAGACGTCGATCGGGCATCCCTTGGGATTGACGCCCATCTCCCCGTAGCCTCGCAGGGCTATAGGGCGGACGTAGCAGGGTGCGACGTTGTTGTTCTCCACCACGTCTACGGTCGCGCTGCAGAGTTGATCGAGCGAATAGGGGAGTGGCATGCGATAGATCTTGGCCGAATCCAATAGGCGCTGCATGTGTTCCGGCAGGCGGAAAATGGCCGCGCCCTGGGGCTGCCCATAGCAGCGGATGCCCTCGAATACGGAGGAGCCATAATGGACCACATGACTCATGACGTGGAGGGTTGCTTTCTCCCATGGGATGAGGTTGCCATTGTGCCAGATGCTGGCGGTGGGCTGAATAGGCATCGACGAGAAACTCCTTTCAAGCGGGAACAAGGTCAGCTTACAGCGCCGGGTGAGGGGATGTCATCCGCGATCCTCACGCTGCCGCCGGTGATGCCGGTTATGTTGATCATTTCCTGTGGTCGGTGAGAGCTGGGGGAGGAAAAGAGGCGACACTAATTTGCGAGATGCGCCCGAAGCAGCGAAACGCTCATGTGGTGGCTGGCGAGGGCTGCTTGGGTTAAGGTCAAAGCTATGCTTGGTCCGGTTGCACTTGGTATTCATGAATGGAATTCGCCATACGTCCGCTTTTCGTTGCTGGCTCTCAGTTCCATATTTTTTCTCGTCGATCCATTCGCGGCGATCCCTTCTTTTTTGGCGATTACGGCGGGCGCGGATGAGCGCCGTCGCAAGCGCATGGCATATCGCGCCGCAGTTACCTGCTTCGTTGTGCTGACCTCGTTTGCGCTGGCAGGGAAGCTGATCTTCACCATGTTTGGCATTACCTTACCGGCGTTTGAGATTGCCGGAGGACTGATCCTGTTGTTGATTGGCATTGACATGCTTGAGGCGAAGCGTTCGCCTACGCAGGAATCATCGAGTGAAACCGAGGAAGCGACCGCTAAAGAGGACGCGGGCATCGTACCCCTTGGAATTCCAATGCTGGCCGGGCCGGGTGCCATCTCCAGCGTGATGGTGCTGGTGGGTCAGGCTCCCGTGAAGTGGCCGAACTGGCAGATGGCCTCAATCCTGCTGTCGATTGCGGTGACTGCCGCGGCGAGCTACGGCGTTCTCTCAGGAGCGGATCGCGTGCGCAAGATACTGGGCGAGACCGGCATTCGCATCCTGGTGCGCATCATGGGCCTGTTGCTGGTGGCGTTGGCGGTGCAATTTTTCGTGAATGGTTTGATGGACCTGGGAGTGATTGCTCATCCTAGTGCTAGCTGAGTGTGGCCTGGTTGCGCGGCGTTGGGGACAAATAAGAGGAATGAATCATGGCGGAATTGAAGATGCAGAACACGCTGGTTTTGCTGGCGGTTCTGGCGATTGGGCTGGGAGATGGATTGGGAGGCAAGCAAGCAGTGGCGCGGTTTGCACCCCAGCCGTGCAAAAACTCGTTTTCGCCGGAGCAGGAGATTGCGGAGGGGCGGAAGGCGAAGGCCGAGGTGTACAAGGTTATGCCGGTGCTGCCCGCGTCCAGTCCAGTGACCCAGTATGTGCAGCGGCTGGGCGCAAAGCTGGCTGCTCAGGCTCCGGGTTTTAAGTGGCCGTATGAATTCCAGGTCGTGAACCAGGATGGAATCAACGCGTTTGCGCTGCCGGGTGGACCGATATTCGTGAACCTGGCGACCATTCAGGCGGCCTCGACAGAAGCGCAACTGGCGGGAGTGATGGCCCATGAGATATCCCACGTGGTGCAGCGGCACGCCACGTGCAACGCGACCAAGGCGCAGAACCAGGGGCTGTGGTATGGATTGGGTCAGGTAGCGGCGGGAATATTTCTACCAGGCTCGGCGGGGCAATTGGCGCAGACGGGCATTGGCGCGGTGGCGGGACTGGGCTTTCTACGCATGTCGCGGGACGCCGAGAAACAAGCTGACTTGATGGGCACGGACATTCTTTACGACGCCAACTATGATCCCCGCGCCATGCCGCAATTCTTCGAGGTCATCCAGGCGAAATATGGCGAGGGTGGGGCCCAGTTGCTCAGCGATCATCCCAACCCCGGTAACCGCGCGGGCTACGTGCAGGACGAGATTGACACGCTTGCGGTGAAGTCCAATTACGTGAAAACAACCCCGGAATTTAAAACCATTCACCAGCAAGTGAGCGCCATGCACGCATACACGGCACAGGAGGTGAAGAGCGGCGCGTGGAAGACAAAGGCGCCGAACCAGGCTGCGGGCCAGGCTCCCGGCCAGTTGCCTGCTGCGGGGGGTCCGGGGCAATCGCAGGCGGCGAATCAACCAGTAGTATTTACGCCGAGCGGGGGGTGGAGAGCGCTAGATACTAACGACTACACGATGAGCTATCCGGACAACTGGCAGGCGGTAAACGGCAATGGCACCAATGCCACTGTCGCTCCTGCGGGAGGGGTGACAGAGCAAGGTGTCATTTATGGAGTGGTCGTGGAGTCGTTCGCAATACAGCAGGGAACAAGCTTCGCGGATGCGGTAACGCAGTTGGTGCAGCAGATGACGCAGCAGAATCCGGGTCTGGCGCAGAGCGGCGGAGTAGACGACGTGCTGGTGAACAAGCTGCCGGCGAAGAGCGTGGAACTGACTGGCCGCTCGGCACTGATGCGCAATGGGCAGGCGATGCCGGAGCATGATTGGCTGGTAGCCATCCAACGTTCGAATAGCGCGCTGACCGCCTTGATCTTTATCGCTCCGGGAGAGGATGCGCGGATTCTGCGACCCACATATGAGCAGATGCTTCGCAGCTTCAGGGGCAAGTGAGGCGCTGTAACGGAAATCAGCATTGATGAATTCGTTGCCATCGGCGTCTCTCGTGCTCAAACATGAAGCGGAGTTCGCGGTTTTTCCACAGTATCATCTGATTTTCAACAGCCCAATGCTCTTGCAGCAGCACTGGTGGCTTGATACTATTCGCCTTGTGGCAGCGATGACGATTGGCTCGGCTATCTGGAGCGCTTTTATAGGCCGGTGACAGCAGGGCGGTTTGCAGGATTCGGTGCCGCATGTTACTGTGGTGAAGCTTTAGAGCGGTGGGATTCATGTGCGTCACCCCCCGCGATCCTCGGATCGCACCCGAAGTCTGGGAGTGAGCGACGCAGGTTAGGTTCGACGGGCTTCAGGCCCCAGAAGGTTTTCCTTCCAGAGCGAACAATCCATTGCAAATACGTGAGGAGAAATACTCCTCTACGGGCTCAGTTGCCCATGCGCAAGCTTACGCTTCGCACACGATCTTTCAAATTTTAGTGCTGCTAAGCCCTCCTACAGGGGGGTGAGCGAACGTAGCCGTTGCGAGCCGACTGGACGCTGTTTCCAGATGGCCGACAGGCTTAGGTCGATCTTGCAGGCCTCTAAACTGAGTGCACCCTGGGAAGTGAAGGGCGCCCCGAAAGTTTAGAATCGAGCTTGACAGGGTCTTCCATCTCATATAATTTTGAAAAGTTCGCGCAAATTCGCTTCAAGACGCAAGCCGTGGGCGAATGCAGCGCAACAAGTTCGAGGACACGCAGCCGTTTCGGTTGCGTTCCCGATCCAAAGCGGCCCGCTTAGGCGGTCACCGGCGTGGATCTTTGACAATCAGGTTGAACATGCCAGTCGTGAGAATAAGAGAAGTTTTGGTTTGATCATTCTCACAGTATAAAAAGTCTCGCAGGCTTTCGAGCCTTGTGAGACGGTTCTTCTCTTCTCGACCTCCGTCGAGGGAGGGGACGAACAGTTTCAAACGAGAGTTTGATCCTGGCTCAGAATCAACGCTGGCGGCGTGCCTAACACATGCAAGTCGAACGAGAAAGTGGAGCAATCCATGAGTAAAGTGGCGCACGGGTGAGTAACACGTGACTAACCTACCCTGGAGTGGGGGATAACTGAGGGAAACCTTAGCTAATACCGCATAACACCTACGGGTCAAAGGAGCAATTCGCTTCAGGAGGGGGTCGCGGCCG
>JANXZS010000051.1 GCA_025355385.1 Acidobacteriaceae bacterium | reverse complement strand
CTCCGTCATCGGCCCGGGAGTGGCAGCAGTGAGGTTCGCGGCGGTTCGGGCGGCGATCCCGAAGTTGCCCTCCGTCCAGTAGTGATGCTTAGACGGGTAGGCATCATGGAAGAGGGCCCTCTTGCCTTCTCCATTACATCGGCGGCGGGGCGTGCAACATTTCAGCTTCAACTTACGTTGAACGAAGAATCTCCGGACTTTTCAATACAGTCAGTTGACGGTGGCGATGCGACCGACCATCACCTCTCGCGGCCAATCCGCCGATTTGCGCACCTTCTTTGAGGAGCACCTACCGACGTTCTGGTTTGCGGACGGCTCCTCACTCACAGGGATCGAGTATGTACCTCTTCCCAAACAGACGCCGCCATTCCCCCGCGATCGCATTCAGCCCTGGGATTGGACTGGCACGAAAATTCGCATTGAATCCCAAGGGATTGAAAGGAACCCCGAGTCTATTCAGTTCCTTGTTATCTCCGAGCTCAAGAAGCGCAAGTTCACCGTGATCCTGGATGACGATGATCACGGAGAAGCCGCCGACGTTGTTGGCATCACGGAAGAGGATGATCATATCCAGCTGGAGTTCTGGCACTGTAAGTTCGCAACGGCTGACAAGCCAGGCTCACGCATTGGGGAAGCTTTATGCGCTGTGCGGGCAGGCGCAGACGAGCATTCGCTGGTTAGAGAAGCCCCGTGACCTTTTCTCGCATTTTATGCGCCGGGAACCGCGCCGTTACATGGGCAAGGAAGGCACCCGTTATGAAGTTGGAACAGAGAAAGATCTACTTAGAATCTGGGAAAAGGTGGACGTTCAACCGATCCGCCTTCGTGTCTTCATCGTGCAACCGGGCCTCTCCGTCGCAGGAGTCTCCCGTGAACAGCTAGAGCTTCTTGCTGTGACTGAAAGCTACCTGGTTGATACGTTTGCTGTTCCTTTGGAGATTATCGGCAGTGACTAGGTAAGGCGACAATGGCTTTGGTGTTTCAATACGGCTCTAATTGCCTGGACAGTCAGATCAACGGCGCCGAACGCCTGCGTGGCGATGCAAGGTTTATTGGTATCGCGGAGACGGTCGAGGAATTCCAGCTCGCATTTGACGTCTGGAGCGAAAGGAGACAATGCGCTGCCGCGGATATCACTCCAAGCCCAGGAAATAAAGTTTGGGGCGCGTTGTACGAGGTCCCCGACTTCCTTATTGAACGAGAATCTGCGGAGGTGCAAGGCAGGAGATCCCTCGATGCCATCGAAGGCGAGGGGACCAATTACCGGCGCGAGGCGATTGCAGTTCGGCAGAAAAACGGCCCGATCGTTACCGCGATTACTTATCGGGTACGAAATCCGGCACAGGGGCTAAGAACCAGCCTGGAGTATGTCAGATACATCATCAAGGGCCTCCGGGAGCGCGGCGTATGTGAGGACTACATCGATGGCGTGAAGAAGCTCGCGCAGGCGAGTAACCCGGCGATCACGGTGGACATACAGGAACTTTAGCGGACTCTACCCTGCCCGGAAAATGCCGTCCCGGAGAAGGGCCGCGTGGCGAGCGGAGAGGCATTCCATTCTCTGACGGAGCTTTTCTGGTGAAAGTTTGAATCGACCTTCTTGTCGATCTTCAATCGAGCTGCCAATAGAGCATCAAGAAATGCCTCATCTAGTGACCTTTCTCTGGATGTGTAGACAGGCGTAGGTTTTGCCTCTCTCCTCCGCCATCAGAGATTCTCTAGAGAAAGACGAAAGCCTGAATTGGCGACCAAATCAGGCTTAGTCTAAGCAAATAAGGTGTACTTTCTAAAGTGATTGGGCTTGCTGGCGGAGAGTGGGGGATTCGAACCTTTGCCTTGTAAGTATGTTTATTTGCAACAGAAAAATGCTAAGATTCCTTCGTGGTAATAGCGTGGTAATGTTTTCACGGGGGAGATTGTGGAAACATGGCGAACAAGAAAGTTAGCCTTGTCAGGAAGTGCAAGGTGCCCGACGACGGCTGGCGCTACTACCCAGCCGTCATGTCCGCCAATGGCAAAATCAAACCCAACACCGTCTCGGTCGATGGCGTGGAAGTGGCCTATCCGATTGGGCATTACGCGCTGAGGTCATACAACGGCCCCAAGTTGGTGTACACCCGGATTGAAGGTGGCGCTACGGAGGCCTTAGCGGCTGTGAAACTGGCGCAAAAAAAGGCCAACGCGTTGGCCATCATCGGTGATGCTGGAGTTCAGGTCGTAAAGGATTCGACTCGAACTTCATTGCGCGATTCCTATCCCCGGTTCGTCCAGGCGGCTCGCGACCGCGGTTCGGATGAGGCGGCTGAGACCTATGAGCGCGCGGTGGAGGAATTCCTGGCGGGTTGTCCCAAGATCTACGCGGACGAGCTTACCCGGGAAGATGTGACGAGATTCCATGTTCAGATGAAGGCTCGTGGATTGTCGGCGCGAACCGTGTCCAACCGGCACTTCAATCTCCGTGCTTTCTTGATCAGTCTGGGTCTGGACGTGAAGGTGATCGCAGGGAAGCCTCCCCGGTACGACGAAACGTTGCCTGAGATTTACGAGTCGGAGGAGTTGGCCGCGTTTTTCTCATCGCTGACGTTGGACTACGATCAAATCCTCTTCAAGCTACTGCTGACAACTGGCCTCCGGGAAAGGGAAGCAATGCACCTCCAGTGGACCGACCTCAGCTTCTCAAGGCGCACACTTCAGGTCCGGTCGAAACCTCAGTACAAGCACCGGATCAAAACAGCAGAGGAACGTGAATTACCACTGACGCAGGAACTGGTCGCACAACTTCAGGCTTACCGCCAGCAACTCCCAGCAGGGCGCAAGCTCGTATTCGGCAAGCTCGGAGGACGGGAAGATGTGCCGGACGGGCATCTTCTCCGTCGCCTCAAGTTACTTGTGAAGAAGGCTGGACTCGGATGCGGAACTTGTGCGGCCTGCTTGGCCAAGACCGGATGTGAGAATTGGTGGCTTCACAAATTCCGTGCGACCTACATTACGACGCTCCTACGGTCCGGGATGGATCTCAGAACTACCATGCGGCTATCTGGACACGCGGATCTGGAGAGCGTCATGCGTTACCTCCGTCCTGCCGGCACCGTTGAAGTTCAGGACCGAGTCAACGCCGTTAAGTGGTTCTGACTCGGTTGAAGACGATACCGACTCTGTTACGTAGCCCAAAACGTAGAAGAGCGCGATCTTCCCTATGGGGCTCGATGGGGGAGAATCCATATTTTATATGATATAATTCAAGTACGCTTATACCGAATACGACATGGATTCAATCTCCAAATCGCTAGGTTGGACCATACGAGATCGCCGGACAAAACTCGGCCTGTCCCAAGCTAAGGTGGCCGAACTCACGGGTAAGACTCAATCTCAGATCGCTCGCCTGGAGCGCGGGCTGGGGGATCCACGCATTTCCAGTGTAGTGCAGGTATCTCGGAGCCTGGGTACGGAACTCGTCGCGATCCCCATTCGTTTGCTTCCGGCAGTACGGCACTTGCTCGCGGAGCATGAACAGGGCTCTCTCCCACCTCGATCTGCAAAGCTCGTCGGGAATGACCCGGAGGACGCGGGAGAGGATGGCGATGAGTAACAAGCGCTCACTAGCCCAACTTTCTGTCTGGCTTGGGCAGACTCTCGTGGGCAGCATCACGGAGTTGCCAAACGACCGCAACCTGTTCGTCTTCGATGAGAGCTATGCCGAGAATCCCGATCGACCGGTGCTGAGCCTTTCCTACTACGACGCAGAGGGACGCTTGGACACAAACCCTGTTCCGATGCAGATGAAGGTGGCGCCTTTCTTTTCAAATCTTCTACCGGAGGCAGACCTGCGGAGGTACGTGGCTCAGCGCGCCGGGGTAAAGAGCGTTCGAGATCTTCCGCTGTTACAACTTCTGGGAGAAGACCTGCCGGGTGCGGTCGTCGTGAGAGCAGGCAGCGACGGGCCGCCTCCGGAAGCATTTGAAGAAAACGAGACACCAGCAGGGCTTGCGGATGATAGCCAACCGCTGCGATTCTCTCTTGCCGGGGTACAGATGAAGTTTTCTGCCGGGGGTTCACCCGAGCGTGGGCTCACCATTCCAGCGGAGGGCAGAGGTGGTCACTGGATCCTCAAGTTACCCTCCGAGCAGTTTCCGCTCGTGCCGGAAAACGAGCACTCGATGATGCAGTTCGCTCGTACGGTAGGTATCGAAACGGCGGAGACCGGCCTCGTCCCTGTTAGTGAAATTGAAAGGCTACCGCATGTTTTTCAGAAGGCCAAGTCCAATGCGCTTTGGGTAAAGCGGTTTGATCGCATCGAGGGCACTCGAGTTCATATGGAGGACTTCAATCAGGTTTACGGACAGTTCCCAGACGACAAGTACAAGAACTTCAGCTACGCCAACATGGCGGGAGACTTGGCGCGGATTGTTGGCTTAGAAGCGGTCCAGGAATTCGTTCGCCGGATCGTCTTTAGTGCCGCGATCGGCAACGCGGATATGCACCTGAAGAACTGGACGCTACTCTACCCAGACGGCAGGACTCCGAAGTTATCCCCAGCCTACGATCTCGTGTCAACCATCGCATATATCGACGACATTACCTCGGCCCTGTCTTTGGTTGCAAAAGAGAAAGACGTGCGGAACTTCGATGAGCAACTCCTACGCCGGTTTGCGGAGAAGATTCTGGTCCCTCATCAGGTCGTTTCCGATGTGGCTCTGGAAACCGCGGAACGAATCGCCCGGGTCTGGCCGACGATCAAAGGGGATCTGGTGATGGACGCTCATGCGAAAGAACGAGTGACAGAGCGCATGCAGATCTTTCCCCTCACGCGGAGGCTTGCTTCATAAGATCCAGCACTACGTCGATCGGTCACGGAGCCACGCTGCGGTTGTCGCCGGGCAAAATCTGATGCTGGCACCCAGGAGGACTCCTGGCAGCGTCCCGGCCTTCGTCCAGGCATAAATCGATTTGACGGACACCGCCAGCAGTAGGGCCAACTCCGCTGGCGTCAGCATTCCTTGGTGCCGCTCTATAGTGGTGGCCACCGAGGGGGGCTCCTGATCTTCCCGGGCATAGTCAAACGTACGACAACTGCGAGGCTTCTTTTCCATGGTCTGTTTCTCCTGAATTCAGTCTGGACGAATCCCTGCACCAACCAAAGGGTTCGTTGGTACATCATCCTCTTGGGTGTTACCAGGGACTCGGTAGATGGTTACCGCCGCAACGGCTGGAATCGGTGCCAGGCCGCCGGGATCAGAGCCCAAGGCCCGTTTCTGGTGGCTCCGACCGAGTGTGAGCGCCGACGGTCTGCGCAACTCTGAAGGCGGGATGCTGACGAGTTTGGCCGCTTTCCCTCCGCTCGACTGGAGATGATCTCCACCTACACCTCAAAAGGCTGTGGAGGCCTTGTGGGCTACCTGCGTGCTGTATAAGCGTGCAGTCTCAGCCCGCGTTTCGGGCTCCCAGTATCTTCTAAACAGGACTTTGCCAGCCCCGCCAAGAACTTCGCTTCTGCCCTCAGGCGGAGCTCGTTCCAGGCTCCATGCGTAGCCATGTGCTGGAAGGAATCGCCGGCCTCGTTCGACTTCGTGGTTCGCAGTCTTCCTGGTGACCGCCGATCTGAAGCTGCCGCATCCAGAAATGCCACAATTACCTTGGGCTTCGCGCCATAATGTCGCGCCATATCGGCAATCCTAATTACGGCATCAAGGTCCAGGTGGTTGACCGCCTTGAGGTATGGTTTCCATCCGGTGCGAGCCAGCTTCCGCCCAGCGGGGGAGAGTTGGTATCCGTGTCGCGGTCGTTTGCTGTCCCGTTGGTCCGCCGTCCTCCTCACGAGCCCGGCCTCTTCCAGTCTTGCGAGGGCTGGAACTGTGGACCCCACGGAGAGGCCCCCGTCGCGCTGAAGGGCGTAGGAAGTCTCAAGGCCTCGATCGAGCAAGTACAGAACAAACAGATCAAGCGCGGATGGGCGCACGAAGCCTCCCGTTGGATATCGCAGCAAGACATTCGGCGCAGCGGTCCTCATCTTCCATTTCCTTCGCTCGGCCCATTGCGATTCCGATTGCCTGGTTTATCCATCTTGGATCCTGCCGAAGAGCCAGCAGGCAGCGTAACAACCAGGCGGTGTACTGACGAGCCATGGTCGGTCTATGGGCCGAGAATTCTGCTGGACGCGACTCGCTCATGTAGCGCTCGAAAAGACCCTCGTAAAGGAAAGTGATTGTCTCACCTCGATATTGGTCAAGGAGTTGACGATTGATCTGCGATGTTGCTTCATTGCAGACGCCCTGAGCAAAATCCATAGTAACGGTTCGATAGAGCCAGTTGTTGATCGACTTCTGCAATCCTTCTTCCGTCATCCTCACCAATCCCTTCTCCGTTGGCGTCTTCTGATCGCCGGAGAGTTTGACGGTCTGGCTCGCCGCGGTGGGCGCAGATTGATCAGGGGCGCTGCTTCTTGCAATGGTCTCGCGTGGCTTCGCGCTGGAAGGAGGTAGCGCTGCCTTGGCCCTTCGCTCCAGAAAAGCCCTGAAGGCTTCACCTCGATCCGATGCCGCCTGCCACCAGGGCACCGGGGCGCCGGGGAGGTGCTTCAAGGCCAGCCGCTTCATAGCGAAGCCCACCAGAAAATCAGCATGCGCCTGCGGGGCCCGCAAGAGTTCTAAGAGGCTCATCGGATGCCGACGGCGCTTCAGGCTGCGCGTTGCAAGGGTCACAAGCCTCACCATTTCCACGCCGCTGGGAACCTCGAAAAAGCGTCCTGTAAGCGCTGTTGCGAACGCTAGGGTGAGCTGTCGGCGTTGTTCCCTCCAGCGTTCGGCTCGGTACGGTGCCCAGCGCTTCGTGTACTTGAAATAGAGCAGGTGGTACCTCGTCCAGGCCACGAAACGGCGCCAGCGCTCCGCAGTCTCCTGGTATGAGGCCTGTCCCTCTTTCCTTATCGCGCTGCGCACTGCACGACGACGGTACCTCTCGATCTTCTTCTGAAGCCGCTTGACTACGGTGGATGATTCTTCCGGGGTGTCGGAGGGTTTGTGAGACTTCCAAAGTCTGAGCGCAAACCCGGCTATGGCGAGATCAACGAAATCGAGCCGGATCTTTCTCGACTGCGGAATCTCCCCAACTTTATTGCGCAAGGCGAGGAAGCGCTCAGCCATTTCGCCGTCGTAAGCCCGATCCTCATGGACGGCAGAGGCGACGAAGTCGATGCCATCATAGGGGTGACGATGCGGATATGCGTCAAAGTGTTTGGCTCCGGCGTGGCCATTGACAACGGCGTCGAGCCCGGGCATCAATAGCAGGCTCTCGGCCGGGCTGACTCTCACCCGTAATTTAGGGAAGCTCATTTTGTCTCCGTTTCTTGAAGGCGTGTCACGCAGGCCAACACAAACATTTCGAAGACCAGGTGCAACTCGGCCTCATCTGGATCGTGCAAGCAAGCGGTGAAGAACAGGGCCTGAGTCGCCAAGGCGGATGTTGCAATCAGGTTGAGTTGATCTTGCTCAGGCAGATCCAGATCATGTTCAGCCAGGACTTGGACTACAGGCCTTAGGTTGATTGCTGAGGAGCCGTCGAGGCCGAGCCCGGTTGGAGTCGACAGACCGAACTCTGGCTCGGCCAGAGGTAGCGTTTGACAGGAGGAAAGATCGGATGCGGGTTGTAGTTGTGCCATTCTATAGAGGATTTAGTATGACGTTTCCTCGATACTTCTTGGTCGATCGGCCCATGTTGTTGATAACAATCTGACTGTCTTCAGGCTCATTGGTCTACTTCCTGGCGGTAGGCAAACCGAACATGGCGGAGAAAAACGCGCCTCGGGCTCTTTGCGGCCGCGGAGTTCTGGGGTTCGGCTTTTGCACAGCGTGCAGCCACATTTCTATCTTGAAAGCTTTGATAGGGGAACCTAGAGTCCGAGAGCCTCTCACCGGGATCGCGCAGAACACGCACCCGATGTTTACGTGCAGGCTCCCGGCCGTATGCGAGTCGGTACGATGTCAGCGATAGGGACGGGTTCGCGCTGTGCCGCGCCGCGAAAGACCGATGTCGAGCAAAGCCTGTTTGATAGAAATCCTGACTTCGTGGCTGAATCAGGTTGATCTGACTCCACGGGCTGTTCCAAAAGGCTGGTCAACACCGGCGCCTCGATTGCTCCTTTTGAAACACTGTAACTGCTTTAGAAACGGCGCTCTCCGCCCCAGAAGGCTTGGTGAAACAAGCGTTGCATCGCATTGAAAGCAAAGCGACGAAAGGGACAGGAAACGCTGTTACAGAAGCTGTGGGTTGTGAAACAAGAATGATATCTAGGGTATGAGCCATCGTGTCGCGGCGTATCCTGGCGCCCAGCACGGTTTCCAACTGTCCCCCGGTGCCATTACGGGTACCATGCCAGTTGGAAGCTCTTGGATAGACGGGTCGGGTACGTTGACGGGCCTCAAGAAGTCTCCTTCCACGGCATTGGTGGTCATGTAATCGGTGTGGCCGAACTTCCAATACGACGGAAGTCGCGGGTTGGGCAGAATCTTTCCAGCCCATGGGGCGCTTGGGCCTAGGCGGCCGAGTGCCGCTTTTACGTTGGGATCGCCGCGCTCAATTAATCCTCCAATCAGGTTTCCTGCCGGATATGCCAGTTGAAGCACATGATCTTCCAGAGAGTACACGATGCTGATACGGTCTACTTTGTTCGCCGCCCCGTTAAACTCACGTAAGAGAGTGTCGTCCTCGATTGCGGCTGCAAACAAGACCAGATTCCTCACTCTTTCTGAGTCCGCAAGAGTCTGAATTGCCTGAAGCACTACGCGTGCCCCAAGGGAATGGGACGCAAAGCTCAATGAAGCCGCGAAGCCAAAGTTGTCGCGAACAAACTCACCAAGCATGGTTCCGCTCTTTTCGGCTTCGCTTCCCTCCCACACGTAGTCGATAAAGACTGGTAGGATGCAGTCCCCGGGCCAGAGAACACCGATAAAAACTGGAGCAGGGGCGATTTTCAATTTTGTCTTCCACTGCGTCAGACTCCTAGTCCCGTGGTCGCGATTGACATTGTAACCATGAGCCATGAGGAATACCTCACGGCCGCGAATGTCGTCGAGAAGGCCACTCGCGTCCTTGAAGAACTTAGTGCCATCACCTACCTTGAGGGTTCCCACCGGCCCACCTCGTCCCCACGCGCGAAGATCTAGGAACCAATCCATACTCTACCGTTTCACCGTTTGCACAGCCTTGGCAGCTGTATTGAGCGCTGTTGCCAGGTCTTTTGCCACTGGAGCTAGAGGCGTAGCAATAATGCCTACCATAGCTGCGACACCTACGTTATGCCAGACTATGTGTGAATCCGTGACGAGCATTCTGAGAAAGTAAGCCGCTGCCTCCGCGAGGAAAACCGCGGCCAAGCAGGCCGCAGATTTCGCCGTGGTCCGGTACCGCTGGTCTGCCCTTTGAAACGCTCTATCTATGAATGTTGTCAAGAGAACGTCAAATCTGCTGTAGGTGTCCATCTCCGGTTGAGTCATGACCTCACCGCTGCTCAACTTGACAGCCACAGAAGTCAATAGTATCCGTCAGACGAACGCATGTTGACAGCTAGAGATTTCTAGCGGCCCATGCGGTGGGCGTGAGTTGTGGAAGTCTCTGGATGGATAAGTTGGCGAGTCCTGGCAGGACAGCGGCGAGGTAATCGCGGACGGGGATTTTGAGTCGGCGACAGGTTTCAAC
>JANXZS010000017.1 GCA_025355385.1 Acidobacteriaceae bacterium | reverse complement strand
CGTGGATTTTCCCGAGCCATTAGGACCGGTCAGGCCGTAGCGGCGACCCGCAATAAAGTTGATCGAGACGTCCTCAAAGAGAACCTTCGATCCATAGCGCATACTCACGTTGCTGACTGAAATCATCTTCCCTTATCTCTTGATCTGTCTCTTTGTTGAATTCTGTGCTTCATCGTCGTGGGCGCGGCCCAGCAGTAACGCGGTTTCACTTTCAATCTCGTTTCTTCAAGTGTGTCTCGTGCGGTTGAAGCGGAGAAACCAGCGTCACGATTCAGCGGCATTGCTGCATGCGCCGTCGTTTTATTAGGGTCTCACAGAATTGCCAGGGCGGGAAACGGGGGGCCCAGAAGCAGAGGCAAGCAAACATTTAAAAGAAGCGCGAAATGATCTGATTTGCGACAAATGCACCGGCATAGGCCAGCACGAACATGTATGCGAATTGGAGCGCGGGCCACTTCCAGCTATTGGTCTCACGTCGCACCACCGCCATGGTTGAGGTGCATTGCATGGCGAAGGCGAAGAATACAATCAGCGCGATTGCGCCCCCCAGATGAATATCCTGGCGCATGGCTGCCTGCAGGGTCAGCGACTGGGTTGCCGAATCGGCACCGTAGAGGGTGCCGAGCGTACCCACGATGGTTTCGCGGGCAAGTACCGAGGTCAGTAGGCCGATGCCGATTTTCCAGTTGAAACCGAGCGGCTGAATCGCCGGTTCAATCCACTGGCCAAGTTTGCCAATCGCACTATCCGCCAATTGAGGAAATGTGCCCCCATGCATTGGCAGGTGACCGAGCACCCAGATCACGATGGTGACGCTCAGAATGATGGTGCCGGCCTGGTAGAGGAAGACGCGAGCGCGATCATAGAGGCGCAAGCCCAGTGAACCCAGGGTCGGCCAGCGGTATTGCGGCAGTTCGAGGATGAACGGAGTCACGGAGCTTTTCAGTACAGAAGACTTGAGCAGGCGTGCCGTCATGAGAGCTGCGAGAAAACCGAGCAAGTACAGCGAGAGCATAACGCAGGCGCGCAGTCCGAAGAACTGTCCCAGAACAGGGCGATTCGGTATGAATGCCGCGATGATGAGCATGTAGATCGGCAACCGCGCCGAACACGTCATAAAAGGAGCAATCAGAATGGTGGCGAAGCGATCGCGCTTGTTTTCGATGGTGCGCGTCGCCATGATAGCGGGTACCGCACAGGCGTACGCAGAGAGCAGGGGAATGAATGCCTTGCCGTTGAGCCCGATGCTGCGCATCACGCGATCCGCAATCAGCGCCGCGCGCGCCAGGTATCCCGAATCTTCCAATACACCGATGAAGAGGAACAGCAGCAGGATCTGCGGCAGAAAGACAAGCACCGACTGGACACCCTTCCACACGCCGTCGATCAGCAGTGACTGCAGCAACGCATTAGGGATCCAGGGTCGAATATGCGAGCCAAGCGTGGTGAGCAGCACGCCGAAACCATCGCTCATGGGCTGGCCGATGCTGAAGACGGCCTGAAAGACCCCGATGACGACCAATGTGAACAGTAATGGACCCCAGATGCGATGCAGCAGAATACGGTCGATTTTCAAACTGGTGGCCGCGGAGAGGGGGGCTTTATACCCGGTCTTCGAACTGACCTGGACCGCCCATTGGCGTGTGCTTGCAGCATTCCCGATCACCGGCAACTGGAATGGAGTCACCGCAGAGTGCCGATTCAAGAACACGTTGATGGCCTGCAACCCTCTGCCCTTGGTGGCGCTGATTTGCGCTACGGGAGCGCCCAGTTCCTGGGCAAGCTTAAGCGGGTCGACGCTGCCGCCGCGTTGTTCCATCAGGTCTGTCATGTTCAACAAAATCAGGGTTGGAAGGCCCAGCGAGAGGATGGGAGCTGCAAGCATCAATTGACGCGTCAGGTGCAGGGAATCGAGAACGAGCAGCACCGCATCGGGCACCGGAGTCCCCGGCATATTCCCCTTCAAGACGTCGACGGCAACGCGAGCATCCTCAGAATAAGAATCAAAGCTGTAGATGCCAGGCAGGTCTATAACAGCAAGATCGCGGCGACCAATCCCGCCCAGGTGACCGATCTTCTGTTCTACAGTAACCCCCGGATAGTTAGCGACTTTCTGTCGCATTCCGGTCAATCGATTGAAAAGAGTCGTCTTACCGGAATTCGGCGGTCCCACAAGCGCCACCGTGCGAATCTCACCCGCGACCCTGGAGGTGATGGGGAGGTCAATGGTCGGCGGGGTGCAGCAGCTCATTTAACCGGCCTCTTTTACCAGGAGCGCGGGCGTATGCAGCAGGATAGACTGCGCCGTCTCACGTCGCAATGCGATTTCAATCCCATCAACGGCATAGACCGTAGGATCCCCAGCAGGCGCACGGCGTAACGCAAGAACGCTCGCTTCCGGCATGATCCCCATATGCATCAGGTGGTATTGCACCGCTGCCGGCAAATTCAGCTTGCTGACTATCGCAGTGTGCCCGACCTTCAATTCGCTGAGTACGTTCAACTTGCACTTATGCATTTGACTCACTTTGCTGCGGGCGTCCCAATTCCGACCCGTTAGGTCCGACTTCAGTATACGACCGATTGGGTCTGCCCTACAAACCCCGCCGGGCTCACTCTTCTCGAGTGCCTGAACCGAGAGTTCAGGCGTCGCTCCATCCTGGAACGGCTCTTCCTTGGCTCCCCGCTGGTATGCATTTCACTTATTTAGGTATTGACATACTTTTAACAGAACCGATCGTTCAGTTATGTGATCCGGCTCACACAGGATTGGCCTAGACTGGCTTGGATGATATCCGCGGATTTCAAGAATTCCCTTACCGAGGGCGCTCCGCCTCTTGCATTTGCTGCGACTCTCCGCGCGCTATGGTGGGACGCGCGGGGCAATTGGTCTCAGGCGCATGCGGAAGTGGATGAGCTGGAAACGGTACAGGGAATGGCCGTCCATGCCTATCTACACCGCAAAGAAGGCAAACAGCCTAACGCCGCGTACTGGTATGGCAAGGCGGGCAGGCCTTTTCCTTTGGTCTCCCTCGCAGAGGAGGGGGAGATCCTGCTGGATGAGTTGTTGTCGGCAACTACTGATCCCCGCGTTGTGTAGAGCGCTTCCCCAACGCCAGTTTGGTGATCGACACTTTGAGTCAAAACAATTCTCGAAGACAATTTGCAAAATTCTCACTGTTCATGTGTCCGTGGAGCCAACACCGTTTCTTACAGGGTAAGGCGATGGTTGGAGAGAAATGGGCTGCGTGAGGGCTCGTTCTTCGGGAGATATGTGTCGTCCGTCACAGCGCCGCGAGGGTCGCAGGAGGAGACTGTCCTCAGCGTCCCAATACAGTTGGATTGTGAAGCCAAGGTGAGGTCGGAAGACTGCTTGCGCTGCTGGCTGGGATGAAGGGAGAAGCATGAAGGAAGCAACTACGGTCATTCTCGACGGAAACGAGGCAGCCGCGTCAGTAGCGTACCGGCTCGCCGAGGTTGTCGCGATCTATCCCATTACGCCATCATCCCCGATGGCAGAGTGGTGCGATCAGTGGAAATCCGAGGGCAAGAAAAATATCTGGGGTGCCCTGCCGATTGTCGAAGAACTACAGAGTGAAGGTGGCGCCTCCGGTTCATTGCACGGAGCCCTTCAGGCTGGAGCGTTCGCCACGACCTTCACTTGTTCGCAGGGTCTGCTGTTGATGATCCCGAACATGTACAAGATCGCGGGTGAGTTGACGGCTGCGGTCATGCATGTCACGGCTCGCGCGCTGGCCACCCACGCCCTATCCATCTTTGGCGACCACTCGGATGTGATGGCTTGCCGCCAGACCGGTTTCGCCATGCTTTGCTCTGACTCCGTGCAGGAAGCGACGGATCTCGCTCTTGTCTCACACATCGCCACGCTGGAATCGCGCGTGCCGTTCCTTCACTTCTTTGATGGATTCAGGACTTCGCATGAAGTCAACAAGATCATTCCGATTTCGGACGAAGACATCCGGGCGCTGCTCGATGATAAGTTTGTCGTTGCCCATCGCGAGCGTGCGCTGAGCTCCGACCGTCCCATCCTTCGTGGAACCGCGCAGAACCCTGATGTGTTCTTCCAGGCGCGCGAAGCCTGCAACCCGTTTTATATTGCCTGCCCGACGATTGTGCAGGATGTGATGGATCGCTTCGCCCAGCAGACCGGCCGCAGCTACAAGCTGTTTGACTACGTTGGTGCACCCGATGCAGAACGTGTAGTCATCCTGATGGGCTCTGGCGTGGGCGCGGCCGAAGAAGCCATCGGAGCACTGATTGCGCAGGGCGAAAAGATCGGCATCTTGAAAGTCCGGTTGTTCCGGCCCTTCTCCACGGAAGCTTTTTTGAGTGCATTGCCCGCCACGGTACGCAAGATTGCCGTTCTCGATCGCACCAAGGAGCCTGGCGCAGTTGGCGAGCCGCTTTATCAGGATATAGTGACCGCCTTCAGCGAAGCCTTCACCGAGGGCAGGACGCAGTTCGCCGCCATGCCCCGCATCGTCGGGGGGCGCTATGGCCTGTCTTCGAAAGAATTCACTCCGGCGATGGTCAAAGGTATCTTTGAGGAGTTGGCCCAGGCGCAACCGAAGAATCACTTCACCGTTGGTATCCGCGACGACGTAACCCATACCAGCATTGCCTATGATCCCGACTTTTCAACGGAGAGCCCGCGCACGGTTCGCGCTCTGTTCTATGGTCTCGGTTCGGACGGCACGGTCGGGGCAAACAAAAACTCGATCAAGATCATCGGCGCGAACACGCCCAACTACGCTCAGGGCTACTTCGTCTACGACTCAAAGAAATCTGGAGCCCTTACGACGTCGCATTTGCGCTTCGGCCCCGAGCCGATCCGCTCCACGTACCTCATCACGAAGGCAAATTTTGTGGCGTGCCATCAATTCTCTTTTCTGGAGAGAATGGATATCGTGGCTGCTGCGGCTCCCGGCGCGGTCTTCCTGCTGAACTCGCCCTACAGCGCAGAGGAGATCTGGCAGCACGTCCCCCGCAAAACACAACAGGAGATCATCACAAAGCAGCTGAAGTTCTACGTGATCGACGGCTACAAGGTCGCGCGGGATGCCGGAATGGGCAACCGCATCAACACCATCATGCAGACATGCTTCTTTGCCATCAGCGGCGTGCTTCCACGTGACGAGGCGATTGAACAGATCAAGAAATATATCCAGAAGACCTATGGCAAGCGCGGTGACGCTGTAGTGCAGCAGAACTTCGCTGCCGTTGATGCCGCCCTCGCCCACTTGCACCAGGTGGCGGTTCCAGCCACTGTAACCGCAAACTTCGAAATCCTTCCTGCGATTCCTGCAGGTGCGCCTGCCTTTGTTCGGGATGTTCTCGGCATGATCGCGGATGGCCACGGAGACGATTTGCCAGTGAGCGCGCTGCCAGCAGGGGGAACCTTCCCGACAGCGACGGCACAGTGGGAGAAGCGCAACATATCGCAAATCATTCCAGTGTGGGACAAGGATCTATGCATTCAGTGCGGTAAGTGCGTGATGGTTTGCCCCCATGGGGTTATTCGCGCCAAGGTCTTTGACTCCCCGCTGACGGCTGGCGCACCGCCCACCTTCAAGTCAGTCAAGGCCAGGTGGCGCGGAATGGAGCAGGATCTCTACAGCCTGCAGGTAGCGGCGGAAGATTGCACCGGCTGCAAGCTGTGCGTGGAAGTCTGCCCCGTGAAAAGCAAGAGCGAAGCCAAGCACAAGGCGCTGAACATGGAATTACAGCCGCCACTGCGCGAGGCCGAGCACGATAATTGGAACTTCTTCCTGTCGTTGCCAGAGGTTGATCGCAACAAGCTGTCGCACACGCAGGTCAAGGACATCCAGCTGCTGCAGCCGCTCTTTGAGTTCTCCGGCGCCTGCGCGGGCTGCGGTGAGACACCGTACATCAAGCTGCTGACACAGCTCTTTGGCGATCGCCTGTATATCGCCAATGCGACCGGCTGCTCCTCGATTTATGGTGGCAATCTGCCGACGACGCCGTACACCAAGAATGCCGAGGGACGCGGCCCGACCTGGTCTAACTCCCTCTTTGAAGACAACGCCGAATTCGGCTTTGGCATGCGTCTCGCGCTCGACCAGCAGAAGATATACGCGGAAGGGCTTGTCACTAGCCTCTCCTCGATCCTCGGAAATACGCTGGTGCGCGACACGCTCGAATCGG
>JANXZS010000281.1 GCA_025355385.1 Acidobacteriaceae bacterium | reverse complement strand
TATGAGAAGGACTTCTCATATCAGAAGACCCCCGGCAAAAGAGTGTTCCTACATATCGGAGCGGCAAACTACCGGTCCTTTATCTGGATCAATGGCAGTAAGATCTGCGAGCACGAAGGCGGCTTTACCGGATTTGACTGCGAAGTCACCCCGGCCCTCCAGGATGGCAACAACTTCGTCGTAATTGCCGTGGATGACACACGCCTCGCGGACGGTATTCCCACTCTGAAAACAGACTGGTGGAACTATGGCGGTCTGACACGGGATGTCTCACTGGTGGAAGTCCCGGAACAATATATCGATAGCTTTGATCTCCATCTCAAGCGGGGCACCAGCGATCAAGTCGAAGGATGGGTGCATGTTGAGGGTGCATCGGCTGCGTCCGAGGTCCGCGTCAGCATTACGGATCGCGCGCACACCGGCACCGCCTCGAGCAGGATAGGCGCGGATGGCAGAGCGTTCATCCAGCTCCGCGACAGCAGACTTCAGCTATGGTCGCCCGAACATCCGACGCTGTACCACGTAGTTCTCGACGCGGCGGGCGACAAGCTCGAAGATGACATCGGATTTCGTACTATTGAAACGCGTGGCACTGAGATACTACTGAATGGTCATCCCATTTTCTTGAAGGGCATTAATATTCACGCCGAAGCTCCTTACCGCACCGGGCGTGCCTACAGCGAGCAAGATGCAGAGACTTTGCTGGGATGGGTGCGTGAGATGGGCGCGAACTTCGTCCGGCTTGCCCACTATCCGCATGATGAGCGCATGACGCGGCTTGCCGACCGCATGGGCATCCTTGTCTGGTCAGAGATACCTGTCTACTGGTCTTGCCACTTCGATGATCCCGCCGTACTCAAAAAGGCGCAGTCGCAACTGTCCGAGATGATCGGTCGCGATCGCGACAAGGCTTCGGTGATTCTCTGGTCCGTTGCCAATGAAACACCGGGTACTCCGGCGCGAACCAAATTCCTCACCACGTTGGTCGAGAACGTTCATCAGCAGGATCCAAGCCGATTGGTGACCGCGGCCCTGCTCGTCCGGGGCGAGGGTAAGACGAAAATTGTCGATGATCCTCTGGGCAACAGCCTCGACGTAGTCGGGACCAATGAATACATCGGTTGGTATGAGCAGACCGCCGCAGACGCCGATCAGACGCACTGGGATATCCGCTTTCAGAAGCCACTCATCATGAGCGAATTTGGCGGAGGCGCGAAAGCAGGCTTTCACGGGGAAGCCTCCGCACGCTGGACAGAGGAGTTTCAGGCCAACATCTACGAACATCAGCTGAAAATGTTAAATCAAATCCCACAACTGCGAGGAATGACCCCGTGGGTTCTGATGGACTTTCGCTCTCCCCTGAGAGAGCTACCCGGCATTCAGGACTTCTTCAATCGCAAAGGGCTCCTCTCCGAAGATGGCAAGGAGAAGAAAGCCTTCTCTGTTTTACAGAAGGCCTATCGCGAGAACGCGGTTGGGCACGCAGAATAGTATTGCCCTGTGTACCTGCACCCAATCGTTATGCACGAAAGGATCGAATATATGCTGCCTAGTGACCGCAGGAAATTCATCGAAATGGTTGGGGCGACAGTAGCGGGAGCGGTCGTCGCAGCCGTCGATCCACAAATAGGCCATGCCGCTCCGTGGCCGACGTCGGGCGGCGCGGCAGGGTCCAATCCGGCGCCCCGACATGCTGCACCCGCATTCTTGAATGTGCGCGAATTTGGTGCCGCAGGCGACGGCCACGCAATTGACTCCACTGCGATCAACGCTGCGATTCTGGCGGCTGAGAACAATGGCGGCGGCACTGTTTTCTTCCCGGCAGGCAATTATCTTTGCTACTCCATCCACTTGAAGAGCAATGTTTCGCTTTACCTCGATCAGGGTGCGATCGTGATCGCTGCGGACACGCCAGCGGCTGGCAAACCTGGAGGATACGATCATGCCGAGCCCCGGCAGCCGTGGGAGGAGTACCAGGATTCAGGGCATAACCACTGGCACGACAGCTTGATCTGGGGCGAGAATCTGCACGACATATCCATCCTCGGACCCGGCAGAATCTGGGGCCGTGGATTAAGCAAGGGGTACGGCCCCGGCCCGGCCTCGGGGTCCCCGGGGGTAGGCAACAAGGCCATCAGCTTAAAGCTGTGCCATAACGTCCTATTGAAGGACTTCCAGATTCTTCAGGGAGGATGGTTCGGCATTCTCGCCACTGGAGTCGACAACCTCACCATCGACGGCCTCACCATCGACACCAATCGCGATGGGATGGACATTGACTGTTGCCGCAATGTACGTGTCTCCAACTGTTCCGTCAATTCACCCTGGGACGACGCCATCGTTCCCAAGAGCAGCTTTGCATTGGGCTACAACCGCGCCACGGAAAACGTGTCGATCACCAACTGCTACGTAACAGGTACCTACGAAATTGGGACACTCCTTGATGGCACCTGGAAACTCTTCGATAGCGCAGCAAAGGTTCCTCGCACGGGACGCATAAAATTCGGGACGGAGTCTAACGGCGGATTCAAGAACATAGTCGTCTCCAACTGCGTCTTCGAGGGGTGCCAGGGACTTGCACTGGAGAGTGAAGATGGGGCGCTGCTTGAGGACATGACCATCACCAACATCACTATGCGCGACATCACATCAGCACCGATTTTTATGCGCCTTGGAAGCAGACTGCGCGGGCCGAAGGGGACGCAGGTGGGTGCGGTACGCAGAGTTCTCATCAGCAACATCGTCTGCTCAAACGCAAGTTCTCAATTAGGCTGCATTTTGAGCGGCATCCCGGGGCATCCGATTGAAGATGTGACCATCTCGAATATCTACCTGAAGCACCGGGGCGGAGGTACCAAGGCGCAGGCGGCCCTCACTCCTGCGGAGAAAGAAGCGGCTTATCCCGAACCCGATATGTTTGGGGTCATGCCCTCGCAGGGCTTCTTCATTCGCCACGCGAAAAACATCGATATTTCAAACGTTCGAATCGTGGCTGCTTCCCCCGATGAACGCCCGGCATTTGTGCTGCAGGATGTCGATGGCGCGGAGTTCTTTCACATCCGAAGTACGGAGGCTGCTACGGTACCGAAGTTTGTCCTCAATGACGTTCGAAACTTCACCGTCACCCAGACCAAGGGCGTGAAAGATACCACGCTTGAGAGTGCGGCCCACGAGACGCTTTAGAGAAGTCCCACTTCAGACGAATCTGTCGCTCTACATTGATCAGA
Source organism: Acidobacteriaceae bacterium (assembly GCA_025355385.1). GTDB lineage: Bacteria > Acidobacteriota > Terriglobia > Terriglobales > Acidobacteriaceae > JANXZS01. The sequence continues at coordinate 14,043 of JANXZS010000281.1, read as the reverse complement.
GCGAGATGCCCCGCTTCCAGGGTATGAAGTCATTCTGGCCCCGCATCTCCGCTTTCGTATGCTTGCGTCCGCTGGCGACGTCGAGCACCAGTTCGAGTAGCGCAGCGCCGGTGTCTTCCACCGTCGCCTGCCCCGAAATAATACCCCCCGCATCGATGTCGATGATGTCTGCCATGCGCGTCGCCATAGCCGTGTTGGTCGCAATTTTGATTACCGGAGCAATGGGGTTTCCCGTAGGCGTGCCAAGGCCGGTTGTGAACAGCACCATGTTTGCCCCTGCACCCACCTGCGCTGTCACACATTCAACATCATTGCCCGGAGTGCAGAGAAGATTTAACCCTGCAGCAGTTACATACTCGGGGAAATCCAGCACATCCATCACAGGAGATGTGCCACTCTTGCGCGCTGCTCCGGCCGATTTCATGGCATCGGTGATCAGGCCGTCCTGAATATTTCCCGGAGAAGGATTCATATCGAAGCCGGAATGTACAGCCTTGGCACGTACAGCGTAGCTCGTCATCAATTCTACGAAACGATTTGCAACAGTCTGGTTCACTGAGCGGTCGATGATGTTCTGCTCCACGCCGCAGAGTTCCGGAAACTCCGACAAAATCGTCTTTCCGCCGAGAGCCACGAGCAGGTCCGAGGTATGCCCGATCGCAGGATTCGCAGAGATGCCTGAGAAGCCATCCGAACCACCGCATTTCAGTGCGAGCGTGAGCGCCGAAAGACCGGCCGAAGTGCGCTCCGCGGTGTCTGCTTCTTCCAGTGCCGCGAAGGTTTGCTCAATGGCCCGTGTCAACATCGCAGATTCCAAACCCGCAGCCTGCTGATCGAAGATCAATACCGGCTTCGAGGATCGAGGATCGCGCCGCCGTATCTCCTCCCGGAGTATGGAGACCTCGGCATTCTGGCATCCCAGGCTGAGCACGGTTGCGCCTGCGACATTGGGATGATGGATATATCCAGCCAGCAGACCGCAGAGAGAGCGCGCGTCTTCCCGAGTGCCGCCGCAGCCGCCCTGGTGCAGAAGAAACCTGATTCCGTCCACGTTCGGAAACAGCCGGCTCGTTGCTGCATCGGCCACTGAGTTCTCCCGCACGGTCCCGCGACGGTGATGGATGAGTTCCCTCACCTGCCGGCGATAACTATTTTGCTTCCCGTATCCCAGTTCCTCCTCAAAAGCTTCCCGCAGCAACTCAATGTTCCGGTTCTCGCAAAATACCAGCGGAATCACCAGCCAATAATTTCGAGTTCCCACCTGACCATCCGCGCGTCGATACCCTGCAAAAGTTCGGCCTGCCCACTGAGAGACGTCCGGAGAATGCCACTCATACCCGACCGCTCGGACGGAATAGTCGCTGGCATCGTGTTGCAGATTCCGCGTAGTCAGCACCCCGCCAGCCGGGACTGGCTCCTTCGCCCTGCCCACCACCACCCCGTACATAATGACCGCCGCGCCCGCCGGCATATCGTTTTCTGCAAACTTGAACTTCGCCGGAACTGCCGACACTGGAACATAGTTCTTACCCGCGAATATCACTGGTTCGTGCGCTATCAGCGGAGTGAGCGCCACAATCACGTTGTCACGCGGGTCGAGTTTCAGAACCTTTGGATTTGGGGACACATTGCCTCCATGCGATCGGCACTGGTATGGTTCGGCCTTCAATAAGTCAAACATCCCTACGGTCTCTTCATCCCGCGTGATTATCGACTGCGGCACGGCGGCTGGGCCTAGGTCGAGATCACCGCAGCTCTTCGCCTATAACGGAATGCCGCCACCTGAAGGATCACGATCCCCACTACGATCGCAACCAGAACAAGTCGGAATGCTATTTGCCGCTTTTCGATCATCTGATACGCGACGCCGTGAACGGCCGTAAGTACAAACGCCCCGTAGGTCGTGCGTTGCAGATTTTTCCAGGTGCCCCTCCCCAATCGCCGCAGCAAAAAATCATTTGATATCGCGAGCAGCAACAGCAGGATGAACGTTGCTACGATTCCTGTAAAGTTCGCCAGGCCGAAGTTAGAGTTCTGGATGCGCAATGGATGAATCTGCTTGAAGAAGTACATCCACATCCGACCGCGCAGGTGGACAGTCAGGCCGACAACGGTATGGAACACGCCCAGCAAGCCAGCCCAGATCCCGATGTCCCGGCGTAAATCAAAGCTCACGGGGTTGGAGTTTTCGCGCAGAACGTTCCAGGGGCCGACCGCGAGAGAGACGCCGAAAAAGAGCAGCGCTGCATATGCCGACCCCATACTTAGCCGGCGGCGCACGTCAGAAGGCAGCGTAAGGAAGTAGAAAAGCGCTCCGGTGGCCAGAGCACACCCCGCCAGCACTACGTGGCGTGCAATCCGGTCCTTCCAATATCGAGTTGCACGCATGAAGGTATTGTCTCAGGCCCTGTCGGCATGCGATGCACAAATAAGTCGACGAACCCTCCTCGGATTACTCCACCACTCTGGTAGTTGGCCCCCGCATGTGATCACGCAAAGCAGTAGTAGCGCGACCAGATTCTAACGTCGATGACCTTGACAGGCTTTACGGATCGGCGGCAAATATAAGGTCGAACCTGTAGCCAAAATGCACAGAATTATCGCGGTAGCGGACGAAATGCGGACGGAATTTATAAAGCGTACTCCGCGCGATCGTTTGCCGAAAGATCCCACCCAGCCGGAAACGGTCGCTGTAAAGGCCAATCAAAGGCTTTTTATGCTCGCTGTCTCTAACTGGAAATACCTGGCCGCGCATTTGTACGCCGAGAATATCTTGCCAGTTATCGGTAGGCCGATAGATGGTGACCGATGCCCTCGGCTCTCTCTTCAGATTCTTGCTGTGCTCGGTTGAGGCCGCTGAAATCCAGTACAAACAAAGGTCTTCGTCAGAGATGTAGAACAGCGGCGCCGCAACCGCCACACCGTACTCATCCGTCGTCGCCAGCGCCAGCGTGCTTTCCGCTTTCAGCAGCGCGGCCACTAGGTCGAATTGCCTGGTCCTCGATGCCATTGATCACTTCTTCGGAGAGGAGTTGCTTCCGCTGAGTTGTCCCACTCTGGCGAACTCGGAGCGAGCTTGATCCGTCAAACCCAGCCGTTTATAAATTTGACCGAGTTGAAAATGGAGGGCGGCAGTCCCCGGAGATAGTTCCACGGCTCTCTCCATCTGCTCGCGCGCTCTTGCCAGTTCATCCTGCTTGAGATAGAGGCGTCCTAACTGTTCGTGAACCTTCATCTCCTTCGGCGCAATCCCCTCTGCGCGTTGAAGCAGCGGCAGCGCTTCCGCCAACTGGTCGCGGTTAACCAATACAATGGCGAGGTTGATGAGAGGCTGTTCGCTGGGCCTGGCTGCATCCTCCTGCCACGCTATCGCTTGACGATATGCCGCAATGGCCTCGTCATTGCGGTTCAGTCCCTCCAAGGCCAGACCAAGGTTATTCCCTGCTTTCGCGCTACGCGGCAAAAGCTGCAGCGACTTGCGGAAGCATTCCACGGATTCCTGAAAACGGTTTTGCGTGTACTTGATGCGACCCATCTCATACCACGTCTCCGGATCGTTATCTTTCCAGGCGAGCGACTGTGCCATCCATTTGGCGGCGTCGTCGTAGTCGTTCAATAGTACATAGTCCAGTGCAACGACCCTCAGATCGTCCGCGGTTGGCTTCCGAAGCTTTGCGGATCGAGTGTACTCATCGAGGGACGCTTGCGGTTTCGCCTCGCGGAAGAACGCAAATGCGAGCAAGGCGTGTGCATCTGGCGAATCGGGAGTTTGCTCCAGATGCTCTCGCAGTTCTCTCTCTGCTTCCGGGTATTTCCCAGCGGCAATAAGGGTCCGGATCTGAAGCAGCGCAGCATCCACGGTCGGCCGTTGCTGCGCCTCCGCCTGTGCGACGGGTCCGCCGTTCTGCCGGGCAAAACAGAAGCAGATGCCAGGGCTCAACAGGATAAGGCCAAGCCCCAGCACTGCTCCCAAGTGAAACGCTTGTTTCATCTGCATGAAACTGAAATCCGATCGCCAGCACATAGCATTCAGTCCGATTGCTTTCCTAATCCGTGTAGGTAGTTCCAAGTATAAGTGGCCGCAGGGAATAAACGCACACCGGACGCTCATCGCGGAAGGATCTTTGTTCGATGAGCAGATTCTCAGGCGCCGGTCTTGACTGCCGTACGAACGCCATCCAAAAGCGGCGCACGAGATCAGAGCGAAGGTCCCCAAATCGAAAGCGGCCGACTTTTGATCCATGCCGTGAAGGAAAGAAATCGATGTGCGGGCGTGCTTACTCGGTTGTCCCATTTCTATAATGGGATTCTGGAGAACATGTACGCTCCTGTTCCCAGAAAGACCGCAGCAAAAATTCCGAGCACCCCCACGTCGATCGCAAAGCTGAACTGCCATGTCCCGATAAGCACGCCCCTGAGCCCGTCCACGCCATACGAAAGCGGATCTGCACACGTGATCATCGCGAGAGTCCTGGGCAGGTGGCTGAGAGGAAAGAGCGTGCCCTATAAAAAGAACAGCGGCATGACAAGAAAGTTCATGTTCAGCTGGAATCCCTGCATGTCCTTGATGACTGTAATACCGGCTGTCACAGCGAAACCACGATCTGCACACGGGAACGAACGTAACACTTTAGCTCGCGCAGCCACAAAATATAAATGGCACCCATATCCTATTTGCTCCACATCTTTGCAATCTGCCGCAACTGGTCCGCAGAATTCGCTCCCTCATCGCGGATCGATGTACCGGTGAGTGCCAGAAAAGCGGCCTCGAGAGAATCAGTGCCCGTCTGCGCTTTCAGTTCCGCCGACGTGCCCTGCGCGACGATCTTCCCGTTATCGATGATGGCGATGGGATGAGCAACGCGGTCCGCTTCGTTCATATAGTGGGTGGTCAGAAAGGCAGTAGTTCGCTCGGTTTCATTCAAATTTGTCACGCGTGTCCAGATCTGATTTCGGCTCTGTGGATCGAGTCCCAGGGTAGGCTCATCCAACTTGGCGTGCTGTGCTTCAGCTGGGATGATGAGCAGTTCGTACAGCATACAATCTCATTTTGCCAGTACGGAGTCGTTGAAGTGCAGGAGTAGGTCCGCCGGGTCCTGGTACACCTCGACGCATCCCGCGTCCCGCAAATCATCCCGCTTCCATCCTCCACTTGTCAGGCCGATCACACGTATCCCCAGCTTTCCCGCCGCTTCCGCGTCATAAGGCGTGTCGCCCAGAGCAATGGCCTGCTCTGCTTCGTAGCCTATGCCTCCGTAGTGAGCCAAGTCTTGATCCTTTATAAGCCACCAGCCCGGGCGACGACATTGACACTCGTGCTCGTCCGGGTTGGCACGGCGTTCGGGCTTTGGCTTGTCTGGTTCCGGTAGAAAGACTCCATGAGGATGTTTCCTCCAACCACCGTGGCCGCTGGAGCGGCTACGCGGTGCGGTTTGTGTTCGGCGGCCTGATGACGGCGCTTACCGGACTACTAGCCAAGCGATGCGGTCCGGGCTGCCGGCCATTAGTCGCTTCCGTAGACACCGCATTTGCTAAATCGTGATTCGGCATCTCCCACGAAGTCCGTGGGGTCGGTCTCTCTGCTGAGGGCCTGGTGTGAAAACGATCCTCGACCACCGATGCGGAGGTCCCAGAATTTCCGCCTTTCCCCCTTGGTTACTACGGTTACGCCCCGTCCCGGATTACGCCCGCGTTCGCGAGTTGGAACGTGATGTGGATCAGTGTCGTGTGGTCGGTGGGTACGCCGTCCCGCGTGGCGGGCTTGAAGTGGATCTGTTGTGCTGCCAGCGTGGCCTGCTCGTCCAGACCGTGCCCCAGACCTCTTAGCACACGCAGAACCTGCACTTGCCCCGTGGCCAGAAAGCGTACCTGGAGTGTGACTTCGCCCTGAATCCCGGACTGCTTGGCCTCTGCGGTGTACTGCGGAGCCGGTTCCGAGACTACTTCGGGCGGAGCGAAAGTGGACGCCGTTTGCGGCACAGTGGCAGTTGTTTGCACACGGCCGATGCCTGAGTTGCCTAGACTGCCAGTCGCGACCGTCTCGTGTCCCGATCTTCCGGGTATGCCAGCGGTCACTCCCGTTGCAAAGGCCACGCCCTGCACTGATCCCCTTCCTGCACGTCCGGCACCGACACCCATTCCGGGAGCGTTGGCCAGACTGCCCAGCGCGGGCACCTGAGTCCGTCCGCTGGCATTGGCATTGGGACGCACGCCCGAGGGATCACCGAATCTGCCTACCTGAAGGCTGGGTGCGCTCATGTTGTTCGCCCGCTGAGTTGGAGTTGCACTTACGAATAGTCCGACCTTCGGCTGTGGCATGGGTGCCACCGGCTTCGAGGCCGCCTGGGGAACTGAGGGCAGGATCGGCGTATTCAGTCTGACATCCTCGACCTTGGGAAGCTCGACCTTCTGCACCTGTCGAGGCAACAGAGCCTGGGCTCGCGGCTGAGGAAGGAATTTGACCCTGGGAATTGGCTGAATCCGGGGCGGCTCACTCGGGAAGACCAGGTCTGTTGTCTCCAGTTGCTTCCCCTGAGGCTGTTGGTGCACTGAGGCCATGGCAAAGAGAAGCAGCATGGCCGCGAGGATGAGGTTGGTGATGGCGCTGACGCCAAACGATCCCCAACGGTTTTCGGGTTCAGGCAGAAGTCCAAAGTTCGAGTAGTTCAAAGTGTCCTGCGTCATAGCCCTAGTCCCTTCGCTTGAACTAATGGTGTGCCACGTAAGTACCACCGATGCGGAGAATGAATAATCTGATCTCCGCATCGTGGTCTTCAGTAGGCTCACGCTTACTTCTTGCGGTTACTGTTCGTCGGTGTTGACCGTCCGCTTGCCGGTGACGCCTTCGAGCGAGGCCAAGAGTCCTCGACACTCGTTTTTGTCAGCCTGCATCACGATGTTGCCCTAGACAATATGACCACTGCACATGGAGTGCCAAACCGGCGATGCACTTCCTGACCGAAGCTGATGTCGGTCACGGTCTCGGGTACAAGCGAAGCCCACTATCACGTTCTTCCCGAGAAAGTGATCAGATCCGAGGAGACCGACAGGTGCAGGATCGGTCCGGTCTTGAGGGTGACCGATGAGCACGCAGACTGTATGAAACGCAGGGACAACTCATCGACGGTCGGTTTATCCGTTAGCCTTCAGCGGAAAATAGCCAACATTCCGAATGACTACAGCTGCAACGCCGAACGGGAACTCCTGATTTCCGGAGCCTATGCGCATTGCCTGATCGTCGGCAGAGAGAACGGTGGGCGCATCGTTTGGGGAATGGCTGACGTCAGTTGGGGCTCCGACGTTCAAATGCCTATGGTGAGCATATTGCCAGCACCCCACCGCATGGCCATGGCCCTGCGGCACCCACGACATCGACCTCGTCAAAGCGTCTCACGAAAAATCCCCCCCGAAAGAGGCAATGAAACGGTAACAGGAGCCTGCGCATGCTATTCTCGCAGCTCAAAGGTTCAAACGATGAACGAGCAATATCAGAACGATCGCGCTGCCCAGCACCTGTATGAGTCTACCTACCAGCAGATGTTTTCCGTGGTGCCGTGGTCCAGTTTGAATGAGGCGCAAAAGAACAGGTTCCGGCTGGCTGAGTCTGAGACCGTTGAGTATGCGATGTCTCTCACCTGCTAGCTGCAGTCTTCAACCCCCGGTCAGAACCTGCCGACACCCCCTGATCTGGAGACATGCCAGTGTACGTCTAGACTATTGGCACAGTCCGCTGATCTCTTGCGGAGCCCAGCCAACGGTGAAAAAGATCCTTGCTCGTGTGCTGGGCGTCCAGCTCTCACTCGACAACTTTACTGATTGGGGCCTCAAGTCGCGCTGCGAGGGTAGCGAAAGCGGGGGGTTGGTCCTTTCCACTGCAACTGGTCCACAGACTCGAACAGAGGGATGTCGGTCCGGAGCGTCGCCAGGGTGCGAAACAGAATGGCCCGTTCGCGGTCGCGAAGCAGGGTAATTGCCAAGGCGCTCGGCTTCACGACGTTGACGCCCCATTGCCGCCAGTCCGCAGGAATCGCTTCCAGATGTCCATAGCGCGCGAGTAGCGCCGCTGCCGACTTTGCGCCCCACCCAGAAAGTCCAGGGTATCCATCCGCTGCGTCACCAACGAGGGCCAGGTAGTCAGGTATCGATGTAGGGGCAACGCCAAATTTTGCTACTACGCCGGCTTCGTCCCTTGTGATGCGCTTTCGCCGATCCATCTGTACGATCCGCGTTCCCCGCACGCACTGGGCCAGGTCTTTGTCCGGCGTGCAGATGATCACGCGTTCGACCCGCGGGTCGAGAGCGGCCGCGGTGGCGCCGGCGGCCAACGCATCATCGGCCTCGAATTCCACCATCGGCCAGACGACGACACCCACTGCAAAGAGTGCCTCTTCCAGCAACGGGAACTGCGCCATGAGCTCGGGTTCTACGCCTGCCCCTGTCTTGTACGCCGCCCACAATTCATTCCGGAACGACTCAATAACATGATCCGTGGCGACTGCTATGTGGGTCGCTCCGCTACTAATCATGCCGAGAATTGATGCAACCACACCTCGTACGGCAGCAACCTCTTGCCCCTCCGTATCAAGCGCAGATGGAAGCGCGTAATAATGACGGAACAGTTCGTACGTGCCGTCGATGAGATGAACATCCATGGCGCTTCCCTTGAACGACTATAGACTCCGAGTGCCCACTGCGAGCAAGGAGAGCCCGACAGTGAGAGTTGCGAGAGGCCCCGCTTTTCCATACCCGCATCCCCTCCAGTGGCTGCTGTAAGACCAATGGATGCGACAGTCCCGCTCAGTAGTAAGCAATAGTCGGGCCGCCCTGGCCAATTGCCGCCCGAACAGTCAATTTTTCGGTAACTAGAATCGAGCTGCCAGACGACGAAGGGCTGGAATGGTTTTAATATGTCTGCAGATAGGCTGACCATGACGAACCTTCGTACCCTTGCACTCATCGCTGGCGCGCTCGCAGTCTTTCCCGTATCGAACGCCATTGCTCAGGAGCATATCCAGATCGACGCGAAGGCCGCGGCCGCGCCCTTCCCACAGTTCTGGGAGTCAATGTTCGGCTCCGGCCGTGCCGCCCTTGCCTTACGCGAGAGCTATCGTGAAGACCTGCGCGCGGTGCACGCGGTCACCGGCTTCCGCTACGTGCGCTTTCACGGTATCCTGCACGATGAGCTCGGGGTCTACAACGAAGACGAGCATGGCAACCCTTTCTACAACTTCACCTACATCGACCAGATCTACGACGGCCTCCTCAAAGAGGGAGTGAAGCCTGTTGTCGAGATCAGCTTCATGCCCAAGAGGCTCGCCTTCAATCCCGACGCGCTACACCCGTTCTGGTATAAGCCAAACGTCTCGCCACCCAAAAGCATGGAGCGTTGGGATGGCCTGATGAAGGCCTTCGCCCAGCACCTCGTCCAGCGCTACGGCATCGACGAAGTCGCGACGTGGTACTTCGAGGTCTGGAACGAGCCCAACATTGACTTCTGGGGCGGCATCCCGCGCAAGGAGTCTTACTTCGAGCTCTACGACCACACCGCCCGCGACCTGAAGTCCGTCAGCCCACGCCTTCGTGTCGGCGGCCCCGCTACCGCTGCCGCGGCCTGGATTCCCGACTTCCTACGCTTCACCGCCGATAACCACACTCCCATCGATTTCATCTCATCCCATGGCTACGACGACGAGCCCATTGAGCGGCTCCTCGGACCCGACCAGCCGCTACGCGATAAGGACTTCCGCGAAGAGGACCACACCTGCGCCGCCGTGGCTCACGTCCGCAGCCAGATCGACGCCTCCACCAACCCACACCTGCCTCTGCTTTGGACCGAATGGAATGTCCCCGGCGCCAACGAGGCCCGCGACACCGCCTACGTTGGCCCTGCGCTCGCCGAAGCGATCCGCACCTGCGACGGCCACGTCGAACATCTCGCCTTTTGGACCTTCTCCGACGTCTTCGAAGAGGGCGGCCCTGCCCGTAAGCCCTTCGAAGGTCAATTTGGCCTTCGCGCCACCGGCGGGATCAACAAGCCGAGCTTTTACGACTACGCTCTACTCCACCACCTGGGCTTCGAGCGCATCGCGAACTCATCGAAGAACGCCATCATCACCAAGCTCGACGACGGCACACTCGCTATCGCGCTCTGGAACCTACCCGACCCCGGCAAGCCTGCCCATCCAGAAAAAATCACCCTCGAATTTCAGGGCATCTCCAGCAACGCCGCGCTCACCATCGCGCGCGTTGACGATGAGCACAGCAGCGCACTGAAGGCCTACGAGGCTCTTGGCAGCCCAGCCTATCCACTTCCCACGGAGGTAGAGCAGATGAATCGCGAGACGGCGCTGCCACCGCCTGAAAAACATATCCTCGACCACGGCACGATTACACTCGACCTCGGCAAAAACGCTCTGCTTCTCGTCACCGTCGACCGATAATCGGCATCACAAAATTTACGGACCGGCAATCTCTTGCCGCCCGCGAACGAAGGAACACTATGCGGAACCACACCACACTTGACCGTCTCACTCTCGCGGTCGCCCTGCTGCTCTCGCCGGGCCTCCTGCTCTCCCCATCCGCGCACGCTCAGGAGCAGATTACGATCGACGCCAAGGCGCCCACCACCCCCTTCCCCCACTTCTGGGAGAAGACCTTCGGCTCCGGCCGCGCCATCCTCGCTCTGCGCGACAGCTACCGGAAGGACCTCCGAACCGTAAAGCAGGCCACCGGCTTTCAGTCGATTCGGTTCCACGGCATCTTCAACGACGAGGTCGGCCTCTATGACCCCGAACGCCAGACCAAGAATCCCGGCCTCGCCGCCGAACAGGCGAACGACGCCAGCATCTATAACTTTTCCTATGTCGATCAGATCTATGACGGATTGCTCGAAGATGGCGTAAAGCCCCTTGTCGAGATGAGCTTTATGCCCAGGAAGCTCTCCTCCGAACCCAACGCCGTCCACGCCTTCTGGTACCACCCAAACGTCGCTCCCCCGCAGAACTACGAGGCTTGGGACAAGATGATCCGCGCCTTCGCCGAGCACCTCATTCGACGCTATGGCATCGACGAAGTCGCCACCTGGCAATTCGAAGTGTGGAACGAGCCAAATATCGACTTCTGGGGCGGCGACCCCAAGCAGTCCACCTACTTCGAACTCTACGACCACACTGCCCGTGCGCTCAAGGCCGCCTCCAAGCGCATCCAGGTCGGCGGCCCCTCAACCGCCCAGGCTGCCTGGGTCACGCCGTTTCTCGCTCATGTCAAAGAGAAGAACGTCCCCGCGGATTTCGTCTCCACCCACGCCTATGCGAACGATACCGCCGACAACGTGATGCATTCCGCCGAGAACATCCCGCGCGACCAGATGGTTTACCGCGCCGTTAAGATGGTGCACGACCAGATCGCCGCCTCCCCCTTCCCGAAGCTCCCGCTGATCTTCTCCGAGTACAACGCCAGCTACGCTAACGAACCTAACGTGACCGACTCGCCTTATATGGGTCCGTGGCTCGCCAACACCATCCGCCAGTGCGACGGACTCACCGACTCCATGGATTACTGGGCCTTTTCCGACGTCTTCGAAGAGCAGGGAGTGGTTCGCTCGCCCTTCTATGGCGGCTTCGGACTCCTTGCCGCAGGCAACATTCCCAAGCCCACTTTCAACATCTTCGCCGCGCTCCATAAGCTCGGCGAGCGCCGCATTGCCGCCGCGTCCGACTCCGTCCTGGCCACCACAACCGGCAACTCCGGCCTCGCCCTGGCGCTCTGGAATTACGCCCCTCCCACTGGCACCGGCGCAACGTACATCGCGCCCATCGGACCCGGCGCGCCAGCAAAGAACTTCGATCTCATCCTTGAGAACGTCCCCGCCAACGCCGCTGTTGAGCTATGGCGCATCGATAACGACCACAGCAACGTCCTCAAGCTGTACGACGCGATCGGCCGCCCCGACAACCTCTCGCAGCAGCAGATCAAGCAGCTCCGTGCCGCCGGAGCAATGTCACCCGCCGAACACCTCCACCTCGACAAGGGCAAGCTCCATCTCTACATCCCCGCGCACGGCCTTGCTGTCGTCCTGGTGCAATAGCGCTGATCTACCCTGCGCGCGGCACCAAAAGCCCCGCAACAATGTCCTTCGCATCGATATATAGCCCTCGCTCCCCGGCGCTTCACCTGCCACCCGACGAACGTCGGACCCCAAAATCAGAGCTGGACTCTTCGCCTTCTATTCGCCTACTATCGCTCTCATGTCCATCGCGGAAAATAGAACTGCACCCTACCTTCACTGGCACGTCGTATGCGTCTCCTGCTCCCGAATTACTATGGCACGGGCATGCCATGTGTCGGGCCCCATCGAGCCGATCGAGCACAATCCTACGGTGAAATGCCAGCACTGCGGAGATCTGCAGCAATATCTCACCGCGCAGTGTTTTCTCGCCCCGATCAGCGGCGAGAATGTGAAATCCAGAGCTCCGTTGGCCCTGATGGCTGCCTTTATCGCGGGCATTCGACTCGTGCGAGTTGAGCCTGAGGAGATCACCCGTCAGAGTCCGCGTGTTCGCGCTGCCCTTGCCGACTCCATCGCGATTGCGAAGGCTCTGCTTCAATTCAAGGAACTGCAGTGATTCGAGCTCGAGTGATTGGAACCGGTGAGGACCACCCACTCGGCACGCATCTCCGCCACTCTACAGCAGACAGTCTTCGCCGTGAGTTGAGTGCGAGGAACCTTGAACGAGCGAAAGAGTATGCACACGAGCTGACCTGTGGCGCCGTGCCAAGCTTCATCTACAGCGAATACGAAAACGGCCTTCATGGCAACTTCCTGGCCGCGTCCTACCGGAGAATCTGTGCAACTCCAGATTGGAAGAAGAGACTCGAGAAGGTTTATACCGCCTCCCACTCTGTGCCCCGGCAAATGGACAGAAAACGGATGGAGTTGGGTTGCGCCAACAGTTCCGATGCTTTGCTCATGAATGTGTTTTGTTATCCCGGCGTTTTGGCGCGAGCATCCGTATGTTCGATGCTGGGCATTGAGCGGTATGCGCGAGCAGAGTTTGGAGTCCACCCTCGAACCCCGCTCGTCGGCAACAAAGTCGACCGTACTGAGATCGACCTGAAGCTTGGAGATTTACTCATCGAGGCAAAACTGACCGAGGGAGATTTTCAAACTGCACGGCCAGAGCTGGTACATCGCTACCGCGACTTCGACTACATCTTTGAATCGGACCTGCTTCCTTTCGCCAGGGGAGTCTTTCGCTCGTATCAATTGATACGCGGTGTTCTCGCCGCCGGAGCTCTTGGTTGTTCGTTCGCCGTGCTTTGCGATCAAAGGCGTCAGGATCTGGTTGAAGATTGGTATCGCGTTGTCAGCGCGGTACGGAGCGCCGGCCTGCGGTGCCGACTAAAGACTCTTACATGGCAGGAGCTTGCCCGCGCCCTCCCCCCAAAACCGCAGTGCTTTCTCGAAGAAAAATACGGGATCGCTCCTGTGGGTTGACCTGACGAATCGGCGCGACAACTTGCGAGCATTTCAAACATCGGAAATAGAGTCCCATGAGTGGCAGCGCAGGTACCTGGAGTCGGTTTCGCCATACGCGCGGCGCCTATTTCACCAGCCGGATGTGCCGGAGGTGGATTCCATCGACGGCCTGCCGCCCGCGGTCGCTCTGCAGCACCAGCGTGGGTCGCCGACCACGCGCTCTTCAGTAGCAAGCGTAGGGGCCGGATCGCCCAGTGAGGTTATGGCGATTCGAGAGAGCAGAACCGCGCCCTATCTCGCGCGATTTCCAAAACCGACTCCTCGAGATGGTTACCAAACGGGGAGATGAAGTCGGATTCAGGAGTGCCTATCTGCTCAAGTCTGTAAGATCGGGCTGAGCGCCCGGGCGGTCCTCTGACCAACGGGCTAAAGTGACCGCAGTGGGCAGCGTCCCGACGCGCGATCGCAATCCACAGAGCGGTTACGTGGCCAACATGATGTGCGAATTAGTCCAGGCGGGGATGGTGTCGGGTGTGCAAACCAGATTGTGAGAAACTCATGGGTTT
>JANXZS010000276.1 GCA_025355385.1 Acidobacteriaceae bacterium | reverse complement strand
CGCGCGGCCCCTGGATGGCAAGCTGCGTATACATATCGCTATAGTCGCTGATGTGGACGCCGGGGAAGCCGCCCACCTGCGAGCGCACCCACCGCACATCCTTTTCACGCGTACCCGCGTTGATTACCAGCAGGTAATCGTTGTCGCTCAACTTGTGCACAATCAGGTCGTCCACAAACGTTCCCTGCGGGTACAGCATGGCGGAGTAGTGTGCCTGGCCGACGGCAAGTTTCGAGGCATCGTTCATCGAAATATGCTGCACGGCCGCCAGCGATCCAGGCCCGCGAAACTGAATATCCCCCATGTGGCTTACGTCGAATAGTCCAACCCCCGTGCGCACAGCCATGTGTTCGGCAACTAGGCCGGAGTACTCGACGGGCATATCCCAGCCGCCAAAATCCACCATCTTCGCTCCGTGCTGGCGATGAACCGGGTTGAGCGCAGTCTTGCGCAAAGCAGGCGTATGGTCGACAGGAGTAGACAAGGCGAACCTCAATAGGCGTAATTAACTCTTTAACGTTAGCACCACGATTTTTCCCGGGTCAATGCGGCCTGGCTGATTGTGAGTGGCGTAAAATCCGTTTATTTCTACGCTCGCGGAAGCGCACTTTCCCCGGTTTCCGCACATTTCCCAGAAAGCCCTTGAGCAACGTCCATTCCGGGGACTAGCATATGGCCATGAGTGCAGAAGAAGCAGTAAAACCTATAGAAATTACGGCGGACGGCAAAGAAGCAATCGCTTTGCTGAAGAAACAACTTGTAGCTCTTGAAGAAATTGCCGAAGGCTTTTTCGGCGAAGTTCAGGACAAGGAGCGAGAGTGGACATTCCTTTCGGAAGCACTAATTCTAAAAGTTTTCGGGCCCGATAGCCCGCAACTGGCGAAGCTCATTAAAACCCGGACCCTGGGAACCGCCGATGTTCAGGTGCGTTTCGGGGGACCGGAGCACGAACGCCTGCAGCAGAACTTCGAAGAGCGCAGCCGTAAGCGTCGGACCGTGATCAAGGAGTTCATTGAAGAACTCAAGATCAAAGCCCATCTCGAAGAGAAGGAATAAGCCCCCGGCGGCTATTCCGCCCAGACGACCAACAAAAAGGGATCAGCTCTTGCCGCGGCGTTCGGACTCGTATTTTTAACCGAACGCCGTCCACCGGAGAACTGTTCGCGTTTCGCCGCACTTGAACACGTACCAATTCTTCCCCGATGAACCGGGCTCGTTAGCGGCGGCATATCGCACCCGCCACCTGCACACCCGCTTGGCTCCTCCGCGATCGGCGCAATTATATGAGCCACAATACAAATGACCGGCAACTTTCAGCGTCCAAGGGTAAGTAAATCAGCTGTACGTTTTCTATAGTAAAAGGAGCATCTAGTGCCGACACCCCCCAAGACCATCGAAATGTTTGAAGCCAGGCTGCGCGAACAAGCGGAGATTCTGGAGCAGACCGCCCTCTCTTTGTTGGCGCAAGGGCGCGAAGTTCAGCCGCTGGTAGCAGCCGACACGGCCGACCAGGCTGCTCTGTCCTACGAAAAAGAGATGTTGTTCAGCCAAAGCACACAAGGGCGGTCCGACCTGTTGCTCGTGCAGAAGGCTCTGGCCCGCATTGCCGATGGGACCTTTGGCGACTGCGTGACCTGTGGCAAGCCTATTGGTCAGAAGCGCTTAGAGGCGGTTCCGTGGACACCGCGCTGCATCGAATGCCAGGAACGGATCGAGCGTGGGGAGATCGACGACAGTGGCCGCGCCGCATAGGAACTTTCTCCCCACTCTGCGTCGATCCACGCAGGTCTGGAGCGCTCACGCCGTTTGACCACGCAAACGGCGCACTGCTACATTTAAACGATACGCAGACTGCGGTACACCAGTGCTCGCCTGCCAGCTCCCGCCCGTAAGGATTCTGAAGGAAACTCCGTGGATACCCAGACACGTCATGCATTGAAGCAGGATAGTTTTGTACAGGCCACCAGCAGCAGCATTGGCTGGATGCAGGCCCATCGCAGCAATATTTTGCGGATTGCCATCCCATCAGCAGTGGCCTTGATAGCGATTATTGCCGGCGTTGCAGTCTATAACCAGCGGTCTGAAGCTGCGGATATCGCCTTAGGGAAAGCCCTGACAACGAACAGCTCGACCCTGCGCCAGGCGGGCATGCCAGAGGCCCTGGCTGCAAGCACTTTCGCTTCCTCCGCGGATCGCGCTAAGGCCGCGAATCAGCAGTTTGTAGAAACCGCAGATCACTATGGATGGCTGCCCGCTGGCAAAAACGCTCTCTACTTCGCGGGGATTACTTACATCGAGATGGGCCAGACAGCGAATGCCGAGAAAGATCTGAAAAAGACCGCGGAATCCAGCGATAGCAATCTCTCTTCCTTGGGCAAGCTGGCGCTGGCGGGCCTGTATCGGAAGACGAACCGGAATTCCGAGGCCATCGATCTGTACAAGCAGCTCATAACCAAGCCGACGAACACTGTGCCGGCAGCGACCGCCCAGTTGCAATTGGCGGGCTTGTACGAGACCATCAAGCCGGAAGAAGCGAAGAAGATTTACGCCGAGGTGAAAGACAAGGACAAGACGGG
Source organism: Acidobacteriaceae bacterium (assembly GCA_025355385.1). Lineage (GTDB taxonomy): Bacteria > Acidobacteriota > Terriglobia > Terriglobales > Acidobacteriaceae > JANXZS01. The sequence continues at coordinate 591 of JANXZS010000276.1, read as the reverse complement.
AGCCGCCGGACAGATTGCGGCGGCCAAGCTGAACGGACCCGCTCCTGCTCCTGCTCGTGCTACGCGCCATTAGAGGCGGATATTCTCGAAAAAGCCCGCGCCGGCGATTGCCCGTGCGGGCTTACTTACCTCAAAACCTGCCCACGCTTCGTGAGCGTTTTCCTGAACCAAACGTCTGTGAGGTAGTCTTTCAGTTCCTATGACCACATCGGACGCACAGACAGTGAGTTGGTTAGGATCGTCAACGGCGCTAGTCACGACTGCTCCGTCAGCTGTCGACGCGTCAGGGATGATCAGTGCCTTGGTGGAGGAATATTCAGCATCGCTCTATCGCGTTGCCTACTCGGTCAGCCGAAATGCCGCTGAAGCAGAAGACGCTGTTCAGGAGACTTTTCTGCGGGTGCTGCGCCACCAGGATCAACTTGGCGAGATCCGCGACCTGCGCGTCTGGCTGGTTCGGATTACGTGGAATGTCGTCCTCGATCGTAAGCGTCGCACCAAGATCCGGCCGGAGACGGAGGATATCGCCGATCTCGCGCACCTGCTTCCCGCCCACGGCCTCAAGGCGGATGAGCGCGTAATCGCCGCGCA
>JANXZS010000272.1 GCA_025355385.1 Acidobacteriaceae bacterium | reverse complement strand
GAAACAGTTTCGGAGTCCGAAAAGAAGTACCGCCTAAAGGGCAATGAACTCACCTTAGCTGTTGGTGGCGATTGGGCCTACTGCACAACATGTCGTACCACGCAGCGCCCTCCACTATTCGGCGATTTATGTGTGAGTTGCGGACGGGCCACCGCACTCACGATCGATGTTGATACAGACGCGGTGTTTCGAGCGAGGAAGGGCTATTACCGAGCCAGCACATTGGGTGCTCTGGGAAGCCCGCAAATACCACCGTTCTCCCTGATCGCCGCGGAACATACTGCTCAGATCGGCGCCGCCCAGGCTGAGGATGTCTTTTCGAAGGCTGAAGAAAACGAACTTCTCTTTCAAGATGTCGATCTGGGAGTCGACGACTCAGGTCATGTCCGGCCCGCAATCGACGTATTGTCGTGCACGACGACAATGGAGGTTGGTATCGACATTGGAGCTCTTTCAGGAGTTTCATTGAGAAACCTTCCTCCGTCGAGGGCCAACTATCAGCAGCGCGCGGGCAGAGCTGGCCGCCGAGGAAACGCTGTCGCTACTGTGACGGCGTTCGGCAGCGCCGACAGCCACGATGAACATTTCTTCAGCGATCCCGAAGGGATGATTACTGGCAGGGTCGATGACCCAAAGCTTACGTTAGATAACGATGAAATTATCAAGCGACATGTTTTTGCGTTCTTGATTCAGCGCTACCACCAGGGACGAATACCTATGTACAACCCGAGTTTGCCAGCGAATCTGTTCGCGGTGCTCGGAACGGTTGCCGAGTTCCTCGATCCGAATTCGCTCATAAACCGCAACGATTTCGCCTCTTGGTTAGAAACCAACGAGACACAGTTGCGGTTGCAAATAAGCAGTTGGATTCCACGACAGTTTAGCGGATCGCCAAGGGAAGCGCTGCTCAATGGTTTCGTCAAGGACACGGTCACAACGTTAGATGATGCCTTGAGATTTGGTCCTAGCGAAGGAGGTCCCTCGAGGATCAGGCCCGATGACGATGAGGTGGATGAAGAGCAAGACCTTGAGGGCCTACATCCATCTGCTTCGAATCTGTTGGAACGCCTTCTTTACAAGGGTGTCCTGCCCCGATATGCCTTTCCAACAGACGTAGCGTCTTTCTATGTATTTGATGCAGATAAATACACGCCTTATAAGGCCGCCTTCAAGTTCAGCCCATCTCAAGGACTTCCTGTGGCGCTTTCTCAGTATGCGCCTGGTAAAGAGGTTTGGATTTCGGGGAAACAGTACCGCTCTGGAGCCATTTACTCGCAGTTCAGGGATGAACGCTTCGACGCTTGGACTGAACGTGAACTGTACTTTGAATGTTCAGTCTGTGGATTTGCTCGCAAAATCCGGCTGGTAGACGGGGAAAATCGAGAGAAGCGTGATTGTCCCGCCTGTAAGGCTGCGCAGACATTCGGCGAAGCCCGCTATTGGCTGCGACCTCCCGGATTTGCGCACCCAATAGAAGACGGAGAGCAAACCTCTCCTGACGATCAACCGGCGCGATCCTATGCAACGCGCGCCAAACTCTCAGCCGGCACCCCTCCCGAAAACGCGGCATGGCATTTTGTCAATCCGCGACTTAAGATGTTCCCATTCAAGAACCATCTATTGGTGACCAACCGGGGCCCTGATGAGCTTGGTTATGACTATTGCACGATCTGCGGCCTTATCGAGCCGGCAAGCGCTTCGGACTCTCGCGTCTTGCGGCCACACAAGAAGCCCTTCCCTGATAGCAAGGAGCAGATGTGCAAGAGTGATCGGGTGTCAAAGGGGATCGTTTTAGGGACAGATTTCATAACTGATGTATTGTTGATTTCCCTTGAAGTCAAGGAGCCTGTTGATCTAACGGCGACATACTTTGCAACCTCCATCGCTCTGCGGACCGTTTGCGAAGCACTGACGAAATCCGCATGTGATCTCCTAGAACTCGAGCCGACGGAGATGCAGGCGGAATTCAGGCCTGCGGTAAATATCCTCGGCGCACATGCCGGACAGATGGAAATTTACTTGTATGACACTCTCGCAGGCGGGGCGGGTTTCTGCAGGCAAGTCGCTGGACTCGGTGCCAGGGTCTTTGAAAAGGCGCTCGAAATTCTGGATTCGTGTCCGGAGCATTGTGATCGTTCTTGTTATCGCTGTCTAAGAAGCTTCAAGAATAAATTCGATCACGAGTATCTGGACCGTCACGTTGGGGCGACTCTATTGCGCTACCTCATAACTGGAGAAGAGCCGATCTGGAATCCGGAAAGACTTGAGGAATCCCGAGAGATATTGTTCCAGGATCTTCGTCGACAAAATCATCCTAGCGCGCGCTTCTTTCGGAACGTCACCGTCCACTTGAGTGAAGACTTGCAAGTTCTTGCCCCAATCTTGGTGGAACGGGCCGATGGCGTGAAGGCCATTGTCGACGTTTCAGGTGCGTTAACGCCTAAACTCCCAGCCGATCCCGCTCTGGCAGAACAATTTGATTATTCTTTCACCCCGATCCATGTAGTAGAAGAACTGAGAGTACGTCGGAATCTTCCGAGCGCCACCAGTCAACTTTGGGGGCAACTCGGACTATGAGCGCAGACTCTACACAGACGACTTTGTGGATGACACGGTACCCTGCTGAGCGATCCGCGGCTCCGCAATGGATGTCCTACCATTTCTTGCGAGAGGCGGAGAGATGCCCGCTAGCCGCTTCGCTGAAACATTCTTGGTATCGGACGCTTTGGGAGCGGCGCGGATATCCGAATCGTCCGAATATTGGAGCCCTTATCGGGATCATCGTGCATTTCGCCGCGGAACTCATTGTCCAGTCAATGGTCCAAGCTGAGGTATCTTCAGCAGCCGATCCTAGGGCGATGGGTACGCTACGTGCTCTGGGTGGTTATTCGAAGGTGCTCTCAGACGCAATAGACGATCTATCTGAACAAGAGAGGGATAATCCGCGCTTTGTGCAGGTCCGCCCCTCGATTGTGCGCACTCTAAGGTCGAAAATTCCTCAGATGCGCGAGATGCTCCAGCAACTCCTCGCAACGCGCCCTTGGCACAATAGTTCACCGTCAGCTATACGAAGTCCGGAGGGCGCTACCTCTGCTGGCACTCAGGGCCGTCGTTTTCCGCTTGCGGTCGGCACTCATTTCGAGGTCACTTTGAGAGATCAGGGGACAATGTGGACCGGAAGATTGGATATTGTGGCCGTGTCTGGCGACGGCTGCACCATTTCCGACCTCAAAACTGCGTCTCCGGTAATCGAGCACCAAGAACAGATGCGGACTTATGCAATGCTCTGGGACGGTGACGCCGAATTGAATCCTATGAGGATTCCAGTGTCTGCCTTGCAATTGGTGTACGGCAGCGGAGTGGTCCAAGTTGCGGTGCCAGTTGAGACGGATCTTGAGAATTTCAAAGCCGAAATGAAGACGCGAACCAACGCAGTCAGAAACGACCTTTCTTTAACCGTAATTCCTGCAAGACCCTTGAAAGAGAATTGCCGATATTGCCAGGTTAAACTGTTGTGTGATCGTTACTGGAGTGACGTAAAGGCTTTCGGAAGCAACGATGGGGTCCTGTCGAATGTTGTTCTCACCACCGAAGAGTCCAGGAGCGATAGTACTTGGTTTGCAAAGATTTCTTCTTCTGATTCCACTCTAGATTCGGGAAGAGTTGTCCTCAAGAAGTTCGATGGAGGAAGCCCCTTTTGGCCGGAGATTAAGCCCGGCATAACCGTCAGGCTGACAGATGTATTGGTGTCTCTTAGAGAACCAGACGATCTCCCTCTCATCTCACTCACGATGCTGAGTGAAGCTCTCTTCACTTAGCTGTTTCTCGTCACTTAAGACCTTGGCCCATCGGGGTGCGGGGGCGTAAGCGACCGTCTTTGTCTTATTCGTCGCTGAAGGCATTTGACTCAAACATTACCACGGACATTACCACGAGTGGCGGAGAGTACAGGAACTCTCACCCAGGCAGCAGAGATTTCTACCCTTCGAACTATGCCGAAATCATTGGGAAATCCGTGGTAATGGTTTTAGCCCGTGGTAATGATTTCGGATAGGAGAGCAGGGAAAAGGCGGGTTTTGACTAGACAGCATAGACAGGGCAGAATTGGCCTAAGCTGCTTGTTTTGAGATATCTATATGTATTTTCTGCAACATGCGAAAGGTGCTGGCGGAGAGTGGGGGATTCGAACCCCCGGTAGAACTTTTGGTCCTACAACGGTTTAGCAAACCGCCGCCTTCAGCCACTCGGCCAACTCTCCTACCTTCCCCGCGGCTCCGCTTCGAGCGCAAGGATGCTTCACAATTATAAAG
>JANXZS010000254.1 GCA_025355385.1 Acidobacteriaceae bacterium | reverse complement strand
TTCCGTTCTACTTCCGCTTCGCCCTACGGGCTACGCTCCAGCAGAACGGAACACTATCCTCTTAACCACAACGTTCCAGGGGTGGGCCAGAACAAACCGCCGAAGTGGGCCAAGCCATATTGCCAAACACATTCAACTTCCTTGGCCGCGATGAGTACGTCAACGGCGGAGCGAATGTCCCACCCGGTCTTGTCCGTTTCAACCACGCGATCGGCAAGCTGGTCTTCAATCTCCCGCTTGACTAGCTCGGCCTCCGCCCATAAGCGGGTGTCAGCCATACGGCGTTGCCGAGTGCCGTGTTGTGTCCAGCGTAGCCACTTTCGACAGTGGCAACGCTTAGCGAAGTCGTCGCCTTCGTACTTGCAACCCGCGCTGCGCCTGACATAAATCGTGATTGTGGGAGTGGTGGTCATCGTGCCGTTTCCCTCGTGTCGCGGGATGACTAGACACGAAATTGACACAAAATAATGGCTCCCGAATTGGGAGCCATTATTTTAAATAACTTGTGTATGGTGGAGGCGGCGGGAGTCGAACCCGCGTCCGAAATCGAAGACAGTAGAGAGACTCCATGCTCAGTCACGTTCCGGAGACTTCAGTCTACGCGCTCAGAACGGACAAAATACGCGTAACCCTAGCCCGTGAATCTCGTTCTCTCGGCCCGGACATAGCCTTGAGAACCAGTCTGCTGTGCGACGTCCTTTCGCAGCCCACAGACGAAGCCACGGAGAACGGCAACTTAACTAATTAAGCTGCGTATGCCAGTTGATTATCGGCAATTATCATTTTGCAAGCGATTACGGGTGCCCGCACCCCGGCATGCCTCTTTACCGCAAATGATCCCGTCGAAACCGTGACGCCCCCGTCCTTGAAGTAGCATGCGCTGTTCTGGATCGCGATGCCTGTTGCAATCAAATTGTACCCCTGCGGCCCAAAGCAGTCGACCCCTGCAAAGTGCCCAATGTCTTAGGAGCCCAAGTGGTCAAGATCGATCGACTCGTACTCTCTCCGCTCGACACCCTCACGAATCTGTTTCGCGGTTTTACCTTGCGTGGTCAAGCGATAGGCGAAAACTGCTTCTTTGGCGCAGGTTGAACATTCCGCTCCGTGCGTGTTTTCAAAGCAACTGTGCAAACTATTATGGCCGAGTGCCCTGTCACACCGGCAATAACAGGGAAGCTGGTGAAGAACGGCTGGAATCTTGGCAGCCATCTGGTAGACCTTAGGCTGCCATGGATATTGGAAGGACGGGCCCTGCAGTTGGCTTCCTGAAAGTATGGGAGGCAGCTTGGCCGTGGGAGGCTGGGAGTTGTAGGCGGGAACATCGTCAGCCGGATTCGCCCATTGAGCAAATGCCCCAACCGTAACTAATCCTAAAAGCAGACTGAGCGCAATACGCTTCATCGAAACTCCATGGCAACGATCATGTTGAACTTACGGGAAGCATTCCATTCCTTCTTGTCTGAAGGAACCCTTCTTGTCTGAAGGAACTCTTCACACGGCCTGCAGTTTATCGTTGCCCAAACCAGTTTAACGCATGGCGTACATCCGGCTTCCCAACAAAAAAAGGCGGCACGAACGTTATATTGTTCGTGCCGGGAGGCCAGTGACGCAACTTGTAACAAAACTCATATGCTTGGACGGTGAGAGCATTATCTCGATCAACCGCTCGCCCACTTCACTAATATGAGATGCCGAAGCCTTCACGGGGATTCAGACTTCACTCTTCAGAAACCCGGACCGCATCCAACAAAGTGTTGCGACTTGCAAATCGTATCCGTCTTTTGGTACATATGCAAGCGAAAGCGACAAGTAAATTCACTTTCCAGTAGTTATTTTTAATCTTTTAACAGGGAAGTATGATTTTGTGGATTTTTATCGGTAAGGCCCCTCTGCTTTTAAGATGCCTTTAGGAGGAGTAATTGGTTAATAATCAATCTCTTGCGGGAATAACCTACCATGAGCGCGAACCTTTGGAATCGAAAGGTGAGCCGTCAAACCCATTTAAGACGGCGGCGTTGATGCTGGGTTCAGCTCTTATGGGAGGTGTGGCATTCGCAATCTGGAACCGTCGTCAGATTGCGAAGATTCATGAGCAGCCTTGGAACGGATCACGTCCCCCGCCCCTTGCGGATGACGACGGTATTTACTGATCCGCTTTCAAGGTGGCGTCGCAGCTTCTTGCCAGGTTAAAGTCCATTTCTGTCAGGCCTTTGGCATCATGACTGGTCAGTGCAAGCCGCACCTTGTTGTAGCGAATATCGATATCCGGGTGGTGCCCCTCGGCCTCAGCCTTTTCGGCGACCCGGTTAACAAATCGCACGGCACTGACGAAGTCAGAGAATGCAAATGTGCGAACGATCTCGTGCTGTTCCAATTTCCACTCCGGAATTGATTGCAGACCGCGCTGAATTGCCGTTGGATCGAGTGCAGACATCGCTGCCTCTTTTCTTGCCCGGATTTTATCCGGAATAAGTAAATGGAACGTATGGCTGGCGAGCAGGGCTGATCTCCGCGCGCAGATCCTGCCACAACTGGTCCGGCAGGCTGAGATATGTTTCCACGATCGAGGGGTCGAACTGGGTGCCGGAGCAGCGAGTGATCTCATGCCGAGCGGCGTCAAAGCTGCTCGCGCTGCGGTATGGCCGGTCCGAGGTAATGGCGTCCAGCGTATCTGCCACGGCAAAAACACGCGCTCCCAGAGGTATCTCGATGCCCTTCAGCCCTCGCGGATATCCTGAACCATCGAAGTGCTCCTGGTGACTGAATACAATCTCCGCTGCTTCATGCAGAAAAGGGATTTTGTGCAAAATGTGATAGCCGCGCTCGCAATGTTCGCGCATCACGGCTTGCTCGTCCGGGCTGAGTTTTCCGGGTTTGAGCAAAATTGCATCGGGGATGGCCATTTTTCCAATGTCGTGCAGAAACGCGCCTCGAGCGATCACTCGGATGCTGGCAGGGTCCAGGCCATGGGCGCGCGCCAAAGCTATCGTGAAAGCAGTCACCCGTTTGGAATGGCCTTCGGTTTCAGAGTCTTTTAGATCGAGAGCATCTCCGAGTGCTTCGAGCGTGATGTCGTAGGACCTTTCCAGGTCGGCGACAGCTTGGCCCAGCATTTCGGTTCGAGCAGAGACGAGTTGTTCCAGGTTATGGCGGAACTGGGAATTTTGCTTCACCAGTGCGCGATAGTCCAGGGCCCGGCGTACTGTCTTCTGCAATTGGTCGTTCTCGAATGGCTTCAACAGATAGTCGTAGGCTCCTCGGCGCATGGCGGTGATTGCCGTTCCGATGTCGTGGATGGCGGTGATCATTACAACCGGTGTGTCTGGCTGAAGCTGCTTGACGCGGTCCAGAATCCCCAGTCCGTCCATGCCTTGGATGGTGATGTCAGCGAGTACGAGATCGTAGGGATCATCTTTTTCAATGCGACGCAACGCGTCCTGACCGCCTGCGGCCAGCAGAGGCTCATAACCCGCTACTTTCAAAGCCCTTCCGATTGCCGACCTGACATTCTCGTCGTCATCAACAACCAGGATTCGAACCGACGCCATCCCGTCTCCACTTTTCCATGTCGCGCAATCGTCATGCGGATTCTATCAGCAGTATTGCTTTTGCTTTACAATCGCTCCCAATCGGGCAGAGACTCAGGTCAAAAGAAATGGTAGTGCGAAGACAGAAGGCCATCATAATCAGGCGATGCATGGAACATGCGCCTCCTTTTCTGCTAAAGTAACCTACCTGTTGTCACAAGAGACAACTTGCTTGAGAGTCTGAAGTTGGGTAGAGGCTGACATTATTCTTTTTTACGTAAATCGAGGGACACTTGTTTAACTTTGACCGTGAGTTGTTTGGTGGTGCGACGACCCGGCTGATTTCTTCCGCAAAGCGATCGTTGCAAGACCGTCAGCGTGACGTCTATGACAGTCATAGACATCGTGTTTTTGCGCTCGCTTACTATATGACGGGCGACGAGATCCGTGCTGAAGAGACGCTGACACGAACGTTCCTTCGTGCATTCAAATCAATGGAAGAACCGGATTCGACGGCCATTGACATCGCCTTAATGGGAGAGCTGCGAGGTCAGATTGCTTTCGACGAGCCAGTGTCGCCCGTGGAAGTTGCGACTGAGGATTCAGTAGGAAGCCGAAACGTTCGCAGAACCGAGCTGGAAGAGGCAATTGGCGAGTTACCTCCTGTGGAGCGACTCGTCTTCCTGCTGCGAGATGTGGAGGGTTACTCTACTCAGGCCACCAGTGGCTTCACCGGCTTACCGGCTGCAGATGTGCCGCGCATCCTGATGTCGGCCCGCTTGAGAATGCGCTCCATTCTTGCGTCTGGAGTGGTGGCTTCCAGGTCGCCGATGGAAGCCGCTGACGGATCCTCTCCAACGTCAGAAGCCGCTTAAGGGTACTTCAGCAACTAATCGCGCTAAAGAGTTAAGGCTTTTGGTTTCTGGCCAGCCGCTCGCGACGGTCTCTTGCCCAACCCGGCTTATTTGTCTGCCTTGCGCGACCGAGCGCCAGCGCATCCTGGGGCACATCGTGAGTGATGCACGATCCGGCGGCGATGTAGGTCCCATCCCCTATGGTTATCGGGGCGATCAGGGTGGAATTGCTACCCACAAACACACCCTCTCCTATGGTTGTCGTGTGTTTGTCGACGCCATCATAGTTACAGGTAATGACGCCGGCTCCAAGGTTCACGCCACTTCCAATGTTGGCGTCGCCTAAGTAGCTCAGATGATTGGCTTTTGATCCTTTTCCCAACTTCAGTTTCTTGGTCTCAACAAAGTTGCCGACATGCGCGCCCTCTCCAATTTCGCTGCCTGGACGTATGTGGCTATAGGGCCCAATCATGGCATTCGCCTCAATGGTCGCATCCACGACAATGGAGCCCTGCCGGATGAGCACTCCGTCCCCAATTGTGGCATTCTCCAGGACTGAATAGGAGCGAATGCGGCAGTTCTCGCCAATCCTTGTGTTACCGAGTAGTTGTACGCCGGGTTCGATAATCGTATCCCCACCGACCAATACCGCAGCGTCGATAAGGCCCGTTTCGGGGCGAATGATAGTGACTCCCTCCGCCATCAGCTTATGAACCGTTTTATTCCGCAGCGTCGCATCCAACATCATCAGTTCGGCGATGGTGTTGGCGCCCAAAACTTCGTTGGGGAATTCAGTTTCGAGCGCAACTACGCGTTCACCCGCGTCGACGAGCAGGCATGCCATGTCCGTCAGGTAATACTCGGCATGGGCATTGGCTGTTTCCAATTTGCCGATGTGGCGGAAAAGTGAGCCACTCTGAAATGCGTAGATACCGGAATTAATCTCCGGAGCCTTTGCCTGCTCCGGGGTGAGTGCCTTTTGCTCTACGATCGCCGAAACCTCTACGGAGGCGGGCGTCTTGCGCAGAACTCGGCCATACCCATGGGGATCGTCAGGTGCCGCTGTGAGAATGGTCATGGCCGCGTGCTGTTCAAGATGGAAGTCGCGAATGCCCGCGATGGTCTGACTGCGAATCAGCGGCACATCCCCCGAGAGAACCAGTATGTGCTCGTAGCCCTCGACAGAACTCTGTGCGCATTGGATGGCATGGCCTGTCCCGCGTTGCTCGGCCTGCAACACAAACCTAACCCCAGTCGAGCCAGTGGCGCTCTTGACGCGCTCAGCTTCGTGTCCAATCACGACGTAAATATCCTCGGCCGGCACTATCTCAAGGGCAGCCGCAATGACGTGGGACAGTAGCGGTTTTCCTCCAATCTCGTGGAGTACTTTAGGACGCTTCGACTTTAGACGCGTACCTTTGCCCGCAGCCATGATGACGATTGCAACTCTGCTCATCCTAACGACCCTTTCCGCCCGGCGCTTCCATGCCCGCTGGCATTGGAATGGTGATGTCCACTGGCTGAACCTTGCCCAGTTTATCCAGAGGCGTCCCGAACTCGGTTGAGTTTCCGACTACGAGTATTGCGAGCCGGGATGGGTCGACATATTTTTGTGCTACACGCTGTACATCTCCTGTCGTCACCTTCTCAATGCCCGCACGATACTTTTCAAGGAAATCGGCTGGGTAGCCGTAGAACTCAAGCCGCGCGCGCTCGGAGAGGATCTTTTCCTTGCTGTCGTAACTGAAGATGAAGGAATTCAGGATCTGATCCTTCGCGCTTTTGAGCTCAATTTCGGTGAAGGGCTGTGTTTTCAGGTTGTCGATTTCCTTTAACATTGCCTGAGTCGCATCCACCGTGCTGGCGCTCTTGGTTCCGGCCACGACGTGGAAAAGTCCTGGGTGGTCATAGGACGCACCATAGGAACCACTGACCGAGTAGGCCAATCCGAGTTGCGTCCGGACCTTTTGAAATAGACGCGAGCCGAAGCCGCCACTGAAGATTTCATTCATTAGGGTCAGCGCATAGTAGTCGGGATTTTTACGCTCGGTGCCCAGGCCGACAATCCAGATGTTGCTTTGATTCACATCCTGTTTGTCGACAAGGTACACGCCGGGCTTTGGTCCTGAGAACTCTTCGGCAGGGGCGGAGATCTTGGCGCCGCGCTTCATAGGTTCGAAGGCATCGCGAATTTTACGCTCCATTTGCGCCGAATGAAAGTCGCCGACGACGCCAATGATCATATTGTTTGGCACCACTGTGCGGTCGTGCCATTTCTTAAGATCATCGACTGTTACAGATCCAACGGTCGCAATCTCAGGCTCACGCGAATAGGGGCTCTTCGCGCCATACACGAGTTTGCCAGCTTCGCGCGAGGCGATCCCGCTGGGATTCTCATTGCGCCGGACAATCCCCGTCGCCGCTGCCTGCTTGGCCAGTTCCAGCTTCTGCTGGCTGAACGCAGGATGCATGAGCAAGTCGACCGCGACGGCAAGAACCTGGTCCTGGTCTGCCTTGAGGCAAGACCAGCCCACGCTGGTCGAATCCAGATCACCGCTGGTCTCGACCTTGGCGGCCTTCGCTTCCAGCAGATCATCCAGGCGATCCCCGTTCATGGTCGCTGTTCCACTGGTTCTCCAGGTTTCCCCATACAGATCGACGAGCCCTGCTTTCGCAGCATCGATGTCGCGCGAGCCGCCACGCACTTCGATGAAGCCATTTACCAAGGGAAGTTCGTGGTCCTCCTGGAGAAAGATGACCACGCCGTTCGATAACTCAATGCGCTTCGGCTGCTGCGGATGAAAGGCGTTGAGCGCAGGAATCGGGATCGATTGCCACGGAGAGGTTGACTGGGCGTGATTTGCTGGAACGGCGAGCATGGCAAGCATCGCCGCCAGTGCCAGGGTAAGGATCCGATTCATTTTGCACCCCCGTTTGCCTGTGCCGCGGCTTTGGGAGCTTCGAATTCAATCATGGCTGATGTCCTGTTGCTCTCGAGGAAGACCCTATTTGCGACGCGCTGAATGTCGGCTTTGGAGACCTTGTCAATGCGATCAAGTTGCTTGAATAGTTCGCGCCAGTCCCCATAACGCATTTGATAGACGACCAACTGCTCGGCTAATCCCTGGTTATCGGCAAGTCCGCGCAGCAGGTCGGCGCGGGCGCGGGTCTTGAACATTGCCAGTTCTTCGTCGCTCACAAGCGATGCTCTCAGCTTGTCGATCTCTTTGTGGATCGCGTCCCGCATCTGCTGCGGAGTATGTCCCGGAACTGGTACCGCATAGAAGGCGAAGAGGCCGGGATACTTCTCCCCAGGAAATCCGCTGAAGCCCTGTGCCACGGCGGCAATCTGCTGATCGCGAACCAGGCTTCGATAGAGTCGTGAGGTGCGTCCGTTGGAGAAAATATCGGAAATCGCCGAGTACACGGCGTCATCCGGGTCGCGATAGTCCGGCCGATGGTAGCCCTCGATAAAGAAGGGCTGCGTTGCCTCGCGGATCGTCACCGTCTTTTCCACGCGCTGCGGTGGCTCCACGGTAGTCATTTCTTGGGGTGCGGGTCCGGCGGGTATTCGTCCGAAATATTTCTCCAGAATCGGCATCACCGTCGCGGTTTTTAAATCTCCTGCCACACCCACCACTATGTTCGCTGGTACGTAGTAGGTGTTGTGAAAAGCATCCGCCTCCGTGGCAGTAATCTGGCTAAGCTCCGATGCCCATCCGACACCTGGCCGACCGTAGGGATGAGCGACATAGGCTGCAGCCAGGAACTGCTCGACCATGCGGCCGATGGGATTGGAATCCGAACGCATTCGGCGCTCTTCCATCACTACTTCCCGCTCTTTATAAAATTCTCGCGGCACAGGATTCTGGATGCGATCGCTCTCCATGTATGCCCAAAGTTCAAACCGATTCGAGGGCATGCTCCAGAAGTATTGCGTCGAGTCCAGGCTGGTGGAGGCGTTAACCCCGGTCGCGCCGTTCTGCTCCGCAATCTCGGTGAACTGGTTGGGGACGACATACTTCTGGGCTGCTGCAGCGGCGGCGTCGAAGTCGGCCTTCAACTGCTTCACTCTGGCCGGATCCTGTCCTACACGCTTGCGATATTCGCTGTCGTAGGCTGCGTAAGATTCTTCAACCTTGGCAAGCGCGACCTTCTCAGCGGCATAATCAGTGGTGCCTATATCCCGGGTGCCTTTAAAGGCAAGATGCTCAAACATGTGGGCCAGACCCGACTGGCCGCCGGGATCATTTGCGTCTCCCGCATTCACCATCGTCCAGAAAGAGAAGACCGGAGCCTCGGGTCTTTCGCAGACCATCAGCGTCAGGCCGTTCGGCAGCACCTTGGTAGTGATTCGCTTCTCAAAGCTGGCCAGATCCTGGGCATGTGCCGCGATTGTGAGGACGCACATCAAGGCGAGCGAGCGGGCAGCCAAACGTGACGGAAAATTCATTTGCTGATTAGACCTCGGGAACTCCGGCCGACGTCGGCGGGCTCGTTGAGCTCATCCGCGGGGTGGGAGGGCGTAATTCCGAAGCTACCCGCCCGCCTCCGCCATGTCAAACTCAGAACGCTGATCAAATCTGTTGGTATCTCGCTACTTAAGCCACCCTGCTTGACCGAATGAATGGACATTCATTATGCTTCGGCAGTTTTGTTTGTGTTGACTCGCAGTTTCGCGGGGTACCAGAGTTTGCCTCAACAGGAGTTCCTTCCATGAACAGCGCGGTTCCAGTTAATTCTGAGCTAGTTCCAGGCCAGGTGCCAGTGGAACTTCCCCAGGACCTGCCGTTGATTCGCCGCGCCGCAGTTCTGGGAGCAGGAACGATGGGCTCGCGCATTGCGGCGCACCTAGCGAACGCGGGCATTCCGGTTGTGCTGCTGGATATCGTGCCTGCTGGCGAGGAAAAGAATCGAAGCCGGATTGCCACCCAAGCGGTCGGAGCGCTGCTGAAATCCAAGCCAGCGGCCTTGTATGACACTTCGCTGGCCCGACTTATTACTCCGGGAAACTTTGAGGACGACCTGAATCAAATCGCAAGCTGCGACTGGGTGATTGAGGCTGTTACTGAAGATCTCGGTATCAAGCAGGGGTTACTGACGAAAATACTCCCTCACCTCTCGCGACTGGCCATCCTGACGACGAATACCAGTGGGTTGCCGATCGCGGCCATCGCGGCGGGGCTTCCCGAGGAGTTTCGCACTCGTGGCTTTCATCGGCGTTGGTTCGGCACGCACTTCTTCAACCCTCCCCGGTACATGCGATTGCTGGAGATCATTCCAACGCCGGAATCCGACGCGAATGTCGTGGCTGGTTTTGCCAGATTCGCGGACATACGGTTGGGGAAATCGGTTGTCTATTCCCATGACACGCCAAATTTCGTCGCGAACCGCATTGGTGTCTTCACCCTGTTCACGTCCATCCAGCTGATGATGCAACAGGGGCTGTCAATTGAAGAGGTGGATGCGTTGACGGGATCAGCTATCGGCTGGCCGCGCACCGGAACCTTCCGCCTCGCTGACATGGTGGGCGTCGACGTATTGGCAAATGTCGCGGCAAACTTTGCGCGTTCGGGGGGAAGCGATGGAAGTTCGGCCGAATTGCCGGCTTTTCTGAAGACAATGCTGGAGCGGCGGTGGTTGGGGGACAAGACAGGCCAGGGTTTCTACAAAAAAGAGAAGGACGCCGAAGGCAAGGAGATGCGGCTCGCACTGGACCTGAACACGGTGCAATATCGTCCGCTGGCAAAGGCAAAGTTCGCGTCGCTGGACATGGCGAAAAATGCCGATTCGCTGCCAGCGCGGCTCAAAATGCTGCTTGCGGCTGATCCGCGGAAGGACAAGGCAGCGGCCTTCCAGTGGCCTCTGCTGGCTCGCTTATGGAACTATGCGGCCGATCGTGTGCCGGAGATTGCGGACGATATCCCCGCGATCGATCGAGCTATGCGCACGGGCTTCAATTGGGAGATGGGACCGTTTGAAATGTGGGATGCTGCGGGCGTTCCGCAGATGCTGGAGCGCATGCGCGCCATGAACGAGCCCATCAGCCCTAACGCGGAAAAGCTGCTTGCCGCCGGGTTTTCCTCCTGGTACAAGGACGACGCGAGCCCAGTCTCGGGACGAGCTTTTTTCAATCCAGTGTCGGGACAGCACCAACCCGTTATTCTGCCCGAGGGCGTCGCCCGCGTGGCGATGTTCCGCAAAGCCCACGGCGTTGTTCGCAAGAATGCCGGAGCATCGCTGGTGGATATCGGCGATGGCATCGGGTGCATCGAGCTTCATTCCATCAAGAACGCCATCGGCGACGACATCGTGAATCTGGTCACGCAGGTGCTCCATTCCGACAGCGGAACGGTTCATCTGTTTCGTGGCTTTGTGATCTCGGGAGATGCCGAAAACTTCTCTGTCGGCGCTAACCTCATGCAACTGCTGCTGGCGATGCAAGAGGGCGAGTGGGAGGATGTCGATCTG
>JANXZS010000246.1 GCA_025355385.1 Acidobacteriaceae bacterium | reverse complement strand
GCAGGTGTTCAGGATCGACGCCGAACCAATCGGCTATCGCTTTCTTTGTCGCTCGTCGAACATAGCGTCCACACATCGCGGCTGCCCTCGGCACGCTCCTGGGAGCGCTCATTCTGCGGCGTTCTCCGACTTTACTGTTCTATTGGGTGGGCAAGCCCAGTTTGTCAAAGAAGGCGCGATTGCGCTCTCGTGCGGAGTTGAGCAGACGTTCAAACGAGATGACCTCGATATAACTCTCAAAGTTTGAGTTATAGCCGAAGTAGCCTAAATTATCGCTTGTAGCTTTGAGACCAAGCAGCTTGCAGCGATTCTCTACAGACGGAGTAATGTCGCAGATTGCGTAACAGAACCCTGGGATCTGCTCAGAGCGCGGGATGGGTCTTCCAGCAGAAGTCTGCGCGCTGCCGTTGCGGATGCGTTCCAGATATCCAAGAGCCTGCTCTACTGGGTCTTTTTCCTCTCCTGCTTTGGCATCATTCCGCATCGGGCGTTTGATCTCGATAACAACGATGGAGGCGAGCGGCAAACGATCTCCCTCCGCCACAAGAATTGGTTCATCGTAAACACTCAGAGCGCAAAGGTCAGGCTCCTTCTGCTCAGAGCTGGTAGTGATGGGGTAGGAGCTCAAAGGTTTATCGGAGGCGAGGAAATCGTGAAATGCCAGTCTCTCGTCTACAAGCCATAGGTTATAGCCATCAGAGAGAACCTCATTGGAGGTCTTCCTCATTGGCATAATCAGCTCGTGTATCAGCTCTTCACGGGCATACTTGCCATCGCTCCCGCGCCTGATCGTTTGCTCAAGGATGTCGAGAATGACTTTCCGATGAAACACGTAATTCGCTAGATCCGACTTCTTCAGGTCATCAACTTTTTCGAGATAGCTGGCCAACCGGACGCGGTATTGATCCGGGGTCTCGTGCATGCCGAAGTTCATGACCTCGTGACCCTCAGACACGATGCTTCCCTCGATCTCCATGAGCTGCTTATGAAGCAAAAGATCCAGTTCCTTATCCGAGATATTTGGATCGACGTCGAGTTTGTCTTCGGACATCCTTGCCAGCATCGGGCGGTACCTCGGAGCCTTCTGCGTGGCAAAACGCTCAACACGTTCTCGGCCCGCTTTCTTGTTCTCGTCAAGATGGTCTTTCAGATGCTCCGCTACGGACGAGGCGACTGCATCCCGGATGTCTTTCAGGGAAAGATCGCTTTGCGAGAAGAGATCCTCACTAATCTCATTGATGTCAAACCCGATGCGTTCAGGCCTCACGCGTTGGTCAAGGAACGGCGACGTTACATAGCACTCGTACACGAAGTCACCATTTTCATCAGACAATCGTCCGTAGAGACCGGGAACCTTTCCTGTGATACTTTCTTCCTGAACAAGTCTCCCGGATGCGCACCACGCGATAGAGTGCTGTTTTGCTGCACTCGCTTTCAGCTTGATATGCGTGAGTTCAAAGGGTTCGTCTTTGATTAAGATGTCTTGTTTGGTCGCTGAAGCGAACATGTACTCGTCATAGACTTCGTCCAGTCCAATGCTCTCTCCTTCATCTGTGATGCGGATTTCCGGAGCGCCACCGGGCCGCACAAAGTACCACAGGCAATGCTCTAAGAGACTCTGTGCGATCGTTCTTCCGCTTTTAGCTGCTCGATCTCGATAAGCTTTCGCGAAGCCGTCAAGTTCAATATTTGTTTCGAGGTTAGCCTTTTTGTCGGGTTGCACAATCTCTTCGACGACTCCGCCATCGGACTTGAAAGTGAATGACCGGTAATGCATTTCTTGATGTTCGTCGCGAAAATAGCTCACTACTTTTACTCGGTCGAAAGCCTTCAACCAAAGCAGTCGGCCCACACCTCGACATCCTTGACTTGCCTTGTAGGCGGTGTCGAGAGTGCGAAAGGAATTCATATTGGCGTCGTTAAACCCCACGCCATTGTCTGTGATTTTGAAGCCGAGGATGTGCTCGAGCGCCGGAGCGCCTCGCTTCGCCTTAGCAGTGTCGAGGGCTAGACTGGTCTGCGGGGAGCGTAGCACCTCAATGTCGATTTTGCCTCCACCGCCAACATTTCCTCGTTCTTCAATGGAATGGATGGAGTTTACGACGGCTTCAAAAAGGGGCAGGAGACCATGACCCAGCGGCAGCGGTGTATTCCGAAGTCGTCCCTGTAGATAGCTTTCCATGTCCTCAAACGCCCCTTAGCAATAATTTATCCTCAAAATTGAGGCTAGGCGAACAAGTGGCGAAAATATAGTGAGGCTAAGCCAACTTGCAGCGTTGGGTAAAGAGTTGATTTGCAATCATAAACATACATCTCCACCCTTCTCTCAAAGTCCCTCCGAAATCCCCATATCCAAACGTTGAGGGCAGCACCAGCTTATGTGCAAGTTTGATTAGCGGCCTGGGAATGGGAGTATTCTGGGTCTGCTGTGGAGAACAAAAGGCGAAAGCGCGATGGCGATGCAATCCCGAAGTGTGGCGTTGAGGCAGGAGATTGAGAGCAGCCTCGCGTCCCGAATTCCAGCCGCCTTATCGCCCCAGGCCGTCCAAGCGCCCCGACTTCTGCCGATTGGGAATGAGTCTGTAAATGCCTTGCTGGGCGGCGGGCTGCCCATCGGTGGCATCTGCGAGTTCACCGGCCCCACCTCTGCCGGACGGACATCGCTTGCTCTGTCCGTCCTGAGTGAAGCGACCGTCGATTCCGCCTGCGCCTACATCGACGTTAGCGACAGCCTCGATGCAAGAAGTGCCGCCGCATCCGGAGTGCGACTCAAGAACCTCCTCTGGGTGCGGTTTTCGGAGATGCAAGTGCAGAGTTCGAGCCTGACGCAACCCACCCAGGCCCATAACGCCGCAGCGCCTAGCCGGGATCAAACGGCGGATAGATCGGCGCAGCACCTCGGCATCCGCCACCC
>JANXZS010000155.1 GCA_025355385.1 Acidobacteriaceae bacterium | reverse complement strand
GCCTGGAGAAGCTGGTGTTGAAGGACATCGCCTCGGGAAACTTCTAAGCCCTGAACGACGGCGTTGTGCGGTGAGCCATGCGTGGCAAGCGCATGGCATGAGTGAGCGAAGGGCATGCCGCGTGGTGAAACAACCACGCGGCACGTAGCGCCGGCCCACACAGCGAGACGACGAAGGTACGCTCACCCAGGCCATCGTGACGTTGGCCAGCCAGTAGGGTTGCTATGGGTATCGCCGGATCACAGCACTGCTCCGACGAGCAGGCTGGCAGGTCGGCAAGGATGGGGTGGAGCGGATCTGGCGTGGTGAGGGGCTGAAGGTTCCAAAGAAACAGAAGCCAAGAGGCCGGTTGTGGCTTAACGACGGGTCGTGCGTGCGACTGCGTCCGGAGCATGCCAACCATGTCTGGAGCTACGGCTTCGTGAGTGCGAAGACGCATGATGGGAGAACGGTGAGGATGCTGAACCTGATCGAACGAACACAACCGGGAGAGCCTGCCGGTTGGTCCAGAACGACGCTGGTCGAGCGCCAGGGTGATTGAGGCGCTGGCTGATGTCATGGTCGCGAAGGGCGTTCCCGAACACATCCGTTCGGACAATGGTCCGGAGTTCGTCGCGAAGGACCTGTGGAAGTGACTGGCCGATACCGGCGCCAAGACGATCTACATCGAGCCCGGCAGTCCGTGGGAGAACGGCTACTGCGAATCGTTCAACTCCAAGCTGCGGGACGAGTTCCTGAACGGAGAGATTTTCTACTCGTTGAAGGAGGTGCAGGTCCTGGCAAGAGTTGCTAGCTCGCGTTCGTGCCAATCTGCACTGGACCACAAAGACAGAGGTAACGGCCCTGAAGGTGACGGAAGGAGACTTCAGCATCGATGCCGAAATGCACTCCGCGCAGGTGCGAGGCACCGAGATACACCTAACGCCAAGGGAGTTTAACCTGATTCTCTTCTTCGCACGCAACCTGCAACGACTGCTCACGCACAGGATACAGCTGCGCGGAATCTGGGCGCCTGGCGGGGATGGTCAACTCGAGTCTTTGCGATTGTTAATCGCCCAGTTACAAAAAAAGATAGAGCAGCCGGAAGGATCTCGGTACGTCGAGAGTGAGCGATGGATTGGATACCGCTTCGATCCCGGGGGAAAGAAAAACTTACTACTTCTTAACGCTTTCTTTACGGACTTTCTACGGGGTGCCGGATTACTCTCATGTTCCGGGGTGCCGATCAACGCACAGAGGATACCAACCCGGAATGGTTTATTAGTGAGGCATGAAACGGGCAGTAGGCAATCGGAGGCAATCCATGTTTGATCTTCTCTACATCGTCGCGACAGGCATCTGCTTCGCTGTCGCTCTTCTATACGTCGCCGGCTGCGACCGGCTGAAAGCGGGCTCCACCCATGTTTGAGAACACACTTCTCCTGACCCTGGCCGGTGCTCTTCTGGTCTATCTCGTTTATGCCCTGCTACGCCCGGAGAAATTCTGATGACGCTCAATGGCTGGCTGCAGATTGCTATCTTCTTTGCTCTCGTTCTGCTTTCGGCAAAGCCGATGGGCTCGTATATGACCCGTGTCTTTGAACGCCGAAAGACATTTCTCGACCCCGTCTTACGACCCGTTGAGCGGCTGTTGTACAGAGCTACAGGCGTGCGGGAAGGCGAAGAGATGCGGTGGACTGAGTACGCCTCATCTATGCTCATCTTCAGTCTGGTTACGATGCTGCTGACTTTTGCTGTCGAGCGGCTCCAGCATCTACTTCCTTTGAACCCGCAGCACTTGCCCGCAGTCGCGCCAGATCTTGCCTGGAACACCGCCGTCTCTTTCACCACCAACACCAACTGGCAAGCGTACTCGCCCGAGTCCACCATGAGTTATCTGACGCAGATGCTCGGACTGGCCACGCACAACTTCTGGTCCGCTGCCGTCGGACTGGCGCTCGCGATCGCGTTCATCCGTGGCATTGCACGGCGCGAGATGAAGACACTAGGAAATTTCTGGGTCGATCTCACGCGCGGCACTTTGTGGGTACTCCTTCCTATCTCGATCGTCTTCGCGCTGGTGCTAGTCTCGCAGGGTGTGGTGCAGAATCTGCGGCCTTACGATACGGTCCAGTTACTGGAACCCCAGAAGGTGACGGCGACCGGCGCGGACGGCAAGATGACGACCACCGCCGTTACCACACAAACCATCGCCCAGGGACCTGTGGCTTCACAGGAAGCGATCAAGATGCTGGGGACCAATGGCGGAGGCTTCTTTAATGCCAACAGCTCTCATCCCTTCGAAAATCCAACACCTCTCACCAACTTCCTCCAGATGCTCTCCATCTTTCTCATTCCTGCCGGTCTTACGTTTACGCTGGGACAGATGGTGGGTTCTCCCAAGCATGGCTGGGCGGTCTTTGCCGCAATGTCGGTGCTCTGGTTCGCAGGTGTCCTCACCTGCTACTGGGCGGAGGCACAGCCTAATCCACTACTTCACGGAGTCGATCAGCGCGCGTCGATCACACAGGCTGGCGGAAATATGGAAGGCAAGGAGGTCCGCTTCGGGATCGCCAACTCCGCCCTCTTCGCTACCGTGACCACGGATGCGAGTTGCGGCGCCGTGAATTCCATGCACGACTCCTTCACCCCGCTGGGCGGTCTGGTTCCGCTGACGAATATTTTGCTTGGAGAGATCATCTTCGGTGGCGTTGGCGCGGGTATGTACGGCATGCTCATCTTCGTGGTGCTCTCCGTCTTCATTGCGGGCTTGATGGTTGGAAGGACGCCGGAGTATCTGGGCAAGAAAATCGAATCGAAAGACGTACAACTCGCCATGCTGTACCTGCTGATCTTCCCGTTCGTCATTCTGGGATTTACCGCGATCTCCGTCCAGGCTCCTTCCTTTGGACTATCCAGTCTTGCCAACCACGGCCCGCACGGCTTGAGCGAGATCCTTTATGCGTATACTTCGGCAACCGGAAATAACGGATCCGCCTTCGCCGGCCTCAATGCCAATACCCACTGGTACAACGCGTCCCTGGGTATCGCGATGTTCGTGGGCCGCTTCTGCATGTTGATTCCCATGCTGGCCATAGCCGGCAACCTGGCAGCAAAGAAGAGCATACCGGCATCGGCCGGGACCTTCCCAGTGACTACGCCGCTGTTCTCCATCCTGCTCGTCGGAGTGATCCTCATCGTTGGAGCACTTACTTTTTTTCCTGCGCTCGCGCTGGGTCCTATCCTCGAGCATCTTTTAATGCTTTCCGGACACAGCTTCTAGGTCATTGGAGACCGCCCCATGTTATTCGCATCCTTGAAATCCGCATCGGAGACATCCGCATCGACCAAGTCGCGGCGCTCGATCCTGAGCGGCGCCATCGTCCGCCGAGCCATGCTCAACTCATTTCTGAAACTCAACCCCGTCACCATGGCCCACAATCCCGTCATGTTCGTGGTCGAGGTGGGCAGCGTCCTAACAACGATTCTCCTGATCCTGAATGCGCTTAATCATCGCGGTCATACCGGCTTCAATCTCCAGATCACGCTCTGGCTCTGGTTCACGGTGCTCTTCGCCAACTTCGCTGAAGCCATGGCCGAGGGCCGCGGCAAGGCCCAGGCCGACGCTCTGCGCCTGGCCAAGTCGGAGACCACTGCCTACCGCGTGAGCAAGAGCGGCATCGAGCAGGTTGCCAGCTCACTGTTACGCTCGGGCGACGTTGTGCGCGTTACCACCGGACAGATGATACCGGGCGACGGCGAAGTGATCGAAGGCATCGCGTCGGTCGACGAGTCTGCCATCACCGGAGAGTCCGCTCCCGTCATTCGCGAGGCAGGAGGCGATCGCTCAGCGGTCACCGGAGGAACACGCGTCCTCTCCGATGTCATCACGGTCAAGATCACATCAAATCCGGGAGAGACTTTTCTCGACCGAATGATTGCACTGGTCGAAGGGGCCGAGCGACAGAAGACGCCGAATGAGATCGCACTCAACATCCTGCTGGCCGGCCTCACGATCATCTTTCTGCTGGCGGTGGTTACACTGCAGCCCTTCGCGATTTACTCGGGAGCTCCGCAAAGCGTCTTCGTTCTCGTTTCCTTGCTGGTCTGCCTGATACCGACAACTATCGGCGGCCTCCTCTCCGCGATTGGAATCGCCGGTATGGATCGCCTGGTTCAGCACAATGTGCTCGCCACCTCCGGGCGCGCCGTCGAGGCAGCGGGCGACGTTAACACCTTACTTCTCGACAAGACTGGCACCATTACGCTCGGCAATCGGCAAGCCTCCGAATTCGTCGCTGCGCCCGGGGTCAGCGATGAGCAGTTAGCCGACGCGGCCCAACTCTCATCTCTGCCGGATGAGACGCCCGAGGGCCGCTCTATCGTAGTCCTGGCAAAGGAACGTTACGGGCTGCGCGGTCGCGAACTCGGTCAGCTCAACGCGGAGTTCATTCCCTTCAGCGCCACCACTCGGATGTCGGGCATCGACCTCGAAGGCCGCAGCATCCGCAAAGGCGCTGTGGATGCCATCTCCAAATACCTTGTCGAACAGGGCAGCCAGCTCCCGGATGAAGTTCGTGGCTCGGTAGAGCAGATCGCGCGCTCCGGCGGCACGCCACTGGTCGTGGCCGAGAATGGCCGCGCCCTTGGAGTCATCCACCTGAAAGACATTGTGAAAGGCGGCATGCGAGAACGCTTCGACCAACTGCGCGCCATGGGCATTCGCACTATTATGATTACTGGAGACAATCCTCTCACCGCCGCCGCCATCGCTCGCGAGGCTGGTGTGGACGACTTCCTCGCCGAGGCCAAGCCCAAAGACAAGATGGATCTCATCCGCCGCGAGCAGAGCGAAGGCAAATTAGTCGCCATGACCGGCGACGGAACCAATGACGCTCCGGCGCTCGCCCAGGCCGACGTAGGCGTGGCCATGAACAGCGGAACTCAAGCGGCGAAAGAAGCCGGCAACATGGTCGACCTAGACTCCAACCCCACCAAGCTCATCGAGATTGTTGCTATCGGCAAGCAGCTACTCATGACGCGCGGCGCTCTCACCACCTTCTCCATCTCGAACGACGTGGCGAAATACTTCGCCATCATCCCGGCCATGTTCGCCGGTGTTTTCCCCGTGCTGAACAGTCTCAACATCATGCATCTACGCACGCCGGAGTCGGCCATACTGTCGGCGATAATCTTCAACGCGCTGATCATCATCACGCTGGTACCGCTCGCCCTGCGCGGCGTCAAATACCGGCCCAGTTCAGCTGCTGCGTTGCTGCAGCGTAACCTGATTGTCTATGGACTGGGCGGGATTATCGTACCGTTCATCGGCATAAAACTGATCGATATGCTGATCACTGCCATTCACCTCGTATAGAGCAGCCCACGCAAAATGCATTCATGCTGATCATCGCGCTCCAGCCTGCGCAGCAAAGCTATCGAGATCTAAAAAGGAAACTTATGAAAAGGCATCTCGTCACAGCCTCTCTTTACACCGTCATAACAGCCGTTCTGCTCGGCGTAATCTATCCACTGACCATCACCGTATTGGCGCACGTTCTCTTTCCGGCCAAGGCTTCAGGAGAACTGCTCAAAAGCAATGGCGTGATCGTTGGCTCCAGGCTGATCGGCCAGCCGTTCAGCGGTCCCCGCTATTTTCACTCGCGCCCTTCCGCTGCGGGCGCTGGCTACGACGCTGCAGCCTCTTCTGGTTCGAATCTCGGTCCAACCAGCAAGGCGCTTGTAGACCGCGTCCAATCGAGCATTGCGACTGAGAGTGTCTCCGGCGCATTACCAATCGACCTCATCACCGCCTCAGGATCCGGGCTCGACCCCGATATCACTCCGGCATCGGCGCTTTATCAGGTCGAACGCGTTGCCGCAGAGCGGAAGCTGTCCCCCCAGGCGCTTCAGTCTCTTGTCGCGTCCAACATCATTCAAAGGCAACTCGGCCTGCTAGGAGAGCCACGGGTCAATATCCTGGCACTAAATATGGAGCTTGATAGGCTGTCCGGTCAGTCGCGCTGAGTGTAGGACCACATCAGCATGGAGCCGATTTAGCCACCACTCGTCAGCATGGGGCAAAGCTGCTTATGATGCGAGCACAAATCAAGGATTGAAAACGCCAACATTAGCGGGAGTGGGGCCGCGACCGCCGATAGACCCATCCTGAGATCTATCCCGATTGGTCATCGACCAGATGAAAGTGTAGCCAGCGCTAGACTCCGATGCGGGCTACCGCGCCGGCTTCTGAGATATCGATTTCTCGTTAGTATAAGTTGCAGATGTGTGGCTGATTTAACGCGACGATTCTTCAGGCGCGTGGGAAGTTGCCGCCTTCGCATGCTGGGCGAGCACGGTTCGTTCCCGCCACGAAAGATCTTTCCACATATCCCGGGCCCACGCGAAACTCCACTGTCAATGCATGGGAGCCGCCATCCCCTTGCGTGTGGGCCTCAAATATCTTTCGTCGCAAATCGTCGCCGCAGGGTTGAGTCATCATCGGGACGATCGCAGGAATGTTGGTGTGTCTTGGTGTTCTTTTCTTTGAGCGGATACTTAAGATCGTTGACCCGTGTGGCGCCATTTCCGTGCATGAATTGTGTGGTTGGTTCGGCGCGGTTTCTGTGGGTATTTTTGCCGACGGCACCTACGGCAGCGGATGGAATGGTATAGGCGCCGCTAGCTATCTTGGAAGCGCTGGCAAAGGCGCCACTGGCCTGACCCATGGCGACGTATGGCCGCTGTGGGTGACACGAAGGCGCAGGGGGCAGTGATTCGCTCGCAAATTGCGCCGACGATTCTGTAGCCCGCGGTCTCCATAAACACGACTTCGGAGAGTCAAAACATTACTGCCCGGCATCGTAAGCGGGACCGGTCAGGAAGAAACCTTGCCACCCAGCCATCCCCACGAGCCGCATCCGATCAGGAAGTAATTCAGCGCCGGAACGCCGCCGAGATTGGTAGGAGCGTTGATGGCTACCGCGCCGAACTGAAAGACATATCCAACTGCGTAGCAGGCAAGAAACGCGAAGACGTACGCGGCGAAGTTGAGCATAATCAGATGTGCTGCATTGTTGGTCCCCACGCGTATATGACCGACGTCGTCAGCGAGTTTGGTGTCGAGTGACTCCTTAGCCGTTTGTGCCTGGTAGTCGTCAAAGTTCTTCTTGGCTGCTGGCTAGTCAGTAGCATTATTGTCGGTTGGCTCCGGGACAACAAACGGGTTTCCGGCATCGTCAAAGCGGTCGTCTTGTCTCGGGTTGCGATGCCGGCAGCGACGAACTTAGGTTCGTCCGCGAACGATACCTGTGGTCGACCACAAATTATTATCAGAGCAAACAGAAGGATTAGCCCTTCAGAAACCGGCGCTCATTGCCCTACGAATTGTTCTGTTATCTTTAAACTCTCTTTCTGAATGTTTGAAAACGCGTTTTCGTTTTGGCGAGGAGTCAGGAATTCTCGCCACTCTTCAGATTGCCGAGTCTCCGTGATCTCTATTTCGAATGCGGACCACCTCGTCGAGCGTAGTCACAAAAATCTTGCCGTCGCCCATCTTCCCCGTTCGCGCTCCTGGGGTAATGGCATCCAGGATAGCGGCTACACGATCATCTGTAGGCAGCATCGTGGCCATGATTTTCGGTACAAAGTCCACCGAGTACTCGGTGCCTCGATAAATTTCCGTGTGACCCTTTTGCCGACCGAACCCCTGGACTTCAGAAACGGTCAGGCCTTCAATGCCCATTGTCACAAGGTGTTCCTTGACCGTTTCTAAACTGTTCGGCCTGATGATTGTGTTGATACGATTCATGCGCGTATTCCTTTCCAGGAAACTGTGTAACAAGTGGGAATAAAGTAAAGTACTTTCGTTCTTTCTGGACGGTATAAAACATTTATAGCAGCGAATGGAGATCTGATCTGGTCGGGCAGGCCTTGGGTAGCTAGTTCAACAGCCCGCCCGGGGAGCGGTTGCTTGGCGTCCGGTCAAATCGCGCCCTTTTGTTTGTTGTAGCCACAATAAATGCGCCTGGCCGCATGCTGAATAGTTAGCTAGCCGTGAGATTGCCTCGGCCCAAACAAGGCCACGACGGAGTTGCGACACTGAATCGCTGAGACACTTTCGATATGACCGCATGCGCAACCTGGAGTGAGGCATAGACGAATCCAACCTGGAGGCGGATGCAGTCAATATCGAGATACATTTCTGCCGTGATCAGACGCAGTGCTTGCAGCTCAATTTAGAGTCGCAATCTCTTATCGAGATCGGAGCAAGAAGACGCGGGTGGTCCCGGCGTGAGCTGAAAATGCACCGTACCTTCGCGCAACTAGACCACAATGCGGTTCTTATACGAGGCACTCCTACGTTAACTCATTGTTCGGATTGAGCGAAAAAGTCACGTCCTTGATGCTGGCTTCAGGAAACGTGGCACGGAGTTCGCGAACCAGAGCACTCGACCGGCTCGTATTGTGGTCCGTGACTCCTTTGGCGGTAGACGCCTGGTTCACTACACCGATATCAAATTGGGCCTGGTCCGGCTCCATCGAGAGCGCGGACAAGCCATGTACATGTAAGGATGGAAACGCGTTTTTCGTGGCAGCTCCTGCGCCTGCGTTATCGACATGCCCGCCAGAACAATAGTGGTGAGTCGCAGAAATGAGTAGCGGAGGATTTGGTCTATTCTCAGCGCTGCTCCTGATCTCATGTGATCCCGGCCCGCGATTCCACAGGCGTTGGATATCGCATCGTAGTTGGTAGCGCACATAACGCTAAGTGTCGGCGAGAACGTGGAATAGCTTGACAGCAAAAAAATGACGACGACGTGGGGATCTCACCTTCACTGAGTCAGGAGGTTAGCTTTCGTACCTGCGGCTCTGAGCGTTGTGTGACTTGGCATTCGCCGTGGCAATCGTCCGGCCGTCCTCTTAAAAGTATAGACCGAGGTGCGAAACTACTTTCGTTCGGATAACGCACCGCTTATGTTTTTGATAAATCATCAATAGATGTTCGCGTGCCCGCGCAGATCATCGCTCCTGCGGCGAAATGAACTGCAATGAGTACAGTCTCGCGCCGTAGCTTCCTCTCGCTTGCTGTGTTCATCGCGTCCACTGTCTTGACCCTTGTGGACTATATCCAAACTATTCAGCCGCTACGGATTTGCCGACGCTTTTAATCCGCAAGAACTTTGGGTCAACCCCGATGTTGTTGGCATGGACCTGTGCATCACGTTATTGAGTGCTGAGAATCTGCCACAACTGCAGTAGCTGGACGGATACCCCACACTCAAAGTTCGTGGAAGCGAGCTCGGTTGAGACCCAAACTTTATTTGCTGTTATCGCGCGCAGCTTTTACGTAATCATGGGATTTCTCGATGTGAGCGTTCTGTGTCGATAAGAGCTCATGGACCGGCTCTGGGAGATTCTTTCCCAACGCGTCCTTGTAGGCCTTCTTCGCCGCATCCTCGCCCTGCTCGGCTGTTTCAAGCAGAGTGTGATCGCCGCCGCCCAGCTTCGCCTTGATGTCACCCCAGGTGCGGTGGAGTGTACCGCTCAAGCTTCCGCCCTCCTTCGCGTCATGATCTCCCTCGGTATGAAGCATGGTCTCAAGTTCGCCGCGGAAACTCGCGCGCTTTAGTGACTCTGCCATGAAATAGTGTTTGAGCTTGTCGTCCTTGAGATGCTCGCCGATGGCTTGAAATCCTTCCTGCCCGTCAATCAGGCTTTCAATTACTGAGTGCAGCGTCTCCCGAACTTCCTTGTTGGTTACCTTGTGTCGCTGTTCTGGCTCTGTTGGCATTGTGCCTCCTATGTATCCCTAATGACTGCGGCTGGCAAAGAGCAGCCCACTCTGTCCTACAGATAGAGATGCTAGGTGGGGCCGCCTGAGATGGCCGAGACCTGAATCCCCGTACCACGTCACTTTGCAACAATCTGGGCACGAATTCTGTTGTATTCCGGTCTGGCGAGGATGTGTTTGTGGACCAGTTGCGAAGTGTCATCGTAAGGCCTGCCGGCAATCACCAATTTTGCCAGGGCCGGGGTGATACCGGGTAGCTTCTGGAGGTCTTTGAAGGAGGTGCTGTTGATGTCGATCGGCCCCTTCCGCACCAGCCCTTCCGCAATGCCTTTGGCGATGGCCCCTGCATCGCGCTTGGCTGCCGCAGTCGCATCTGCGGTATGCTCCCGCAAGGAGTCCGGGTTATTCGACGAATAGCATCCGGAGAGCAGGAGCACACTCACCGACAGGGCTGTAAGGCCTGGTTTCATGCTCAATGAGATGCGTCCTACCGCGGCTGGGCACCTATTGAATCGTGCACATCAGAGCTGCACCTTTACACCTAGGCCAGCGGACTGAAACATCTAATTACACTTGACCCTAAGGCCATTCCCCGCGCAACGCAGAAATGCCGCGCATCTTGAACCGAAACTGTATTCTGTTCTGCAGCGACCACTCTCTGAGCCTACCTACCTATTTTGCGCAATAGAACTGGCTTCTGCTTGTGACGGTGCCTGGTCGATCCCTCGAGCCCGAAATTATATTTTGCGGTAGTAGGTTTTCGATGAGGTGACGATCCGAAGAGGAATCAAAAAGATTCGTAACCTTAGCTAGCGATAAATCGGGAGAACGCGTCGTTCAACGTGAAAGCGCAACTGAGCATCCATACTTTTTCGATACCAGTGCCTCCCAGGCCGCCACTTAGGTAGGTATATGGATGGAAGCAGTTACCTCATCTAGCGCTTTACCGCGCCGGCACCAAGTTGACAACGGCGATTGCAATTTAAAACAACTTTTTAGGCACGGGCACAAGTAACGTGCCCGCACGGCGCTATTCTGCAACTCTACGTGACCATAAAAATCAGGAAGTAGTCCTGCCCATCGCTTTTCGTGAAGTCGTACTTGCCCACGAGTTTGAATCCCGCCTGCTCCATCTCGCGCTCCACTACTTCGGGCATGATTCCATGATTGGTGCCATCGCCGTTGCGGTCAATGATGCCGACCTTCGCCCCGGGCCTGAGCGACCGTTTTAGCTTCTCCATCAGAAGGATTGGCCCCGCAATCTCGTGATACGTCTTCAGAATCAGAACCGCATCCACGCTATTCGCTGGCAACTTGGTATCCTCGACGGTTCCCAATAACGGGCGAACATTTTCCAGCTTCTCCCGCGCCGCCCGCCCGGTAATGTAGTCGATCGCCTCCGCATTGATATCCTCGGCGTACACCGCGCCACCGGCACCGACGCGCACCGATGCCCGTGCCGTGAACCAGCCTGATCCCGCACCGATGTCCGCAACCACTTTGCCCGGCAGGATTCCCAGCAGATCCATCACCCGGTCCACATGCAACTTCTTATCCCGGTCGGGATACTCAAAGATCGAGAGGTCGCCGGCATACGGCGTGCTGGTCGGCCTTTGTGCCTGCCCCACCACTGGCACTGGCGTTTGTCCCTCCATCTGCGTGGCGGTCTGTGCCGAACTCCTATCTACAACCGGCAAACCAGCGAAACACAACAAGAGTGCCAGTCCCATAGTTGGCCCGGCCATTCTGCGCATCAGCATCATCCACATCCCCCTTCTTCAACATACCGCCTCTGCCGGCTCACGCTTGGCGTACAACAACGCGAAATCCTTGGAGGATTCGCGGCACTACCTGACTAGATCATTTTCCCTGTTGCTGTGTACCATTGAGGAATGGTGGTTTGCAGCTTTTCTTATCGCAAAAGCTGCGCCATCCTCACTCCTTCGGTCTACACCTACAGGGAAAATGAACTAGCCCTCACCGGCAGTTGCATCTCGACAGGCTCCCTGGCCTAATTCATTACGGCTCTATGTCATACTCTCGCAGGTAGCGCCCTCAGCCGCCAATCCTGATACGTCGGATTATTTATTTGGTTTCTCGCGCTCTCGATTGATGACCAGGGACCTCTGGGCTGGTCTATTCGGTGAGTTCCTGGGTAAGCACGGCTCCCCCCATCGAAGCTACGACCGCGGAAACCTTGACTACTATATAGGTATCCTTCGCCACCCAAATCGTCTTCTTGTCCGCACCTCCGTCAGCGGAGGAGACTTCCACCCGATAAGCCTCAAACGTTCCCGCCGGCACGGTAACTTTTTCTATGCCGGAAACGCTCAAATGCAACAGCTTAACCTTCTGCGCCTGGACATCGAAATTGCGGAAGGACGTGGTGTACTCGACGGCCAGAGGCAGGCTTGCGACGGTCTGGTTTCCGCCGGTCGCATCCGCAAAGAGTGGACCGCCAAGGTCGACCGCAATCGGACGATCTTGCCCATTGATACCCATTTTTCCTGCCGCTTTGTCGCCGGCAAATTCCAGGTCGATGAGGACCGGGCCTTGTTTCACGTTGCGCTTGCGCAAAATCAGGCTGGTTCTTTCGATGGTCGCCGTGTCCGTTGCTGTACCTTGAGGCGTGTCCACCTGGTCCATGGCCGTCCACGAAGATCCGCCGTCTTGAATCGTGGTGGTTGCCTTCATGTTCATCTTCTGGCCACCCATCTTGATCGTTACCTGATGATGGAAGGTGCCTGGCTTGAGATCGATGGCAGGTTTGGGTAGGCCTATGGCTGCGGCATCCACCTTCTTTGCCAGTACAACCGTCTTGGGATCGACCGTGATCTCCTTGAGGCGTGCGACCGACTCCGGTGAGCCGCCCTCCTGGAATCTCCCTCTCAAGTGCTGCGCCAGGAACCTCTCCGCCTCCATAAACAGCGCCAGACCGCTATTTGCGGCGCGACCTGTTGCCTTATCCTGGCTTTTCCGGTGGTCCGCTGATCGATGTCCAAGGACAAATTCTCGGCATCAACACCTCCGGGCCGCGGCGTTCGGTGCTGACGATTCCAGTATCTACCGTCGACCAGGTCGTGAAGCAGCTGCTGCAGAGGGGACGCGTCTCGCGCGGCTACCTGGGTGCGGGGTTTCAGTCGGTCCAGTTGCCGCAAGCCGTTCAGCAGACGCTTGCCGACAAACGTGACGTCGGATTGCTGATCATTACTCTCGCGCCTGATGGCCCGGCCGAACGCGCTGGACTGCTGATCGGCGACATTGTGCTGGCGATGGACGGGAAAGTACTCACCGATCCTGCTGGACCTGCAAGCCACACTTGATCCAGAGAGCGTCGGCAAGACAGTGCGCGCCGAGATACTACGGGGGGGAAAGCCAACTGAGGTTCACGTGAATATTGGCGAGCGACCCGGGAGGCAGTGATGAAGCCGCTGAATCAACTTGGAATCGTAAGCATTGACAGGGGGAGGCACTCGCCGAAGTGGCTCGGGACAACATCCGCATCGGCGGGAAACAACGCGTCAGATTTTTGCCCTACATCGGGACCATCTTCGCGCGATGACGCGCGAGTATCTTAAAATTACGTCGATCCGGGTGCATATGATGGTCGATCGCGCCCGACTGTTCACTTCGAGTGACCTGCACAACGAGAAGATGATCTCGCTGGGAAAGCTCTCGGCGGGGCTGGCCCACGAACTGAATAACCCGGCGTCTGCGATTGAGCGCAGCGCGGCGCTCGCTGCTTGAGGATCAGTTGGAAGTCGCGGAGACGGCGACGCAAGCGCTTGGTGCGCCCAGGCTGAGCGACGGCCAACTGTCCGCCGTCGCCGAAATTCGGGCGTCCTGCCTGGCCAAGGGGGCGCACGGGGTTCAGTCGCCCATCGAGCAGGCCGGCCGCGAGGAGGCCATTGCCGACTGGCTCGCCGATCATGGGCTGGACATCGCCGCTACGGATGCACTTGCCAACACCGGAGTGACATTCGAGGCGCTGGACTCGCTAGCTGTGGTGGTGGAGGGACCGGCGCTGAATGCAGTTCTGCGGTGGGCAGCGGCCGGATGCGCGGTGCGGAGTCTGGCATCGGAGATCCGGGGCTCTGCGATGAGAGTCTCCCGCCTTGTGACGGCGATCAACGGATTTACGAATATGGACCATGCGGTGGTCGCTGAGCCGGTGGACCTCGGGTCCAGCCCGGGCAACACGGTGGCCGCGCTCAGGTCGAAGGCCCGGGAGAAATCCGTTGCGGTGGCTGTCGAATTGGAGGCCGGGCTCCTGCAGGTGCGCGGTTTCGACGGCCAACTGAGCCAGATATGGGGAAATCTGATTGACAATGCACTGTATGCGGTGCTGATCCATGGGGGACATGAAAGTGCTCGCGTTGGCATCCTGACTCGATGACTTGGTGCTCAAAAAAGCCACAATCCGTCAATCCTCTCGTTTGATGCGAAATTGCCCTTGCGTTCGTCGACGCAGTCGCTTCAGCAACTCCCCTATCCGCGTCAAGCGAGATTCAGTTTAGGGTTCAGCCCTTGTGATCGAACGGTGAAAGAAATCTGCACGTGCAATCCCCTCGGACTCACTGCCACCAAATTGTGAAACATGTGACACGGTTAGGGGATATCGATCGCGAGCATGGGCGGATAGGCTTCAGGGGATGACAGAAATCAATGGTATGACTAACGCACAACATGAGAAGTTTTTGCAGGTCGTTAAAGAATGTGAAGCTGCACATGGAGCCTTCTTACATAGCGTGAGAAAGATGCGGGCAGACCCGGCACAGCACAACATCGAGGGAGCGAACGCACTGAGAAACTTGGTGAAGCCGTTGGGC
>JANXZS010000113.1 GCA_025355385.1 Acidobacteriaceae bacterium | reverse complement strand
GCACCGGCGAAAAACTTTAGTGGGTGCCCCATGTCTCGCTTCTGAGACGTGGGTTCAGCGGGTGCCCCATGTCTCGCTTCTGAGACGTGGGTTCAGTGGGTGCCCCATGTCTCGCTTCTGAGACGTGGGTTCAGCGGGTGCCCCATGTCTCGCTTCTGAGGCGTGCGTTACGATGATCGCATGCCGAAAGTTCTAGTTCGATACCAGCATACCGGCGACCTGCACTTTGTAACATTCAGCTGCTATCGCAGACAGCCATGCCTCGGAACCCCGGTTGCGCGCGACCTCCTTGTAGCGTCTTTAGAGCGGATGCGGCAGCGCTATCAATTCGTCGTCACCGGCTATGTAGTCATGCCGGAGCACGTTCATCTGCTGATGAGCGAGCCGAGAAAAGCGCTTCTGGCGAAGGCACTGCAGGCTCTCAAACTATCGGTAGCGGTTCAGCGGGAAGAACGTCCCTTCTGGCAGGCGCGATACTACGACTTCAATGTTTTCACCGAGCCCAAGTGCGTAGAGAAGCTGAAGTACATGCACCGCAATCCCGTTACCCGAGGGTTGGTATCCGAGCCTGAACAATGGGTTTGGTCCAGCTTCCGAAGTCACTTGACCGGCGAGGCCGGAACCGTGGAGATCGAGTCCCCGTGGACTGCCGCCCTTGAAAATCGTGACGCCGCGAAAACCCACCCTACCCCAGCGAATAAAATCCCAGCGCCGAGTCCCGCTGCTCCAGTACCCGATACCTCTGAAGCCCTCCATAACTCGCCCCCAGCGGACTTCGCCTCTGATGCTCAACGACCACGACGCTGTTCTCGTTCAACACCCTCGAAGCCTCACCCCCCAGTAACTCCAGTGTCGACGAATACTCCATCAAGCTGTCATACGGCGGATCGAGAAAAACGATGTCGAATGTCTGCCCCGTCTTCAACACATTGGCCGCAGACCGGCGCAGGAAGGAGCTGACCGTGCGCGGTTCCAGCCCATACATCCCCTTGATCCCTAGCGATCCGAGATTGGCGCGGATCGCATCCAGCGCAGGCTCGCCGGTCTCCACAAAATAAGCAAAGCGGCTCCCCCGGCTAAGCGCCTCAATACCATTCGCGCCAGAGCCCGCATAGAGATCCACAAAGACCGAACCCGCCAAACGCGGCGCCAGCACGTTAAAGAGCGTCTCTCGCAGACGATCGTAGGTGGGTCGTGTGTCCAGCCCCTTGGGAGCCGTCAGAGGACGGGAGCGATAGAGTCCAGCGATTACGCGCATCGAATTTCGATGGTAACGCACCGCCCCCCAAGGGGAGGGAAATCTGGGTACCCCATATCTCGCTACTGAGACATCGGATTCCGTCCAGCGGGTCCAGGATCCGCTTCTGAGACGCGGACTACGTCCAGCCTCTACAATTGAGAGGAACAAGTTCCGGCGCAACTGCGGAAAGAGTCGAGGCTGAAGAACCAATGATGCGTGGATGGTCATTTCCACTGGGACGATGGATAGGCGTGGATGTACGCATCCACACCTTCTTTGTCATGCTGCTTGGCTTTTGCCTGCTCTATACCAACGCCGTGCATATATCGGCTGCACGCGGCATCGGCCTGTGGCTGCTTCTGGTGCTTGCCGTTGCAGTGCGCGAAATTACCCGTGTGATCGCCGCCGCCTATCACGGCCTGAAGCTACGCAGCATCCTGCTGCTGCCCATCGGCGGTCTCTACTCCTACGCCAATCCTGAGAGCCAGGAACGATCCATCGAGCCGCGGGTACAGACTGCCATGGCCATCGCCGGACCGCTGGCCAACCTCTGTTTTGCCGTCATGGTTGGGGCGCTGATCATGGGTGCCGCTCCGCATCTGAGCCTGCTCGACCGCCCTTGGATTACCCCCACGCACCTCATTCGCAGCATCGTCTGGCTGAATCTTTTTCTCGGTTTCCTCAATCTGCTGCCCGCCTATCCGCTCGATGCCGGACGCATCCTGCGCAGCGCATTCTCGCGTTCCCGCGGTGCCTTGCAGGCCAACCGCGCAACCACCAGCATTGGACAGGTTCTGGCTCTCCTCGCCTTCGTTGCCGGTATCGTGTTGCAGAATCCCTGGCTCATCATGGCGGGCTTCTTCATCTTCATCGGCGCTCAGCTTGAGGATCAGGGTGTCATGTTCCAGTCGGTCGTGGACACCGTCCAGATGCGCGACGTGATGCTCACCGACTTCGCCACCCTCTCCCCCTCGGATACGCTCGAAGACGCGCTCTACCGATCCATCCATTGCCTGCAGGACGATTTCCCCGTGGTGCGCGGAAGCAATATCGTCGGAATCGTCTCCCGCCAGCGCATCATGGACGCGCTGCGCGCCGATGGCAATGGATACGTACAAGGGGTAATGTCCCGCGCTTTTCAGGTAGCGCAGCCCGATGACTCGCTGGGCGCAACCATTCGCCGCATCTCCGCCGGACGCGGACTCTCGCTGGTTCCGGTCACGGACGGCGGCCGCGTGGTCGGCATCGTGAGCCTGCAAAACCTGATGCACTCGATGAACCTGCTGGCGGAGCAGCGCAGGCTGCAACGCCAAAGCCAGGAATAGCTCCCATGAATGGAGACTCCGAAGCCCCCGGCACCTACCCGCTTGTCCCAAGTCAGGTGGAACGGGAATCCGATCCGGGCGATCGGGAATCCGGTCTGATGGCTCGCCAATTCGAAGACTCTTCCCAGCGTCCCATTGCGCCCGGCCTCTATCTCGTCGGCACGCCGATCGGGAACCTCGAAGACATTACCCTGCGCGCCCTGCGCGTACTCCGCACTGCCGACCGCATCGCCTGTGAAGACACGCGCCAGACGCAGAAGCTGCTCAACCGCTACGACATTCACACGCCGACCGTTAGCTGCCATGAACACAACGAGCAGGCGCGCACCGCCGAGTTGCTCGAACTGCTCAAACAAGGCGGCCGGGTCGCAGTCGTCAGCGACGCTGGCATGCCCGGCATCTCCGACCCCGGCATGACGTTGGCCGCAGCCGCATTGGCAGCCGGGATCAACGTGATCCCAATCCCCGGCGCCAATGCGGCTCTTTCTGGATTGGTGGCTTCCGGGTTGAACACTGAAGCATTTCTCTTCCTCGGATTCCTTCCCTCCAAATCTGGCGAGCGGCTAACCCGCCTCGAAGCACTGGCGGCGACCGCTCAGGATTCGGCTCCGGCGCCGACACTGATCTTTTATGAAGCGCCGCACCGCATTCTGGAGACGCTTGCCGACGTCGCCTCCGTCTGGGGCGATCAGTGTCAGGTCGTGGTAGCCCGAGAACTCACCAAGTTGCATGAGGAGTT
This sequence comes from Acidobacteriaceae bacterium, assembly GCA_025355385.1. GTDB lineage: Bacteria > Acidobacteriota > Terriglobia > Terriglobales > Acidobacteriaceae > JANXZS01. The sequence goes on along the minus strand of JANXZS010000113.1, from coordinate 4,395 downwards.
CCTGCGCGGAAACGCTGCAGAAGTGCGCTCGTCGCTGGCGTCGCGGGAGCGCATACGCGGCGAGATCACCCTATTGGTAGAGAACCACAAACGTCGAGCCACGGCTGTCGGGGCAAACTCGGTTCAGCAGCGGTTGGCGGAACTGGAGAAGACGGAGGGTTTGAGCGAGATGGATGCGCTCAAAAAGATCGCCAAAGAACGCGGCCAATCGAAGAGCGAGATCTACCGCGAGCTACAGCGTCAAAAAGCGCGCCGTTAAACTTCACTTCAACGTTTTAGGAGGATACTTCCCACGGACGCTTGGGACGCTCGGATGCGGGCAGATTCCGCCCACGCAATCGGTCGTAAACGTAACGATCGCTTACAGTTCCGAGCGATTCGTTGTACAAGCTGATGCCCCCTGTATCCTGTTTCAGCTCTTCCGTGAAGTTATGCACGGCGCGCAAGGAATCAGCCGTCGCTGGCACCTCCAACTTGCTTGTTTTCAGGAATTTCTGGTTGCCCCGGTCCACCAGTCGGGAGATCTCTCCCCCCACCAAAAACCCCGGCTGCGCCGCCAGCGGCGCCACCACACCCGCGGATTCATTGAGGATCGTCGCACATCCGTGCTTGGTCACCATCACCTGGCCCGGCGCTCCGGCTACATCTTTGACCTCAAAACCCGCTGTGCGAAGCGAGTCCAGCACTTGTGAAAAGCTCGGCAGAACGGTCTTTCGAGACATAATGTTGAACCTGTACAGTCTGGCGATTCATGCAAAATTTAGGCGATAGCTACACTATTAAGAAGCCTCGTCTTAACGTCTTAACTCTCGCACATCCCGACAGGGGCCGCAATCGGTGAAGGGCCCGGACGGCAACTCGATAGCTACAGGATGCAATGACAAACGCATTGGGAACCTCACTGCTCGAACGCATTGGCAATACTCCGCTGATCCGTCTGGAAAAGCTGACCGCCCACTTGCCCGGTGTTCACATTCTCGGCAAAGCGGAATGGGCCAACCCCGGCGGCTCCGGTAAAGACCGTTCGACTGCTGCCATTGTGGCGGATGCCCGGCAGCGCGGCCTGCTGCGGGATGGCAAGCGCTTGTTGGACGCCAGCAGTGGAAACGCCGGTGTTTCCTATGCGATGCTAGGCGCAGCACTTGGATTTCCGGTTACTCTCTGCATGCCGGATACCGTTTCGACAGCGCGTAAGAAGATTGTCGCCGCCTTTGGAGCCGAGGCTTTCTACACGCCTTCAGAGTCGGGTCTGGATGGTGCGATCTTGAAGGCCCGCGAACTTGTGGGCAACGATCCCGACAGGTTTTGTTACGTGGATCAGTTCTCGAATGATGTGAACTGGCAGGCACACTATCAAAGTACGGGGAGCGAGATCTGGCAGCAAACCGAAGGCCGGGTGACCCACTTCCTCGCCGGACTGGGTACGAGCGGGACGTTCATTGGGACCACGCGGAAGCTGAAGCAATACAACTCCAAGATGGAGTGCATCGCATTACAGCCGGACTCGCCCGATCACCGACTCGACGGACTGAAGCATATTTCGACTAGCCTGCTGCCTGCCATTTACAGCCCATATCTTGCCGATCGCAACGTAACGGTCGGCGTGGAGGAGGCGCAGGCGATGGCCCGGCGACTAGCGCAACAGATGGGCCTCCTAATAGGAATATCCAGCGCCGGAGCGGTGGCTGCCTGCCTGAAGATTGCAGAGGAAACGGTCGCAAGCGCAGGCCACAGCGAAAAGGAATTGGTCATCGTCACTCTACTCTGCGATAGCGGAGACCGCTACCTGTAGCTCACTCTGAACAGGAGGGTCAAAGTTGCTGGAGCGTCGGCGGAAAGCCCTCTGCGCAGTCGTGGAAAGCGCGTTAAGTTAAAAGCGCCTCACTGGCCGCAACCCAGCATCAATAGAACGTGGGGGATTCAGTCCGTTCTTCGCCTACAAGGCCTACGTTGCGGAACTGGTATACTCCCGGTGTTGCCGGGCGCAGTTCGTTTGTGGTCATGCCCTGCAGGAGATCCCTGGCTGCATGGACTTAATTCTGATTCGTATTGTCTTCCTACTGCTCTTTTCTCTTGCTTGTTTCCTTCTTCGACCTTTCGGACTGACTTCATGGCCCGCCGCAGGTCTGGGTGCGGTTGCAGCCGGCCTGGTCGTGATCTTCGAACTTCGGGTGCGCGCCATCAGCCTGAAACGATTGATCGGCGCGGTCATTGGCAGCATTCTCGGAATCTTCGGGGCCTTCCTCTTTAGCGTAGTTCTGCGCGATAGCTTACCCCCGGGGGGAACCCTGAGCGCATTGCAGATTTTTGTGCTTCTCCTCATGTCCTATATAGGGCTGGTAGTTGGTACCAACAAGGGCGACCTGCTGAATCTGGCTGCGCTGGGCGATCTTTTTGCCGGGGAGCGATCAGCTCGACGGAGCATGAAAATCCTCGATACCAGCTCCATCATCGACGGGCGCATCGCGGATATAGCAGAGACAGGCTTCCTTGAAGGCACGCTGATCATTCCCGAATTCGTGCTCCGCGAACTGCAGATGGTCGCAGACTCCTCCGATGCGTCGCGGCGCCAGCGAGGACGTCGCGGCCTCGACGTTTTACAGCGCATGCAGGCAAATGCCCTGCTGACCATTCAAATTGTTGAGCAGGATTTTCCTGCCATTCGCGAAGTGGACCTGAAGCTCATCGAGTTAGCCAAGAAGCTTCAAGGAAAAATTGTCACAAATGATTTCAATCTCAACAAGGTAGCGCACGTGCGGCAGGTTCAGGTGCTGAACATCAACGACCTTGCAAATTCTCTCAAGCCGGCGGTACTGCCCGGCGAGAAGATGCACATCGTCATCCTGAAGGAAGGCAAAGAAGCTACTCAGGGAGTTGGATATCTCGACGACGGCACCATGGTAGTGGTCGATCACGCTCGTCGCATGATTGGACGCTCGATTGAGATGACCGTGACCTCAGTCTTGCAGACTGCTTCGGGCAAGATGATCTTTGGAAAATTTGACGAAACCACGACACGCGTCGAACCTCTTCGCGAAATACCTGCGAGGATGGAACCTTAGCACCGCCTGTTCCGAACACCGTTCCGTGCGCGCTACGACGGAAAAGCCCGGCTCCTCCCGCTCGACTCGGCATTCCCCTAATAGGACAATCACTCTGTCGTTTCACTGGATCGGTGGGCTACCAAGGCAGTGTCTCTTCCAGATGAAAGTATCCGCCAGTGGGCCCGTTGTCAGGGATTGTTGCCAGCCTGACAGCTGTTTTCGCACCCTCTGAGACGCTCAGGGGTGCGTCTTTCCCGCCCATGTCGGTCTGAACCCATCCGGGATGCACGGCATTTACCTTCACATGAGTGTCTTTCAGTTGCACCGCAGCCACTACCGTGAGCATGTTCAACGCAGCCTTGGAGGAGCAATAGCCCGCCGTCGTGAAGGCTCCGCCGTGACCCTCCACCATGGTTCGAAGCGAGCCAAGCACGCTGGATTGGTTGACAATCCGTCCTGCGGGACTGGCCTTGAGGAGGGGCAGCAGAGCGCGGATTATTTCGTAAGGACCGATCACATTGGCCTCAAATGTGCGACGCAGGGTGTCCCCGGTAACCTCACCTTCGAAGTCGTAATTCACTCCAGCATTGTTCACCAGGATATCCAGGCCGCCAAATTCCCGTTCGATCAACGCTGGAAGTGCGGCAATGTCTGTCGCGCTGGTGACATCCAGTTGGATGGGATGGGCATTCAGTCCATTGGATTGCAAGTCCGCCACCGCCGAACGCGCTTTTTCCAGGCTGCGTGCGGCCAGCACCACGGTGATTCCCTGTTCTGCCAGTTGACGCGCAATCTCCAACCCCAGGCCTTTATTTGCGCCCGTTACGAGTGCCACTCTCTGTTTGCTCATACCGATAACGGATGACGCCGCTGGACCTCCAGTTGCAGAAATTTAAGGTACGGTGCCCTAGCCAAGCACGAGCCGAGATATTACGAACTTCTTACAGCCAGCCCGGCAGCGATGCGCTACTTTATGACTGTGGCAACTCCTACTTCAGGTGTATCGAAAGCAGCGGTGGCCAGCGGGGCTTCTTCAATAAGCAAAGGCGCACGTAGCCACTCTAACCAGGACACACAAGAGCAGAAGCAGGTTACATTTTCATCAAGAAAATGCTTACATCGCTGACGCTGGATACCTCACACTCTCTGCTTCTGCTGTCGAAGTGGAATTGCTTTAGACTCAGATCGCCCGGATGGCCGGTATGACAAATCTGGTGATACAAGTCGATTCCCTCGCCGAAGCTCAACAGGCTGCAGATTTTTGCGACCTCACCCAGAGCAAGGGCAGAAGTTTCAATTGGTTCTTTGCATTCGTCCTCGCCACGTTCCACCTCGGAACGATTGCGGCGTT
>JANXZS010000092.1 GCA_025355385.1 Acidobacteriaceae bacterium | reverse complement strand
GTCCTCCAACGCTTAAGCAAAGCGACTCGATCAGGTCAGAACGGGCGAAGGATCCGAATGAGTTCTGGCAGTTCCGCAGCTTCTGGGCGTCGCAAAGTATGGCCGCGCGTTCCATGACAGAGCCGAGTGGTGTGGCGCTGTTTTCAAACACCGCCAATCTTCCGAGGACAGCGCGGTCTCCTAATGTGCGCTGGTTCATTGAGCAGTCGCGCGCGATCCAGGCCGATCAGACGCTGGAACTGGTTCGCGACCTGGATAGCGTGATGAATAACACCAGCGTGATCCTTCTTTTGGAAGTGGGAGATCGCAAGCTGTTATTTCCGGGCGATGCGCAGATCGAAAACTGGTCCTATGCGTTGAGAAACAAGCAATGGTGCGAGCTTTTGAGAGACGTGAACTTGTATAAGGTCGGGCATCATGGAAGCCTGAACGCCACGCCTAAGTCACTGTGGAAATTGTTTCGACACAGAGGGAATGCGAATGCTCACGATCGACTGGAAACGCTTTGCTCAACGAAATCAGGCAAGCATGGGAGTGCGCGATCGGGTACCGAGGTTCCTCGTGGGCCACTGGTGCAGGAACTGAAAATGGATAGCGGCTTCAATTCGACGGACGAGTACCGCGCACCAGACGGGCTGTCGCGCAGCATTACGATTTCAATAACCGGAGGTCAAGCATGACTGAAATAAATCTCGAGCCGGTCCAAGACGCCTCGACTATTCCCCCGGAGGCGGGCATCGCATTGTGCCTCTCAGGGGGTGGATATCGCGCGATGCTTTTCCACGTTGGTTGCTTATGGCGTATGAACCAGTTGGGAATGATCGCCAAGCTCAATCGCGTCTCCAGTGTGTCAGGAGGTTCGATCACGGCAGGGGTCTTGGGAATGAACTGGAAGGATCTGGGGTTCGCTCCGGGTGCCGAGAGCCAGCGATTTGCCGAGCTATTTGTGGAGCCGATTCGGCAGATGGCACGGACGACAGTGGATGAGGGCGCAGTTCTCGGTGGCATTTTTCTACCTGGGAGTATCTCCGATCACATTGCGGAGAGATACGACGAGCAGTTGTTCAAGGGCAAGACGCTGCAGGACCTTCCTAACGAGCCCAGGTTCGTGATCAATGCCACCAATGTTCAGTCTGGTGTTCTGATGCGGTTTTCGAAGCCGTATATGCGCGACTACCGGGTGGGACAAATTCTCAATCCGAAGCTGCCTCTGGCGCGTGCGATTGCCGCGTCGTCCGCATTTCCGCCAGTGTTGTCCCCTTGCGACATCAAAGTTGGCGATTACGGAATGCAGTTTGAGGCGGCGGTGGATGGCGAAGATCTGAACCACCCGCCGTATACGACGGATCTGGTTCTGAGCGACGGCGGGGTATACGACAATCTTGGCCTGGAAACTGCGTGGAAACACTATGAAACGATTCTGGTGAGCGATGGCGGCGGCCATCTGGAGGCGGAGCCCAATCCACATCACGATTGGGCGCGTCATGCGTACCGAGTCTTGAATTTGATAGACGGCCAAGTGCGCGCGCTGAGAACACGTCAACTGATTGCACTCTTTCAGCAGGGTGCGCGGAAGGGGTGCTACTGGGGTATCCGGCAGGATCTCAGTACTTACTACAAGGACTATCCCTTGCCGTGGGCACTGGACCGCACTACGGTGCTAGCGGCTACTCCAACGCGGCTGGCAAAGCTGGAGGACTCCCTGCAGGAGAGGCTGATCAACTGGGGCTATGCCATCTGCGATGCCTCATTACGCCGCTACTTCGATCCCTCGCTCCCGTTGCCGGGGGCGTATCCATATCCGGGTGCAGGGGTGTGATTCGGTGTTGCGTATCGCGTCAAGAGAGGGTAACGTGCTCCCGCAGTTCCATTCACGGAAAGGATCCACCCTGAAAATAGCCATGGTGTGCATTCCAAAACGCCTACCACTAGAAAAAATCGTGGCCGCTGCCAAGACGGCTATTAACATGAATCCCTTCAATCACGCACCGGTAGAACGGCTGATTAGGGTGATGCCTGGTTTTACGGCGACCCCAGAGAGCATAGCGGTCTTAACGACAAAATATTGGGGCCTGCAGGGTGTCCACCTCACCGTGGGCTTTATGGACAATCCGCCAGCAAATCTGAAGAAGAGAATTTTGCAGCATATGAATGCGTGGGCGGCGACATCGAACGTAAAATTTGTGGAGACGGCGACAGATCCGCAGGTACGAATTGCCCGGGCCGGGGGGCAGGCAGGAGGGTATTGGTCCTATCTGGGGACAGACATCCTGCATATTGCGCCAAGGATCAGACAATGAATCTTGAAGCGTTCACGATGACCACTTTGGAGTCGGAATTCCATCGGGTGGTTCGCCACGAGACGGGACACACGCTGGGATTCCCTCACGAACATATGCGTAAAGCGCTGGTCGCCAAGATCGATCCAGCTAAAGCGATCGCTTACTTTGAGCGTACCCAGGGATGGAGCGAGGAAGAGGTGCGGGCGCAGGTATTGACTCCGATCGAGGAGTCCACGCTGCGAGGCACGGCGGCAGACGCGAAGTCTATCATGTGCTACCAGATACTCGGCGAACTAACCAATGGATGGAGAACCCATAATTGGAGGCACGGACATCGATCCGACGGATTACAAGTTTGCGACCCTGATCTATCCCAAAAAGGTAGCCTCTCCGGCAAGCGCGAAGATGGCTGCGAAAGTCATCCGAGAGCGGTGAAGCCGGGGGAGCACGAGACCAGGTTTCGTTACCTAAACGTGCTGGACGGCCTGGGCCAGCTGGTTCAGCGAACCTTTCGCATCGCCGTAGAGCATGTGTGTGCAGTCCTTGAAGAACAGGGGATTCTCAAGTCCTGAGAACCCTCGACCTTGGCCGCGCTTGAGCACGATTACGGACCTGGCGCGATCGACTTCGAGGATAGGCATGCCGGCAATCAGCGACGTGGGATTGTCGCGAGCGTCGGGATTGACTACGTCGTTAGCGCCGATCACTACCACTACGTCCGTCGATGGAAATTCCGGATTGATCTGCTCCATCTCATAAAGGGATGAGTAAGGCACATTCGCTTCGGCGAGTAGCACATTCATGTGTCCCGGCTATGGGCTCGCCACCGCCCAGGCGCAACATGCCGTTCGCGAATTGGGCGAACTGCTCGAAGGACGCGGCGTC
>JANXZS010000080.1 GCA_025355385.1 Acidobacteriaceae bacterium | reverse complement strand
GCCTGCCGTCGTTCCCCTGTCGACCTTCGGTTGCAGGGCCAAAGAAAAAACTGCGCCGGAACCGCTTGAATGGGTGTATAGTGAGGCGCTCACCAAGGCAAGGAAATCCCGTATAAAACGTATGCGCGATGATGCAATTCTAAATCAATCAGGTGGTGCGTTTCATGTTCTTGCTCAACAAGTTGCTGCCGCAGCAAACGCCTCTTCAAATGTGGGTCACGTTATTAAGATGGCTCTGGTGCAAAGTCGCCGAGTGTTGGATAATCACGGCGATGGCATCCGCCGGAAAAGCAGAGACTCTGTTTAAGGGTCGGCAGTTCGATCAAGAAATCATCGTTTTGTGCGTTCGATGGTATTTGAGATACAAACTAAGCGCACGTGACCTCGTGGAAATGATGGCGGAGCGCGGAGTGGTGCTCGTGCACACGACGATTCTGCGTTGGGTGCAGCGCTACGTGCCGGAATTCGAGAAGCGCTGGAGCCAGTATGCGCGGCCGGTTGGCGGTTCGTGGCGATGTGACGAGACGTATATACGGGTGAAGGGCCGGTGGACCTATCTGTACCGGGCGGTGGATAAAGTCGGGCAAACGATCGATTTTTATCTCAGCGAGAGGCGGGATGTGAATGCTGCGAAACAGTTCTTCCGCAAAGCGATGAAGAGTGTTGGCACGCCACGCGTGATTACTCTCGATGCTTACGCTGCATCCCATCGTGCGGTGCGAGAACTGAAGGCGGAAGGCAAGCTTTCGCGGCGGGTCCGAGTGCGGTCGAGCAAGTATCTCAACAATATGATTGAGCAAGACCATCGGCGAATCAAACAGCGGACCAGACCGATGCTCGGATTCAAACGGTTTGATCACGCAGCCGTGACGATCAGCGGCATCGAGCTTGTACAGAAGATTCAGAAGCATCAGTTTAAGACCGGCAAGTTAGGTGGTTGCTCAGTCACAATGCCGGAACTTTGGAATGCTGTACTGGCCGCTTGATCCCCATTTTCCGAGAGATCCGAAGGCGCACAGCCGGGTTGCGAACTTTGCACCAGAGCCGCCCAAACGGGCAGGGCACCAGCGCATAGGACAGTTGCGCTGAAGACAATCCACTTCCCAGTCGTGCGAAACGTGGCGAGGCGTCTGTGAAAGCTGCAAGAATCTAAGTCGACCGCTGGTCTAAGTAACCGCAACGTCGGGTGCCATCGCGTGGCGAGCATTCTATTTAGTCCGATGGTTGCGGAACGTTCGAAATTCCGGGGAAACCTCGGCATTTCCTTCAGCTTGCACGCCGCCTATGAAATTCCCACTACAGACAACTAATGGCCAAACGTCGAAGGCCGCGGCCATGACGAGACGATCGAATTCTTGCGCGACACAGGGCTTTAACGTGCCTCTAGATTGAACGCGAATACCTCGCTGGATGGAATGCTGTGGTAGAACAGCGGGGTGTCCTCAGGATCCAAGCCCATCCAATTTCCCACTTCGCTGGTGGCAAGAGTCAGGCTGGCCAAACTAGCTACCCGCTCTTTCCGACGATCGCGAAGGTGCACGCGTAAGATCTCCGGATAGTTCGCGTAGCGGTTGTACCCATACACATACTCCCCATTTCTTGACCACGCAAGATCGTCCCCAGTGATTGGCTGGGCGAGGGAAGACCACTTCAAAGTTGCGAAATCAAAAAGCAGCATTTCCGCGGTCTCCTGGCGTAGCGCCGCTACATACCGCCCATCTGGGGACCAGCGTGCCGTTCTCAGCCCCTCGGATCCAGGCAGGGTGGTCACGGTGCGCGTCTTCAGCTCTACGCGATGAATGCTGCAGTTCTTCGGGAGCACGCAATCCGTGTCTCCGAAAATGATTGCCTGCCCGTCAGGCGACCAGGTGGGTGCCCCCTCACTAACTGCCTGCTCTATCGTGGTCAAGCGCTCGGGCGTTCCCCCGGCACTCTGAATCAGATACACCCTCCACAATTGGTTCGGCATGCGTGCGCTGAAAGCAATTGTCGCCCCGTCGGGCGACCAACGCGGCATCATAGTTTGCATCGGTGAAAATACAAGTTGTTGGGGCGCGCTTCCGTCCGCGCTCGCCTTCCACAGCGTCAAGTCAGTGCGCACATAGCTCATCCGTTTGGCATCGGGAGACCACTCTGTTTGCCAACCAAAAAGCGCGGGCAGAAAGGGCGTGAACTGGTGTGAACCCCCGTCGAAACGCAG